>CAZWOT010000063.1:0-11468 GCA_964635595.1 uncultured Desulfovibrio sp.
GGCTTGCCGTATCTTGGGATCCCGCCTGCGGTATAACGCGTAGTCGTCCGATATCAGGAACCCCTTCCAGTCGCCCATGAGCGATAATTTTTTTTGGCCTCCCGGCATAATACATATTCGGCCCGGAAGTAGGATACAAATCGACTTCCCGTTTTCCAGTCGGGGTATTCCCGGCAAGCCGCTTTCCCTTCGTTTCCGGCTTCGGAAAAACTGAAGCGAATGTTCTCGACGGGCTGTCTCGATATCTCGCCTGCCCTCGGGACCTGTTTCACCCAATGGCTCCTGCGAGGCCACGTTGCGAGGTACGAGGTCGGCCGACCGTCAAGACTCTTCTGGGCTTGAAAAGCGTAGCAAAGGAGGGGCATGACCGTAATTGCCTGTCCACAGATGTGGATCGCTGGCCCGTCAAGTCGTTCGGGGAGCCTGTTCGGGAAGCATGGAGGCTCATGGCTGAGATGATTCGGATTGGCCGTGCGGGCCGAGATTTATCTTGACAGGCGGGGCGTCCATGCCTTTGAATCTGTCCCGGCTCGGACATGTTCTGTCAGGTCCGGCAAGACGCGCATTCTTTCGCGCGCCCGGCGAAAACGGAGGTTTGTCCCATGGCCCAGAAGAAGCTGCTCGCAAGAGCCGAGAAGGACGAGGCGTGCGTCGTCGTCATCGGCATGGCCGGTTCCGGCAAGAGCACCATAGGCCGGGCGCTTGCAAAGCGTCTCGACTACGCCTTCGTGGACACGGACATCCTCATGGAATCGGCCTACGGGGCCCCCTTGCAGGAAGTGACCGACGCGCTCACGAGAGAGGAGTTCCTGGATCTGGAGGCCCGCTTCGTGAGTTCGTTGAGGCTCGGGCGCTGCGTGGTCGCCACCGGCGGATCGGTGGTCTACCGCGAGGCCGCCATGGAGCATCTGAAGAAGCTTGGCCCCATCGTCTCCCTCATGGCGCCGCTCGAGGTCATCGAGGCGCGCATCGCCCTGAAGCCTGATCGGGGCCTCGCCATAGGCGAGGGGCAGACCGTGGCCGACCTCTTCAACGAGCGCGAGCCCCTCTACAAGAAGTACGGGGACTTGAGCTGCGACACGGACCGGGACCTGCAGGCCTGCATCGACGAGCTCGCAGGCGGCCTTGAGCCGCTCCTGCAGGCCCGCGGGGCAAAGTAGCAAAAATGCCGGCAAGGCATGCGGGCGACGCGAAGCCCAGGCCCTGCCGTCCCGGACTCCGGGGGACCGACGAGAAGGGGCCCCAGGTCCCGATGCCGGACAAAAGAAAGACAAGCAAAAAGGCGCGCGGGAGTTTCCGCGCGCCCTGAAAACCGGTGTGCCTTTGGCGATTTGGCGATCTCGAAGACCGCCTAATAGACCCACTGCTTGCCGTCGTAGCTGATCATCTCCTGCACCTTGCGGGTGGTGGTCGCCTGGCAGTCGGTGGAGGTACGTGCGGCCTCCCGGGAGGCGCCCCAGCACTCGTAGCCGACCTCCGTGTACTCGATGATGCCGATGTAGGGCACGGTGGAGGACTGGCCGGGCCGCATGGTGGTGCGCACGGAAGCGAGGTCGACCTCGATGTAGGTCGTCACATACTCGCTGCCCTTCTTCTGCACCTTGGGATTGGACTTGTTGGGCACCACGGTGCGGCTGGCCATGGAAGCGAGCTTGCCGGCTGCCTGGTCGAGCCTGGCCTTGACGTCGGCCTCGCCTGCGGGGAGGTTTTCGGCGGTCTTCGACACCTGCTCGGAGCCGACCACGACGGCCGCTTCGGCCCCTATCTCGACGTCGGCCGTGCCGGAGGTCCGGAAGGAGGTGCAGCCCGTGAAGCCGAGCACGCAGGCCAGGGTCAGGACGCTGATGGTTGAATGCTTCATGATATGCCTCGGGAGTGGTTGAACAAAAAGCGATCCTTGCCGGTTACGCAAGGAAGCCTCGAATGGCAGGGTTCCCCGTATGGGGAACGCTTGCCGCAAGGCGTTTGAAGGAGCAACCCCCGGCAGAGAGTCGAGCTTTCTGCCGGGGGTTGCCAAATTATGTCGCAAGGATGCTGCTGCTATTCGAAGCCGATCTCGGTGCGGCGGTTCATGTAGCGGCCTTCCTCGCTCTCGTTGTCATACTTGAAGGACTTGCCCTTGCCCACGGCGGTCATGCGGCTGGCGGGCACACCCTGCTCGCTCAGGTACTGCTTCACCGCGTTGGCGCGGTTCTGCGAGAGGCGGGCGTTGTAGCGGTCGGTGCCGATGAAGTCGGTCCAGCCGGTGAGGACCACGTCCTTGCCGGGGGTGGACTTGATGATTTCGGCGGCCTCGTTGAGGATGCCCTGGGCCTTGGCGTCGAGCTTGTAGGAGTCGAACGCGAAGTTCACGCCGCGCAGCACGATGACGCTTTCGCCCTGGCCGCAGAACACGGCGATGACGAAGGCCTCGAGAGCGGCGTCGTCGGTGGCGAGATCCTCGGCGCGCACGTACTGGGCCTCGGGATGCATGCCGGCAATGGCCTTCAGGTTTGCCTCGCCCTCGTCGGTGTCGGCGAAGGACACGATGTGGATGACCAGGTTGCGCTGGGAAGCGTAGATCTGGCGGGCGGTCTCGACGAAGTCGCTGCCCTGGTTGTTGGCGCCGTCGGTGAACAGGATGAGGGCGGCGTCGCGCTGCATGCTGCTCATGAAGGTCTCGTACTGGTTGAGACTGTCACCCATGTAGGTCATGCGGCCGAAGATGGGGAAGTTGTCCTTCAGCTGGTCGATGGCGGCATGCATGTTGCCGCGGTCCCAGGCGCCCTGGGCATAGATGGTGCCGTTGGGGGAGATGGTGTGCAGGCCGCCGTTGAAGGACTGGGCCGGAATGGCGTCGTTGATGCGGTGCATCACGTCCTTGGCAACCTGGATTTTGGTTTTCTTGAGCTGGGCATTGGTCATCATCATGGAGCCGGAGTAGTCCACGACGAGGTCGAAGCTCTCGATTTTCTTGGTGCAGTCCACGGGGGCCGCAGAAGCAGACGCCGTGTAGCCGAGCACGAGCACGACTGCAAGAAGAAGGAAACGCAGCATTTTCATAGATTGGAAGCCTCCAAGTCGAAGTTTGCGCGGAAATCACGCCTATGAGACAGATCACCGCGTACCGTACCGTGGATGCAGAAATCGGGAGCCCTGGACTCCCCCTGCTGCAGTCCAACCAGGGGGGGTACTCGCGGTTCACGAACAAGAATAGAAATTTTGGGCGCTTTTCGCAAGACCTGCGGCCTTTCGATTGCGCCTCGACGGCAGGTGCACTACAATCATCCGGGGAACTTTTCAACACCCGAAAAGCGCCTCTGCGTGGGCTCTTCCTCACGTTTTGCCATGAAATCGCGGTGCTTTTTCGACAGGGGAAAAAGTACGACGCCCATTCGGGTGCAAGGCTCCTTTCGGGCCTCGTTGCAAGTCGCTTCGCATGCCTGTTCGACATAATGTCGGAGCAAGGCGCAATGCATTGCGCAAAAAGTACAGTGCCCTTGTCTGCAACTGCCAATGAAACAAGAACGACCACGAAAAAGGACAGCCAAACGAGCTGTCCTGTCGGCAAGGAGGGGAACTTGAGTCTGCCAAACCCGGGCGGGTACGCCTTCGAGAAGTGGAGCGCCTCGGGCAACACCACGCTCTTTTTCGAAAAGCCCCTTGCGCCGTCCCTGGTCGCCAGGGCTCTCTCCTTCGACTGCCTTGGCGCCGAGCAGGCGGCCTTCGTGGCAGATGCCGATCTTCGCATGGACATGGCCGGGGGCGAGTTCTGCGTCAACGCGACCCGCTCCTTCGGGGCAAGGCTTCTGCACGCCTCGGGCGAGCGGGAGGCCATGTACAGGGTCCAGGTCTCCGGCTGGCCGACGCCCGTCGACCTTCTGGCAAGGCGCATCGGCCCCTCGCGCCATCACGTGGCGGCGGGCCTTGTCCTGCCGTACCCGAAAATTGTGCGTTCGGGCGTGGAGCGGCTCGTGCGTCTCGAGGGCATCACCCATCTTCTCGTGCCCCAGAGGGCCGCACGCCCCCTGCCGCACGCGGACGGCCTCTTTCTCGAACGGGCACGCGACATCATGCGCGATCGTCGCATGGACCAGGAGTCCGCCTGCGGCATCATCTGGTACCGCGAGCGGCCCATGGCAGGGCAGAGCGCAGGCTGGCTCGGCTTCGAGATGCTGCCCGTGGTCTACGTGGCAGGGCTCGACACGCTCCATGCGGAAAGGGCCTGCGGCTCCGGCGCTCTTGCGCTCTCCCTGGCGCTTGCCGCGGAGGGCGGGCGCAACTTCTCCATCCTCCAGCCAAGCGGCGAGGAGCTCGACGTGAGCATCGAGCCGTCCGCCGAACAGGAACAGACGGGCATGGTCACGGCCACCGTGAGCGGCGAGGTGCATCTCGTGGCCGCAGGACGGTGGTTTGCGGAGGAGTGATCCGCAAAGGGTCGCGCATTTTGGGGGCCGTTGTTCGGTCCCGGGAATGTTCAGGTCTCGAGGCGGCCGTTGCGCATGCGGCAGCGGCGGTTGACGCTTGTGGGGATGTCTTCCTCGTAGTGGGTCACGAAGACATAGGAGAGCCCTTCGTCGGCCAGACGGTCGAGGACGTCCAGATAGTCGTGCCGTCCCTTCGCGTCGAGTCCGGTGCAGGCCTCGTCGAGCAGGAGGAGCCTGGGGGCTCCGCACAGCGCCCGGGCGAGAAAGGCGCGGCGCAGCTGTCCGGTGGAGACCTGGCGGATGGATCGGTTTTCAAGGCCCGAAAGCCCCACCCTTGCGAGCTGCTCCCGCGCAAAGGCGCGCTCGTCCCCGTCAAAGTCGCGGTAGAGGCCCACGGTGTTCTCGAAGCCCGAGAGCACGAGATCCTCGAGGGGCACGTCGTACTCGTAGAGGGCCTGGCTCATGTCCGAGACCAGGCGCACTCCGCGCCGAAGGACGGCAAAGGGGATGTCGTCCTCCTTCGGCAGATGGAAGGTTATCTTCCCCGGCCAGGCCACCTGCTCGTCGCCCGCGAGCATGCGCAGGAAGGTGGACTTGCCGGAGCCGTTGGCGCCCTCGCACAGCCACCGCTCGCCCTCGAACAGGCGCCAGTTGATGCCGAAGAGCACCTTCTTTCCGTGGATGTAGACGTCCGCGTTCTCCACTTCCACAAGGGGCTCGAGATCCGCCCCGGGGTAGACCGTGCGGTTTTGGGGCGTCCTTTCCGGCCCTGATTCCCGGATGGCGGCGCCGATTGCCCCGATGCCCTCGCCCGTCTCCTCGTCCCTGGCAAAGGGCGTTTCGGAAACCCGGCCTTCCGAGATGTAGAGCCTGCCTGTCAGCCAGGAAGGCAGCATGCTTTCCCGATGGGTGGCGAGCACGATGGTGCTCCTTTGCGAGAGCTCCTCGAGGGCGGAGCCGAAGAGCTCGCGGTGGCGGGCGTCAAGGCCGTCGGTGCACTCGTCGAGAAGGAGGATGAGCGGCTCCTTCACCATGGCCCTGCCGAGGAGCAGGAGGCGGGTCTGCCCCTGGGAGAGCTCGCGCACGCTGCGCGAAAGCAGGTGGGTCGCCCCCAGGCTTTGGGCAAGGGCCTCCACCCTGTCCACGCGTTCGGGCAGGGTCTGCGTGTAGAGCAGGTTGGTTCCGTCAAAGCCCGTGAGAAGCAGCTCGCGGCCGGTGATGTCCCAGGCGTTTCGCTGGAAGGTTTCCTGCAGGGCCGGCGAGACAAGCGAGGTGACGGCAAGGCCCGATATGCGGGAGGTCGAGAGCTCGTCCCCAGCGTCGCTGTCAAGCCAGGCGATGCTTCCGCCCGTGACCCAGGCTTCGCCGTGGATGAGGCGAAGGAGCGTCGTCTTGCCCGCGCCGTTCTTGCCCACGAGCACGAAGTGGCGTCCCCGCTCGATGTCGAGGGTGACGTCCTTCAGCACCAGATGCCGATCGCGGGCACAGGGCAAAAAGAGCTCCGCGTGGCGCAGGCTGCACAAGATGGGTGCCGTGGGCATTGGTCGTTGTTGGCCTGTCTTTTGGCCTGTGGGAAAGGCTGTCGCTTTTCGAGGTTCGGTCCGGAAAGTTCGGCCCGGCAGCATCAGTCCAGAAAATCCAGTCTGTGCCAGGACTTGTCGGCGTAGTACCAGGAGTGGTCGAAGCCGAAGGCCAGGGCGTAGCTTGCGAGCACGGGAAAGCCGTAGGCCACGTCGCTGTCCGTGTGCGCGTCCGAGGCAAAGCTCACCCGAACGCCCACGTCGCTTGCCATGCGCATGAAGAGCGGGCAGGGGTAGATTTCCCGGCAGGGCTTGCGCAGGCCGGCCGAGGAGATTTCCATGGCCATGTCCTTTGCCTTCAAAACCTCGAGGGCGTCCTTCACAAGGCGCTGGCTCGATTCCTTCACAAGCCAGCGGTGGAAGCTCTCGCGGGTGAAGATCTTGATGAGGTCCGGGTGGGCCGCGATCTGGAAAAGACCCGTGGCAAGCATCTTTGTCCAGGTTTTGAAATAGGCCTCGTAGGCAGCAAATCTCGCGTTCTCGTCCATCTCCTCCCAGGGGCCTGGACCGCCGTCAAAGCCCCAGGTGCCGAGAAAATGGGTGCTGCCGAGCAGGTACTCGAAGGGGAACTGGCCGGCAGCCCTGCGGACAAAGTCCTCGTCATCCTCGAACCAGTCGATCTCCATGCCGAAGAGCACCCGGCAGGAGCCCCCGGCCCTTGTCAGCTCCGTGACCTCGGAAACGTAGTCCTGAAGATGGGCGTTCAGGCGATCCCGGTACTCGGTCGGGTAGGCGTAGGCAAGGGGCCTCGGGCTGTGCTCGGTGAAGCCGAAGACGGCAAGGCCCCTGTCCTTTGCCGCCTGGTACATCTCGGCCACGGTGTTGGCGCCGTGGGAATAGGACGTGTGGTTGTGGAGATCGGCTTTGATCATCGAAGGTCTCCCGGCCTTCCCGGGGGAGTCGGGCCTTGTTTGCCGAAGGGGGATGGGCCCCAAAGGTCTTGCGAAAGGGCTATTTGACGCCCAGAAGCCGCTCGCAGATGCTGATGCCGGCCCTTCGTCCCGCACCGGCCGCGAGGATGACGGTGGCAGCACCCGTCACGATGTCGCCGCCGGCATAGACGTTGGGGATGGAGGTCTCGCAGGTCTCCTCGTTGACCACGATGTAGCCCCATTTGTTCTTCTCGAGATCCTCGGTTGCCTCGAGGAGGATGGGGTTGGAGCTCGTGCCGAGGGCCACGATGGCAAGGTCTGTCTTCATCTCGAAGTCCGAGCCTTCCACCGCCACCGGGCGCCTGCGGCCGCTGTCGTCCGGCTCGCCAAGCGCCATGCGGCGCAGGGTCACGGATTTCAGATGCCTGTTCTCGTCGCCGGTGAAGCACACGGGGTTCACCAGCATGTCGAAGATGACGCCCTCTTCCTCGGCGTGCTCGATTTCCTCGGCTCTGGCCGGCATTTCCGCGCGGGTGCGGCGGTAGCACACGTGCACCTCGTCGGCGCCCATGCGCATGGCGGTGCGGGCAGCGTCCATTGCCACGTTGCCGGCGCCGAACACGGTCACGACCTTGCCGTGGTAGGAGGGGGTGTCGAATTCGGGGAACTTGTAGGCGCGGCCGAGATTGATGCGGGTCAGGTACTCGTTGGCGGAGAAGACGCCGACAAGGTTTTCGCCGGGAACCCCGAGGAACTTGGGAAGGCCGGCACCGACGCCGATGAAGATGGCGTCGTGCTCTTCCAGAAGCTCGGAAATCTGCACCGTGCGACCGCCCACGCAGTTGAGGTGGAGCTCCACCCCCAGTTCCTCCAGGGCCCCGACCTCGCTTCTCACCACGTCCTTGGGAAGGCGGAAGGAGGGGATGCCGTAGACGAGCACGCCGCCGGGCTCATGCAGGGCCTCGTAGATGTGGACCTTGAGGCCCTGGGATGCGCAGTAGCCGGCACAGGAAAGAGATGCCGGACCGGAGCCGAGGCAGGCCACGCTCAGGCCCGGCGCCGGGCGCGAGTAGGCGCCGTGGCCGGTCTGCTGCTCCTGTGCGGTCTTGGCGATGTGGGCGTCGGCCACGAAGCGCTCGAGGCGGCCTATGGCCACGGGCTTTCCCTTGCGGCCCACGATGCACTGGCCCTCGCACTGGGATTCCTGGGGACAGACGCGGCCGCACACGGCGGGCAGGGCGTTGGTGGTCTTCAGCAGGCGATAGGCCTCGTCCACGTCGCCCTCGGCCACGGCCTTGATGAAGGCCGGGATGGGCACGTTGACGGGACAGCCGTCCACGCAGCGGGGCTTCTTGCAGTTGAGACAGCGGCTCGCCTCGTCGAGCGCGTTTTCGAGGGTGTAGCCGAGGGCCACCTCGTCGAAGTTGCGTCGTCTCACCTCCGCAGGCTGGCAGGGCATGGGGGTGCGGTCCTTTTTCTGTTTCTTCTGGCTCTCCATGGCGCGTCCTCGGGGCAAGAAAAAGAAGGGGGATGCCTTGAAAAATCGGGTTTTTGACGGGTTCCGAACCGAAAGGAGGGCGCCCTAGCGGGCGGCCTTCCAGGCCTCCATGGAGGCCGCCTCCTGTTCCCGGTAGGCGCCGAGGCGCAGTTTCAGCTCGTCGAAGTCCACCTCGTGGCCGTCGAACTCGGGCCCGTCCACGCAGGCAAAGCGGGTCCTGCCGCCCACGGTGACGCGACAGGCCCCGCACATGCCGATGCCGTCCACCATGATGGGATTGAGGCTCACGGTGGTCTTCACGTTGAATTCGCGGGTGAGATTGGAGACGGCCGCCATCATGGGCACGGGGCCCACGGCCACGACCTCGAACACGGACTTGTCGGCCTCGAGGCGCTGGCGCAGAAGATCGGTCACGATGCCCTTCTGGCCGCGGCTGCCGTCGTCGGTGGAGATGAGCAGCTCGTCGGCAAAGGAGGAGAGCTCCTTCTCGAAAAGCAGCAGATCCTTGCTCCGGGCGCCGATGACGGCCACCACCCTGTTGCCGGCCTCGTGATGCCCCCGTGCGATGTGGTGCATGGCGGCAATGCCGGTGCCGCCGCCCACGCAGATGACCGTGCCGGCCTTCTCGATGTGGGTGGGGCGCCCGAGGGGGCCGCAGACGTCGAGAATGGAGTCGCCGGCCTCAAGTTCTTCCAGAAGCGCCGTGGACTTTCCGAGAACAAGGTAGACGATGGCGATGTGTCCCTTTTCCTTGTCGGTATAGGCGATGGTCAGCGGGATGCGCTCGCCGTGCTCGCTCATGCGCAGCATGACGAAGTGCCCGGGCTTTGCGTGGCGGGCGATGTCGGGCGCGTCCAGGACCATCTTGCTGGTCTTGCCGGGGATGAGGATTTCCTTCTCGACGATTGTGACGGGCATGGGGCCTCCAGAGTCACGAGGGGGTGTTCGAAGCCTGGGATGCGTCTTTGTTCAAGTTGCCGCAAAAGCCCACGTCAGGCCGCGTCCCGGGGCATGCGCCCCCTTTGGAACGACAGCGCGAGGGCGAAGTGAAATGCGTAGAATACGCGTTCCAAGTGGTATCCCTCTTCCGGGACCTTGGCAAGGAGGAAGCCGCAAATTGTCTCCATGGCAGGCCCGAAAGGGGCAGATTTGCCCGACGGGGAGCGCCGATCCGAAAATGCGGCGAGCCTGGGGGGCGCATGTTCTGGGTCGCAGGGGACGGCTTGCAGGGGACGGTTCGCAAAAGAAGGTGGAAATTGCGGCATCTTGCGGCAAGGCGGGTGCAAATTCAAGGAGGACATGCAGGCAGGGGGCGGGCGAAGGCGGGCAGGTTCAGGCCCCTCACCATGTGCGCAAAAAGGGCAGCGAGAGTCCCGCGAGCGCAAGGGGCCCCGGCAGCGTTGCAGCGCCCTTGGGCATGGCGTGCCTTCCCGTCGGGGCGAAGGCCGTTTGGCATTTTGCCCGCAAAGGGGCTTCCTGCCGGGATGACGGCCCCTTGCCCGGTTGCTAGGCTCGCAAAATTCTGTATATTCTGCCCCCATGCATCGCACCCACGCAAGCGTCGACCGCGAAAAGCCGCTCGCCTGTCCGAAAGAGACCGGCATGAAACGGGGCCCCTCGGGATTTTCCCGGAAGGTCTCCCGTGCTCTTGCCCTTTCGGCCATGCTCGCGCTCGTCTGCCCTGCCCAGGCAGGTGCCGAGGACATGCTCGACCCGGACAGCTTCGGGCCCATGCTGAGCAGGGAAGCGGCAAAGCCCGTGGCGCCCACGCGCTTCGAGAAGGGCAAGGAGGCGAAGAAGCCGGCTGCGCCCGGCGTAAGCTTTACCATGGGCCGGGCGGTGCGCCACGCCCTCGACTTCAACCCCGCCCTCGGCGCCTCGGAAGCCGGGGCGAAGGCCTCGGAAGAAGGCCGCAAGGCGGCCCTTGGCGAGCTTTTCCCCGAGCTCTCCACCTCCTATTCCTACGGCTACCAGCGCCAGGACAGGGATCCTGCATCAAACTATTCCAGCCAGCCGGCCGACCGCGGAACCTTCACCTGGAACATCCAGGTGAGCCAGATACTCTTCGACGGCTTTCGCACGCTCGGAACCTATCAAAAGCAGGCCCTGCAGGCCGAGAGCGACAAGGCCGCCCTGCGCCAGTCCGAGCTTCAGACCACGGGCAGCGTGCAGGAGAGCTTCATCGGCACCCTCACGGCCATGGAGAACGTGCGCAGCCAGCGCGAGGCCGTGGCGCGGCTCGAGGACCAGCTCGCCATCACCACCGGCTTCTACGAGGTGGGCCTGAGGCCCAGGCTCGACGTGCTCCAGGCCCAGGTGGATCTGGGCACGGCCCAGCGCGAGCTCATCACCCTCGAGAACACGCGCGACACGACGATCGCCACCCTGAACACCCTCCTCGGCTACGCGGCCACCGAGAACGTGGCCTACGAGGGTGCCCTCGTGACCAGGCCCTTCGAACGCTCGCTCGAGGAATGCCTGGAAGCGGCCTACCGCATGCGCCCGGATCTCTATGTGGGCTACAAGGCCGTGGAAATGGCCGTGAAGGACCGCCTCATAGCCAGAGCCGGCTACTATCCGCAGGTGGAGGCCTACTACAACATCTCCTCCAGCGGGAACACCCTCGATCTGCAGCGCGCCGGCAACAACGGCAGCCGCTCGACGACCTGGGAAGTGGGCGCAACGCTTTCCTGGGAAGTGTTCCAGTGGGGCACGACCTATTTTTCCGACCAGCAGGCGGGCTGGCTCGTGGCCCAGGCCAGAAGCCAGGCGCGCGGGCTCATGCTCGACGCCGGTCTCGACGTCAAGCAGAACTACCTTGCCCTGCGCGAGGCCGCCAAGCGCATCGACGTGGCAAGGCAGAACGTGGCCCATGCCCGCGAGGCCTACGAGTCGGCGCTTGCCCAGTACCGCGAGCAGGTGGGCACCAATTTCGACGTGCTCGACGCCTCCTCCAATCTTCTGACCGCCGAGGTGGAGCTGACATCCGCGCGGGGGGACTACCTCATTTCCCTCTCGCGCCTCTACGTGTCCATGGGCGAGTACATGCCGGACCTCCTCTAGGCCGGAGAGCAGGGGCCCGGGGACAAAGACCTTCGGGTCGAACGCCCCG
>CAZWOT010000064.1:0-11243 GCA_964635595.1 uncultured Desulfovibrio sp.
CGTGGGGTCTACAGAGCTGTGCTGAGTAATTACAAAATGATTGGCGGAACGGAAGGGACTCGAACCCTCGGCCTCCGGCGTGACAGGCCGGCGTTATAACCGTCTTAACTACCGTTCCGCGGTACATGGGTGGTGGGCAGTACAAGACTTGAACTTGTGGCCCCCGCCGTGTGAAGGCGATGCTCTACCAGCTGAGCTAACTGCCCCCATGCGGAGAGTGTAGATACGCAGTTTGCCCTGCCTTGTCAACAAAATCTGCGGAATTTTTTTCCTGACCTTTTTCGCCGGCGGGGTGAGCTCCATGCGCATGCAGGGCCGCGGTCCAGATGCTCCCTGGACGAGCACCTCAGACAACGGCCGTGCCGGTCTTGCTTGCTCTGGCAACGACCCTGCACTCCCGCCCTCTGAACCCCATGCCCCAGCAGACCACCCTGGACGCATGCAGGTGAGGAGCATCGTACCTGCGATCAAGCACCTGGTTCAGAGCCCTGTTCGCAACGTATTCAAGAGCAACGGACGAGCTTGTGGATTCACGCTTGAGCTCGACGATCATGACCATGTCCTGGATTGAGACAAGCAGATCGGGTCGTCCAAGTCCGCTTTGCCGGTTGGAGAAGACGCTCCCGCCGCAGGCCGTGAGCAAGCCCAAAAGCCATGCATGATAGAAGTACTCGTGGTAGTCGAAATCGCTGACACTCTCCAGGAGGAGCTTGTTCAGTTCTTCCTGAAATGCTTCAACATCCACATTGACAAAAGCTTTGGTCAATGTGCCGAGAGCATGGTCATGGAATCCGTCTCTCATGCAGAGAGCAATTTCATTTAAAAGTGCCATTTTGACACTTTTGTTTGGAACGACAACAATATCCTGATCGTCAAATGGAAACAGTATGTTTTCATCAATATATTGTTTGTCTGCTTTGGTAATATATCCATAATTATACAAAAGCGTCCAAATATTGTCTTGAGAATCGGAAATATTATGAAAATTCAGTTCTTTTCGTATCCTGCACGAAACATGCCCACCGTCACCCAAAGAAACTATTTTATCGTCGATTTCCGGATGAACTTTTTGCAAAAACAGCTTTACTGCCGTCAAGGTTCCAGTGCCTTCCCAGTAAGGCTGTGCTGTTGCATGCTCGCCGCTTTTGCAATCATCTACAAATTTTAATACATCGTATGGGCAATAAATCCCTTTTGTCTTGCCAAAGGTATATCCATCATACCATTTCCTGACTTCCGACTTTCTTTCCTGCAAACCAAAATCAAACAGAATTCTGTCCACTTCTTCTTCAGTAAATCCCATGAATTCTGAAAACATCGATGTATTGACGTCATAACATTCCACGTTGTTCAGTCCAGACGACATGCTTTCTATGGACATGCGTGCACAACCAGTCAAAAAAGAATATTTTACATATTTGTTGTTCTTTATTACAGATCCATACATTGGCCGCAAATAATATTTCATTTTCTCATAAAATTTGCCATATGCAGAATCTTCAATAAGTCTGTCATATTCATCTACAATAAAAATGACTGGTTTTTCATAATGATACGCAACCATTGACACCAGTCTGTCAACAGAATTCTGGATAAGGTCTATGTCTGCATCACTCGATATAACTGCCGAAAAGTACTCCTTGTCTTCCGGCAATATCCTGTCGCTGTTCCGCAAGTAAAGATGATCTCTGTACGCAGACTGCGCTGCCTTTTTTAATGAATTTGCTGCTCTTTCAAAGGTGTCTCCCTCACAGAGCACCAATGAAAGATTTACCACTGGGTATTGATTCATCCATTTTTCGCAGAAATCCTGGTTTTTGCTTATCACAAGATCTTCAAACAGTTTTCTGCTGTCTTTCGATATGTCAACAAAATCGCTGATCATGCTCATGGACAAGCTTTTTCCAAACCGCCTTGGACGAGTGAAAAGCCTTGCCTCTTTGTAAGTGCCCAACAACGGCTCAAGAAATGCCGTCTTGTCTACGTAATACCCGTTGTTCTCGCGAATGACGGAAAATATCGGGCTGAGTGTTATATTTGATCCAGACACCGCATCCCCCTCAACAACTCTCACAACACGTTCATATAAGGAGTGTTGGCATTGCCTCTCAGCGCTCGAGACTGCATGCAGCAAACTGCAAAAGGCTCTTGCAGGTCCCGGTATCGCCCGACGTCCAGAGTCGGTGCACATCAATTTGCCTCATTCCGTGCGCAAAATCCACTCATGGACGGAGAGAGCGCGCGCATGGAGACACGTCGGCAGGACACCCTGGCCTCGCATGTCGTCAAGAAGAAATGCCGACAATTTCGAACACTTGACCCCGCTGACGCAGGCTGTCGTTCTCGAACTTGCTTGAAGTTTCGGGGCGGCAAGCGTAGATCGTGAACCCCACGAACGTTTTCCCCCAAACGAAGTAGCATGAAACTCTCCACGTCGCTCACGCGGAAAATTCGCAGATCCGTTCTTCCGGCCATGCTCTGCACGGCACTTCTCGCGTCCCAGCCAGCGAAGGCTGCCGAGATGACGGACCCGTACGCGCCCTATCATGGCCGCCTCATCTACGAGGAGGTCATGGGGGAAAACCTGTGTGCGCTCACCTTTGACGACGGCCCTTCCAACTTCACGCCGCACCTTCTCGACATGCTCGACGAGTACGGCATTCGGGCCACCTTCTTCGTGCTTGGGAGCAACGTGGAAAAACTCCCGGACGTGGTGCGCAGGGCTGCCGAGGAAGGGCATGAAATCGCGAGCCACTCCTACTCGCACCCCAATTTCCTGCGTCTTGGGCCCAAGCGCCGCGAGGACGAGCTCGTGCGCACGAACAATCTCCTGCGCGCCTGCGGCGTGGAGCCGACCCTCTTTCGTCCTCCCTACGGCGCCAAGGACAAGAACCTGGCGCGCCTTGCCAACGATCTCGGCATGCGCATCGTCACATGGTCATACGACACCGAGGACTGGAAGAGGCTTCCGAAGGACTACACCCGCCTTCCGGATCCCAGGGGCCACATAGCGGCCAGGGGGCGTCTCAGGGGCATCTTTCTCTTCCACGACATCCACAAGACCACGGTGGACGACATCCCCAGGGTCATCCAGCAGCTGCGCGCCGGCGGCTGCCAGCGCTTCGTGACCGTGTCCGACTACATGACGGGCTTCTACAACGACCACGAGCCCGCCATGCACATGACCAGGCACCGCCGCGAGACGAACAGTCCCTCGCAGCGCAGGCGCGCCTTCACCGGCGCGGCACAGGCCGAGGTGGACGTGATGCGCCTTGCCGCGGCCGTGCTGGCCGAGGAAGGCGAGACGCCCGTCTGGGGCGTTCCGGCCCTGGGTGCCTGGCAGGGCTATCCCAGGGACGAGCTCACCGTGCGCCCCTTCCCCAAAAGGCACGTCCAGCTGGCAACGACAAGGCCCGAGCAAGAGCCGGAGAAGGAAGCCCGGGCCCATTCCGGCCGTTCCGGCGCATTTTTCCTGATGAACGAGGCCTCTCCGCGCCCGGAGCCAGGCTCGAAGTCCTACGTGGTGCGCGAACTCTCTCCAAAGACCGCCCACCGCGACCAGTAGGCGAAGGCCGCCGGAAAGCCTCCTGCGACATCACGACGCACAAGGGCCTCGTCCCCGAAACATGCGGGAACGAGGCCAAATCCTTTTCGAAGCCTGCCGCCGAGGTGCCGACTGGCGGCCTTCGGGAACGGGACAGGAAGGTCCTCAGGCAAGGCGGCAGCGGAAGTCCTCGTAGACGAACTCGTGGAGCAGGGTGAAGACGTCCCTGCCGGACGAGCCGTCCACCTGACCTATGGAGGGCAGCCGCAGGCCGTTGAAGGTCGTGGTCTTGACCATGCTGTAGATGGCCATGTCCTGGAAGAGCAGCCTTTGCCCAACCCGCAGGGGAGCGGCAAAGCCGTATTCCCCGAACACGTCGCCGGCAAGGCAGCTCTTGCCCCCGAGCCGGCAGCGCCAGGCGCCTTCGGGGCCGGACGCTCTCTCTGCGCGGTCCGCGTGGAGCAGCCTGTCCCCGCTTTCGTAGACGATGTCCGGCTTGTAGGGCATCTCCAGCACGTCCGGCGTGTGGCAGGTGGCCGAGATGTCGAGCTGCACAAGCGGCATGTCCGCCTCGGTCACGTCGAGCACGGTGGCGACAAGACAGCCGGCATCCAGCGCCACGGCCTCGCCGGGCTCGATGTAGACTTGCGCCCGGTAGCGTGCGGCGAGCTCCTTCAGGGTCTGGCAGAGCAGATCGAGATCGTAGTCGGCGCGGGTTATGTGGTGTCCGCCGCCCACGTTTATCCACTTGCAGCGGGCAAGGAAGGGCGCGAACTTCTCCTCCACGGCCCTTGCCGTGCGGGCGAAGGCGTCCGAGTTCTGCTCGCACAGGGTGTGGAAGTGCAGGCCCGTGAGCCCCTCTTCCATGATGTCCTCGGGCATGTGGGCGCGCCTTGTGCCCAGCCTCGAAATGGGCGAGCAGGGGTCGTAGAGCGGCACCGTGCCCTCGCTGTGCTCGGGGTTTATGCGAAGCCCGGCCTCGACGTTGCGCCCGGCCTTTTCAAGGAGCGGACGGAAGGTCCGCCACTGGGCGGGCGAGTTGAAGACGATCGAGTCGGCGATGTCCAGAAGCTCGCGCACCTCGGCCTCGGTCCAGGCCGCGGCAAAGGCGTGCACCTCGCCCCCGAACTCCTCCCTGCCAAGCCTCGCCTCGTCCACGCTGCTCGCGCACGTGCCCCACAGAGGACCGTCCTTGGCCCGCGAAAGCAGATGGAAGGTCTTCCAGCAGGCGTAGCTCTTGAGGGCGAGCAACACCCTTGCCCCGGTGCGTTTCTGCACGGTGTCGAGGATGGCCGCGTTTGCCTTTAGCTTGTCGATGTCGATGACGAAGCAGGGCGAGGGAACCCTGTCCGAGAGGAGGATTTCCTCGTGGGCCACTAGAGGGGCTCCTTGTCGGTCACGTCGACGCACGTCCAGGGAAGCCCGTATTCGCCGAGGTCCTTCAGGAAGGGATCGGGGTCGAACTGCTCCATGTTCCACACGCCTGGCTTGAGCCACTTGCCCTCGCACATCATCTTGGCACCGATCATGGCCGGCACGCCGGTGGTGTAGGAAATGGCCTGGGAGCCCACTTCCGCGTAGCAGTCCTCGTGCACGCAGATGTTGTAGATGTAGACGCTCTTCTTCCTGCCGTCCTTGACGCCCTGCATGACGTTGCCGATGCAGGTCTTGCCGCGGGTGAGCGGCCCGAGCGTGGCGGGATCGGGAAGCAGGGCCGAGAGGAACTGGATGGGCACGATTTTCTGGCCCTTGTATTCCACCTCGTCGATGCGGGTCATGCCCACGTTCTTGAGCACGAAGAGATGCTTCAGGTAGTTCTCCGAGAAGGTCATCCAGAAGCGGGCGCGCTTGAGGCCCTTCAGGTTCAGGGCCAGGGACTCGAGTTCCTCGTGGTACATGAGGAAGCACTTTTTCGGGCCTATGCCGTCGGGGAAGTCGAAGTCCATGGACCAGGAGAGCGGAGCCGTCTGCACCCACTCGCCGCGCTCCCAGTAGCGTCCCTTCGCCGAAACCTCGCGGATGTTGATTTCGGGATTGAAGTTGGTGGCGAAGGGCTGGCCGTTGTCGCCGGCATTGCAGTCGATGATGTCGAGCACGTGCACCTCGTCGAGCTCGTGCTTCATGACCCAGGCCGCAAAGACGTTGGTGACGCCGGGATCGAAGCCGGAGCCAAGCAGGGCCGTGAGCCCGCGCTCGCGGAAGCGGCCGTCGTACTCCCACTGCCACTTGTACTCGAATTTGGCCGTCTCCGGCGGCTCGTAGTTGGCCGTGTCGAGGTAGTGCACGCCGCACTCGAGGCAGGCGTCCATGACGTGCAGATCCTGGTAGGGCAGGGCTATGTTGAGGACCATGGCGGGATTGACCGCGCGGATGAGCGAGCAGAGCTCGGGCACGTTGTCCGCGTCCACCCTGGCCGTTTCCACGTCCACGCCGAGGCGCTCGCGCACGGAATCGGCCACCGCCTTGCAGCGCGACTCGGTGCGGCTCGCGAGCACGATCTTCCCGAAGACGCCGTCCCTGGCGGCCTGGGCGCACTTGTGGGCAACGACGCTGCCGACGCCGCCGGCACCGATAATCAGTATGTCTTGGGCCATGTCTTCTCCTCCAGGGGCCAGGTTTTCGTGGGGGTGTATCCGGTCTCGTCAAGAAAGAGCACGTGGGCAAAACGCCCGGAGCGGCGGGCCTTCTGGGCCGCGTCGCGGGCGGCGTTCGCACATTCGGCGCAGCTGTTTCGCGGCACGAGCACGCAGAAGGAAAGCGCCGTGCGCGAGGACTGGGCAAGCCAGGACGTCCAGCCCTGGCAGGACGGGCAAAGGCGCGAGCTCACCCGCTGCGCCTCGCTGATGCCGTCGGTGTCGTAGTAGATCTGGCGGTCCACCACCCAGAAGCCGCGTTCCTCCTCGCCCCGCCAGGGGTGTTTCGGGGGCGAGAAATACCGCTCGAGCACCTCGTCGGTCAGGGCGCGAACGGCGTCGGAGGTTCTGGCCGACTGGACATGGGGGAGCCTCTCGAGATCCGGCTCGCGGATGTCCTCGGGGGAGAGGCCGGCAAGGGCGAGGCAGATGGCCAGGTTCACGTAGGGGAGCGCGCCGCGGATGGCGTAGCCGCCCTCGAGCACGCAGATGTCCGGGTCGAGCAGGGCGTTGAGCCTGGCGTAGCCCTGGGCGGTCAGAAGCTCGTGTGCCAGAGGATCGGTGAAATGGTTGTCCTGGCCTGCCGAGTTCACCACGAGATCGGGCCTGAAGTCGGCCAGGATGGGCATGACCGCGTGCTCCATCACGTGCAGGTACCCCTCGTCCGCCGTGTTGGGCGGCAGGGGGATGTTCACGGTCCTGCCGAGGGCTGCCGGGCCCCCGCACTCGCGCATGAAGCCCGATCCCGGATAGAGCGTGCGCCCGTCCTGATGCAGGGAAATGAAGAGGGTGTCGGGGTCGTTCCAGAAGATGTCCTGGCTTCCGTCCCCGTGGTGCACGTCGGTGTCCACCACCGCGATGCGCAGGGGACGCCCCTCGGGGTGCGCGTAACTGGCCCGGATGTGGGCCAGCATGAGGGCCTCGTTGTTGATGTTGCAAAAGCCGCGGTTGCCGTGCACCACCCGCATGGCGTGGTGGCCTGGCGGACGCACCAGGGCAAAGGCCTTGTCCTTTTCGCCTTCGAGCACGAGGCGGGCAGCCTCGATGGCCCCGCCTGCCGAGGCGCGGTGGGAATCCGTGACCACGGCCGAGGTGGAAGGCAGGCAGAAATGGACCATGGAGGCGGCATCGCGCTCCATGAGGGCGGGGCGGTACTCGTCGATGCCCTCGATGTCGAAAAGGCCCTCCTCCTTCAGCTGGTCGCGCGTGTAGAGGAGCCGCTCCTCGCGCTCCGGATGCGTGGGAGTGATGGCCCAGTCGAAGGCCGGGAAGAACACCACCCCGAGGGTGTTTCTGGCCCGCGCAAAGTCGGGGAGCAGCTTGCTCATGACAAGGCTCTCCCCGCAGGCCTGGCTGTCCTTTTTCTGGTCAACGCTTCGTCAAGCCCCCGCAGGATCAGTCCTCGTCCTCCAGGCCGTCGAAGATGTCCTGGCCGTAGCGGATGTTGGACACCATGCTGGCAAAGTGGGAGGCAGCAGCGATGAGGTCGAGGTTGTTGTTGCAGATGACGTAGAAAAGGGGCTCGGCGCTGCCGGCGGCAACCAATACGACGCCGCCTGCTCCCACAGCATCGCGGAACGCCGTGCAGTAGGCAAGTTCCGGGTCGCCGGCCGCAAACATGGGCTCCATGGACTCGAAGTCCTCGGTCTCGCATGCTTGCAGGAGCGCGGGCACCGCCACGGCGTCCTGTACCTTCTTGATGCGATGCTTGCCGCAGTCGTTCTCGTAAATGTAGGTTTCCCGCATGAAATCCTCGCGTGGTGGGTCGGGCCGTGTTGTTTCGTGGCCGTCCCGCCTTACATGTTTTTTGGCTGTTTCGTGATGGCCTGGTGATGACCTGGCGATGCTTTGGAGACATTTTTCGATGAGGACCTGCCCGAAAGGCAAGGACCCTCATCAGCCCTCTTTCAGACGCTCCACGATGGCCGCGACGCAGGCCTCGGCCACCGCGTCCCTGTCCCGGGCCGCGTCTATCAAACATACTCTGAAAGGCTCCTCCTGGGCAATGGAGAGAAAGCCCCGGCGCACCGCGCGATGGAAGTCGAGCGTCTCCCGATCGATGCGATCCTCTCCGCCCGAATCCCCCCTGGCCTGCGCTTCCTTCGCTCTCGATCGCACCCGGCCAAGGCCTTCTTCGGGGGCAAGGTCGAGAAGGAGCGTTACATCCGGCTTGAGCCCCAGGGTGGCGCTTTTGTTCAGTATCTCCAGGGTTGCGAGATCAAGCCCGCGCGCATGACCCTGATAGGCCATGGTGGAGTCCACGTAGCGGTCGCACAGGATGATTGCGCCACGCTTCATGGCGGGTCTGATGATTTCGGCCACATGCTGGGCCCGGTCCGCGAGAAAGAGGTTGAGCTCGGCCATGGGCTCGATGGGGTCCGTGCTCTCGAGCAGTATCTTGCGAATCTGGGCGCCCAGATTGCAGCCGCCGGGCTCCCTCGTGCGCACAACTTCCCGCCCCGGAAAGAGACTCTCGAGGCGTTCGGCCACAAGACCCAGCGCCGTGGACTTGCCGCCGCCCTCGATGCCCTCGAAGGTGATGAACATGGGCTCTCCCCCCTTGTCAAAAAGCCGTTTTGGGATGCCCGCCCTGCTTGTTGAACAGGGAACCCTGAACCAGGGAAGGCTGCCCGCCGCCTTTTGTTCTGGAAGCCCTTGTCCCGGATTCGCCCGGAGCTTTCGTCTTCTCCCACCCTTCAGGCGCCTTGCCGGGTTCCTCTGTCTCGAGGCTCCTGAGATACCCTTCCTCGACCGGAGGCGCGTCCGGCAGAAATTCGTCCGGAGGCAGGGCCTTGAAAGCGCCTCCCGCGGAGAACTCGTCGTCCGGAAGCATGCCGGAAGCCCCCACGGGGATTTCCTCGATGACGGGAGCACGGTCTTCCGCCGTTTCAGGTTCCAGCGGGCTCGAGACGTCCGCGGACTCCTTTTCCGGCTCCTCGTGATTACCCGGAAGATTGACGTCGGCGGGAACGGCAGGCTCCCCGTCCCGCCCGAAAGCCGCTTCCCGGAGCTGTCCGGCAAAAGTCTTCGTCGAAACCCCGCGAAACCACGAGCATTTCGTTCCCTGGGCGAACGTGCCGGGCTCCACGTTTTCCACAAGATTGCGAATGGTGTTGAGCCGTGCCGAGAGCATGTCCGCCTCGGCGAGCACCACGGCCTCCATGGACATGGGCTCCTTCACGGCCCCGTAGTCGATGCGGCCGTGGTGGCTCAGGATCAGATGGAAAAGATGCTCCTTGAGCTCGGCCGGCAGGCCGACCTTCTCGCACAGGCCCTCGAGTCGGGCCACACCGAGCACGAGGTGCCCCAAGAGATTGCCCGGACGGGTGTAGGTCACCTCGAAGGGGTCGGTGTGCATTTCCTCGAGCTTGCCGATGTCGTGGAAGAGGGCCCCGCACACAAGCGTGGGGCGGTCGAGGTCCGGAAAGAGGTCGGCCAGCGAGAGACAGATTTTGCAGATTTCGAGAACGTGCACAGCAAGGCCGCCGCGTCCCGCATGATGCATGCTGCGCGCGGCCGAGGAGTTGATGAAGTCCCTGCGGCCCTTCCCGTCGAAGAAGGCGTCCACGAGACGCTGCCACGGGGTGCCGGCCACCTCCCTCTCCACGATGGCCATGAGCTCCGCAAAGGCCTTCGGCCCGTCGTAGGGAGAAGGCGGCAGAAAGTCGTCGAGATTGAGGGCCTCCCGGGCCTTCTGGTCGAGGACCTGGAGAGAATCCACCCGCACCTGGGGCTGGTCGCGAAAGACGTTGACGCTCCCGCGAACGCGGACAAAAGCGCGGCTCTCGAGGGTCTCCGGGCTGAGCTGCCCGGCACGGCTCCAGATCTTGGCGCCGACGCTGCCGGTGGAGTCGGCAAGGGTCAGGGCCCAGTAGGGGTTGCCGTTCTTGTCGACCATGCGCATAACGTCGGCGGTCACGAAGAGACCGTCCACCATGTCGCCGTTGATCCTGATGTCGGCAGCCCGCATCCCTTTGTCCATCATCACGTCTTTTCTTTCCTCTTCAAAAGCTTCAAAAGCTTCCCGCAAGCCCCCGGAAAGCCGACCTCGAAAAGCCTGCCCCGAAAAGCCTTCAATGGTCGGCCCCGGGGGCGCCTTTTCGCAGGCGCCGGGTTCTTGTGCCAAGGGGGCGCCAGGCATGCCCTGTCACGCCCCGTCGGGGATTGACAAGCCCGCCAAAGGCGGCGAATTTTCCCAATCGGCATTCCAAGGCACACTTTCCCCTTTTCTCCTCAAAAGTCAAACGATTCGGCCAAAATCGGGGCCCGCACGGGGAGCGCGCAATGAGAGTTCTTCTGACCAACGACGACGGCATACACGCCCGCGGGCTCATGGCCCTGTACACAGCCCTGCGCGAGCGCGGCCACCAGGTGGACGTGGTGGCCCCCATGGAGCAGCAGTCCGGGGTGGGGCACTCGCTGACCATCTTCGCTCCCCTGCGCGCCGTGCGCTTCAACCAGCCGGGCTTCCAGGGCCTCGGCCTCTACGGGACGCCCACGGACTGCGTGAAGCTCGCTCTGGCCGAGCTCCTCGAGGAAAAGCCGGATCTTGTCATGAGCGGCATCAACGCCGGCCCCAATGTGGGCCCCGACATCCTCTATTCCGGCACCGTGGGCGCCGCCACCGAGGCCTGCCACGAGAACCTGCCAAGCATGGCGGTCTCGGACGACGAGGAGGACCCCATCGACATCCTCGCCAAGGCCCGCCACGCCGTGGCCATTGCCGAAGCCATCGACTGGACGTCCGTGCCCCTTCGCCGCGTCATCAACGTGAACTACCCCAGGGGCCTGCTCTCGCAGAGCAAGGGGGTGCGTGTCTGCTCCCAGACCTCGGCGGTGTGGAAAAACACCTACCAGGAATGCCGGGATCCGCGCGGAAACCGCTACTGGTGGCTTCTTGGCGAGATTCCGCCCGAAACCGTGAACGCTGGCTCGGACAAGGATCTTCTCACCCGCGGCTTTGTGACGGTCACGCCCCTTGCCTTCAACTTTACCGACGAGCAGGGACTCGCGATCCTCGGGCGCACGAATCTCCCGGGCCCAAACGAGGTCTAGCGGCCAATTTT
>CAZWOT010000065.1:0-11204 GCA_964635595.1 uncultured Desulfovibrio sp.
TCTTAGCGACGTGAGAGGCCGCTGTCCTAACCGGATAGACGATGGAGACGTGACGTGTTTTGATTACTAAAGAAAAGCGCTGCCGGTGTCAACCAAAAATTTCCGATTTTTTTCCTCGCGGGGCAAGTTTCGGAAACTGCCGGGTCGTGCCCGGGCCGGGAGGCCCGTTTTGACCGACAACGGTTCTTTTGGTCTTTCCCCTAGAGCGGTTTCATCTTGAAGCTTAATGCTATCTCGGGTGGTGGTTCTGTGAGTCCGGGCATGTCCGTCTGACATATTGGATTTCAAGGTAAAACCGCTCTAGTCCTTCGGGCGAAGGGTGAGCACCGGGACGGGCGAGTTCTTGACGACCTTTTCGGCTACGGAGCCAAAGAGAATGCGGTCGATGCCCTTGCGGCCATGGGTCCCCATGATGATGAGGTCCGAGTCCTCCCTCTTGGCCTTGGCGAGGATTTCGTCGGACGCGTAGCCCACCATGACTTCGCCGCTGGCCTTGATGCCGTCGAAGTACTGGGCCACGAAGCCGTTCATGCTGGCCTGGGCGCCGCTGACAATTTCGCCCACGAAAGCGTGGATGTCGCTCTGGGGAATCTTGAAGCCCGTGTACTGGCTCAGGGTCGGAGCCACGTAGACAACGGACACTTCCGCATCGCACTTCTTGGCGAAATAGGCCGCATACTCGGCAACTTCGCCGCTGTGATCGGACAGATCCACCGCGCAAAGAATCTTCTTGATGTTGGCAGCCATGTTTTTCTCCAGTTCTGGTTGGACGTGAACTTGTCAATCCGCCCGTTTTCCCCGCCTGGGAGGGAAATGAAGGCGACAGGGTTCTGTTCAATATATAATTTCAACAAGGGGTCTTGGCAAGGGGCAAAAAAAGGCGTGACTAATGAGCAAGTGCTTGCGATTGCCCAAGAAAAATTTTTCACGAGTTTCAGGCCCCGCCGCATGTCGGGGGCCGTCAGGCGGCCCCCGGCGGGGCAATCCGTGGTGTTGGCGCACTTGTAGCGAAATTTACGTCCAGAGGATGCGGATTTCTTCCCGGCGCTCCTCGAGCATGCGGACAACGCCTCTTGGCACAAGGTAGTCCACGCAACGGCCGGCAAGCCAGCGCTCGCGGATGAGCGAGGCGCTCACCTCGAGCCAGGGCAGCGGCTGGAAGAGGACCTGCCCCCTGCCAAGGCTCATGGCAAGGCCGTCCTTCGTGAGCGGCGCCGTTTCGGCCGCGTCGGGCCACATGGCAAGCGTGTCGCGGACGAAGTCGCCGGGCTTGTAGAAGCCGCGCGGGGCCACGAGCAGGGAGCAGCGCTCGGGCAGTTCCAGCCCGTGGTGCCAGGTGGGCAGAAGCACGTAGTCCTGGCTGCCGATGACAAAGACGATGTGCCTGTCCGGCTCTCTCGCCGCGAGGAGGCCCAGCGTGTCCCAAGTGTAGGAGGGTTCGGTTCTCTCGCCCTCGAGCGGATTGCAGGAAAGCCAGGGGTAGGGGGCCGCAGCCTCGCGGATGAGGTCCACGCGGATGTCGAAGGGCAGGACGTACTTTTCCGCCTTGTGCGGCGGATGGGCCGTGGGCAGAAGCTCCACGCGGTCGATCTGTCCCCGGAAGGCCTCGTGCACCTCTATGGCGAGCCTCAAATGCCCCACGTGCAGGGGGTTGAAGCTGCCCCCGAGTATGGCCACGCAACTCATGTCGGGCTCCGACGCGTCCTTTTCGTCCTTTGCTTTCCCGGCCCTGTCCTTGAGTCCGGGCCTATTCGCGCACCTGGCCGCTGCCCGTGACCACGAACTTGGTGGTGGTGAGCTCGGTCACGCCCATGGGCCCGTAGGCGTGCAGCTTGGAGGTGGAGATGCCGATCTCCGCCCCCAGCCCCAGCTGCCCGCCGTCGTTGAAGCGGGTGGAGACGTTGACGCCCACCATGGAGGCGTCGGCCTCGCGCATGAAGCGGGCGGCGTTGGCGTAGTCGTTGGTGACGATGATGTCGGTGTGGTTGGAGTTGTAGCGGGCGATGTGGGCCAGCGCCGCATCCAGATCCTTGACCACGCACACGCTCAGGATCAGGTCGTGGAACTCCATGCCGAGGTCCTCGGGCGCCTGGGGTTTGGCGTTTTGCCCGAGCAGGGGCAGGGAGACGGGGCAGGCCCGAAATTCCACGCCGGCCTCCCCAAGCTTTGCGCCGACCATGGGCAGAAAGTCACTTGCGACCTTCTCGTGCACGAGCAGGCACTCGAGGGCGTTGCACACGCCGGGCCGCTGCACCTTGCCGTTGAAGACGATGGCAAGGGCCATGTCGAGGTCTGCGGACTCGTCCACATAGGCGTGGCAGACCCCCTTGTAGTGCTTGAGCACCGGCATGGTGGCGGCCTCGGTCACGGCCCGCACGAGTCCCTCGCCCCCTCTGGGGATGATGACGTCGATGTACTCGTCCAGATGGCAGAGCTCGGTGACCACCGCGTGATCGGTGGACTGCACGAGCTGGGCCGCGTCCTCGGGCAGATTGGCCGAGGAGAGCGCCTCCTGCAGGAGCTTTGCCAGAGACCGGTTCGAGTTGAGCGCCTCGCGCCCGCCGCGCAGGATCACGGCGTTGCCGGCCTTGAGACAGAGGATGGCAGCATCGATGGTGACGTTGGGCCGCGCCTCGTAGATCATGCAGACAACGCCCAGGGGCACGCGCATCTTCCCCACGAGGATGCCGTTCGGCCGCTGCCACTGGGTTTCCATGGCGCCGATGGGATCCGGGAGTTCGGCCACGTGCAGGCAGGCCCTGTGCATGTCCTGGATGATGGCCTGGGTGAGGGTGAGGCGGTCCAGGCGCGGACCGTCGAGGCCGAGGGCGCGGGCCTCTTCAAGGTCCTTGGCGTTTGCCTCGAGAATCTCCTTTTTGCGGTCGTTCAGAAGTCTTGCCAGATTCTGCAGGAACGTCCGCTTGGCCCTGGGCGTTGCCGCAGCCAGGGCGCGCGAGGCCGCCCTGGCCTTGATTCCCATATCCCTGGCGCTGTCCATGGTGGTCCTCCCGGGGGTGCTGATATCTTGTCGGCAAGGGCTTATCGCCGATGCCGCACCTGTTTTTGTGTCGGTTTGGG
Organism: uncultured Desulfovibrio sp.; assembly: GCA_964635595.1. Taxonomy (GTDB): domain Bacteria; phylum Desulfobacterota; class Desulfovibrionia; order Desulfovibrionales; family Desulfovibrionaceae; genus Desulfovibrio. The sequence continues at coordinate 3,079 of CAZWOT010000065.1, forward strand.
TCCTGATCGGCCGTGTTCGGCCATGAATCCGGCCATGCATGCCGGGCCGCGACGGGTTGAAGCGTGCCTTTTTCCCAGGCCTTTGTCCAGAGCGCCAGCATGGGCAAACCGGCCAGACCTCGAGCCATCGGGCGCTGCAAGGACGGGGCGTTTCCCAATGATGCGCATGGGGCCGGGTTGTGTCAGGATGGGCACGGGGGTCATGATGCCAATGAAGCCGATGGCGCCCCTGGCGCCCGCCATTTTCGCGCCAGCCCCAGGAAGGAGAGACAAGGGAGATCAGGAATGGACAAAAAAGACTGGAGAGCGGACATGGAAACGCTGCGCTGCCGCGCCAAGGACCCCTTCGATCACGGGTTCGTTCAGGCGCTCGTGCGCAAGAACCTCTCCCTTGGCGAGGGCGGGACGGATCGCGTGCTCCTGTACGTGGACGAAAGGCCGGCCTTCATCTTCGAGCGTCCCGTACAGGCCTCGACCGACCGCTACGGCCTGGCCGCCTTCATCCTGGCCGTCCTTGCCCGCGACGCGGATTTCGCGGGCGGGCGCAAGGAGGACAGGGCCAGCTTCACGGCGCTGTGCGTGCACGTGCCGGAGCCCAGGGAAGGTGCACCCTTCTGCTCCTTTCCGGTCGGCTCCCTCGAGCTTGCGGGGTTCAAGAAGCCCCCTTTGCCGGATTTTAATCCGGCCACCATCGGGGAGTTTCTGGAAAGGCTCAAGGACTTGCGGCCGCAGCCTGTGCCGTGCCCCTGAAAGCCGCATCGGGGCCGATGTGCCTTTCGTCCGCCCTCTCCGGGGGACTGGAAAAAGCGTCTGCCGGCGGCTAGGATGCCGCCATCACGAGCCTTTGCCGGCATGAAGGCCGGCAGTCCCAAAATTTTGGCAAATCCCCCGGCGTCCCGGGCCCCACCGGCTTTCGGGAGCACGCGAGGAATGTGGAAAGCGGCCCCAAGCACATGTTCAAGTCCCTCATCTCGGTCATCCTCAATGTCGTCCAGCAGGACGAGACCCAGGACCACAAGCGCGCCTTCTACCGCTTCATGGCGATCGTCGTGGGCGAGATCGTCCTCTTCACGGCCCTCTTTCACCTGATCATGCTCTACGAGGGCCGGGACTACTCCATCGTGACCGGCCTCTACTGGACGTTCACGGTCATGTCGACCCTGGGCTTCGGGGACGTGATCTTCCACTCGGACGTGGGCAAGCTCTTTTCCATCGTCGTTCTCGTCTCCGGCATCGTCTTCTTCCTCATCCTCCTGCCGTTCACCTTCATCCAGCACTTCTACCTTCCCTGGCTCGAGCGCCAGAAAAAGGACAAGGTGCAGCGCAGGCTCCCCGAGACCATGACCGGGCACGTGCTCATAGCCGGCACCAATCCCCTTGCCCTCAACCTCGCGGCCTCGCTCTCGCGCTACGACATGAAGGTCTTCCTTTTGAGCAGCGACCTGCCGAAGGCACAGGAGCTCCTGAGCGCGGGCTACAAGGTGGTTTTCGGCGAGTACGACGACAAGGAGACCTACCGGCGCCTGCATGCCGACACGGCCCGCGCCCTGGTGGTCATGGACAGGGACATCAGAAGCGCCAACATCGTCTTCTCGGCCCACGAAGCCGCTCCCGACCTCAACATCGTGGCCGGCGTGGAAAGCCTCGAGGCGCGCGACATCCTGCGCATGGCGGGGTGCGGGCGCTGCTTCCACTTCTACAGCCTTCTTGGCGAGGCATTGGCAAGGCGCGTGATCAACCCGAGTCAGTGCGTGAGCGTGCTCGGGCACTTCGGCGAGCTTGTCGTGGCCGAGGCGCCGGTCATGCGCACGCCCCTTGCCGGCAGGACCCTTCTCACAAGCGGCATCCGCCAGGACTCGGGCGTGAGCGTCGTGGGCGTGTGGACGCGCGGCGTCTTCAGCCTGCCAAGGCCCGACATGACCTTCGGCAGGTCCACCGTGCTCATGGTGGCGGGCACCCGGGAGCAGGTGGAGGCCTTCAACCGCATGGTGAGCACCAGGGAGGAAGAGGATGGCGCCGCAAAGGAGCCCCCGGTCATCATCATCGGCGGCGGGCGCGTGGGCGTGGCCGTGGCGAGGAGCCTTGTGCGCCGCGGCATGAACGCCCTCATCGTGGATCGCCAGGGCAGCAAGGTGGACGCGGGGCCCATCCCGGTCCTCGAGGGCGACGCCTCGGATCTGGCCTTCATGGAAAAGGCCGGCATCCGCAGCACGCCCGCGCTCATCGTCACGACGCATGACGACGACGCCAACATCTACCTGACCATCTATTGCCGGCGCATCCGCCCGGACGCGCAGATCATCTCCCGCGCCTCCCTCGACAAGAACGTGAACGGCCTGCATCTTGCCGGCGCGGACCACGTGCTCTCCCTGGCCTCTCTCATCTCGGCCACGGTGGTGAACCTCCTCTCGCCCAAGCGCGTGCTCATGCTCAACGAGCGTCTCTCGGTCTTCAGCGCCAGGGTGGAGGACAACCTCGACGGGCTGACCCTCGTCTCCAGCGGCATCCGCGCCAAGACCCATTGCAGCGTGCTCTCCGTGCACGCGAAGGACGGCCAGGTCCACGTGAATCCGCCCGCGGACCAGAAGCTCGCAAGGGGCGACACCCTCTACCTCATCGGCGACGACGACGCGCGCAGGCTCTACAAGGAAAATTTCGGCATCGGGGCGGACGAGGGGGCGGCCGAGGAAGCTCCGCTCCCCAAATGGCAGAGCGAAAGTCCGGAGCGCAAGCAGGGGCAGCCCCAGGCCTGACAATGCCTCGAAAGACCAGACCCGCACCGTGCCGTCAGTCCATGCCAGGAAGGCCATGGGCCTTTACGAGCTCCCTGCCCCAGGTGCATGGCGGCCCGGGCGGCATATCTTGCGCTTTATGGGCGTAGGGGATAGAAAGTTGCCCTGTCTGTTTCCCGGCATATGCGGGGATCTGCCCGCGCATGCCGGGCCATCAAGGGAAACTTCCATGGGAATGAACGACTATCTCAAGAAAATACTGCTCAGCCGCGTCTACGACGTGGCCGTGGAAACGGCCCTCGAGCCGGCCGAGAACCTCTCGCGCAAGCTGGACAACACGGTGCTTCTGAAGCGCGAGGACACCCAGCCCGTCTTTTCCTTCAAGCTGCGCGGGGCCTACAACAAGATGGCCCAGCTCTCGAAGGAGGAGCTCGCGAAGGGCGTCATCGCGGCCTCGGCCGGAAACCACGCCCAGGGCGTGGCCCTGTCCGCGAAGCACCTTGGCTGCGAGGCCACCATCGTCATGCCCGAGACAAGTCCGGCCATCAAGGTTCACGCGGTCGAGCGCCTGGGCGGCAAGGTGGTGCTCTCGGGCGAGTCCTTCAGCGACTGCGCGGTGAAGACGAAGGAGCTTGTCGAGACCACGGGTGCGGTGTTCATTCCCCCCTTTGACGACGAGGACGTGATCGCGGGCCAGGGCACCATTGCCATGGAGATTTTGCGCCAGAATCCCGGTCCCCTCGACGCCGTGTTCGTGCCCATCGGGGGCGGCGGTCTCGCCGCGGGCGTGGGCGTCTACATCAAGCAGCTGCGACCCGAAGTGAAGGTCATCGGCGTCGAGCCCGTGGACAGCGACGACATGCGCAGGTCCATCCAGGCCGGGCGCCCGGTGGAGATGCACGAGGTTGGGCTGTTCGCGGACGGCGTGGCCGTGAAGCTCGTGGGCCAGAAGACCTTCGAGCTGTGCCGCGACTGCCTCGACGACATCGTGCTCGTGGACACCGACGCCATCTGCTCGGCCATCCAGGACATCTTCGAGGACACCCGCTCGGTGGCCGAGCCCGCGGGCGCGCTCTCTCTCGCGGGCCTCAAGGCCTATGCGAAGGCGCACGACCTCCACGGCAAGCGCCTTGTGGCCATCGTCTCCGGCGCCAACATGAATTTCGACCGCCTTGGCTACGTGACCGACCGCGCGGCCATCGGCTCGGCCACGGAAGCTTTGATCGCCGTGGACATCCCCGAGCAGATAGGCTCCTTCCGCGCCCTTATCCACTGCATCGGCAACCGCAACATCACCGAGGTCTGCACCCGCTTCTCCGACCCCGTGCGCGGACATGTGCTCCTTGGCCTCTCGCTTTCCGCCGAGGGCGAGAAGGAAGGCATCATGGAGGACATGCGCAAGGCGGGCTTCGGGGTGGTGGACATGAGCCACAACGAGCTCGCGAAGCTCCACATCCGCCATCTCGTGGGCGGCAACGCCCCCTGGCTCAAGAACGAGAAGCTCTACCGCTTCATCTTCCCGGAGCACCCTGGCGCGCTTTTGAATTTCATCGACGCCATGAACATGGACTTCAGCATCACGCTCTTCCAGTACCGCTACCATGGTGCCGACTTCGGCCGCGTGCTGGTGGGCATCGAGGTCCCCGAGGGCAAGGAGAAGGCCTTCAAGAACTTCCTCGAGCGGGTCCACCTCATGGGCTACCCCTACGTCAACGAGACCGAGAACGAGGCCTACCGCATCTTCCTCGGCTGGCACGAGGACAAGAATCCGTAGAATTCGGGGCGAAAGCCCGACAGGCCAGAAAGGCCTCAAAATCACGCCCGCCGGCGGATGCCGGACAAAATTGAGGGAGCCCATGCGCGCATGTTCGCGTCATGGGCTCCCTCGCGTCTGGGCCCCGATCGGAGGGGGCCGCATCGGGAAAAATCCGCCTGGGCGCTAGAAGCCGGCCACCGCACGAAGCAGGATGAGGAGCACCGGCAGAAGGGCCAGAAGCAGCTGGCTTCTCCTGGGCTTTGCGAACAGAAAGGCCCAGCACACAAGGGAGCCCGCGGTCACAAGGAAGGGGCCGAAGCGCATGATGCTGGAATAGCCGCCGTAGCCGATGCCGGCCTCGGGGCTGAAGGCCAGAAAGCTTGCGTCGAGGAGCTGGAAGACGGCGCCGGCAAGTCCGAAGGCCGTTCCCATGCGCAGCGTGGCCGTCTCGACTGGGGTCAGCGGCATTACTTCCTCGGCCGTGCCGGGGATGACCTCGCGCTCGCGGTTTTCCCTGGCCGCCTTTCGCTGCTCGCGGGAGAGGCCGGGCAGCTGCAGGAAATAGGTGAGCACCACGATGGCGCCGGCCGGCATGAGGGCCGCGCACACCCTGCGCCAGTTGTACTTCAGGAGGATGCTGAAGGCCGCGTCCTCGGTCATCTGGTCCGGCAGTCCCAAAAACGGCCAGTTCCTGAGCACCATGGAGGAGAAGAAGGCCGCGCAGGCCAGAAGTGCAAGGACGGCGGCAATGGTTGCTTTCGCGTCGAGCTTCCTGCCCGTCTCCTCGTCTGTCTCCATGGCGGCCGTGGAAAAGACCGGGGCGGCAATCTTCCGGACGAGAAGAAGCAGGACGAGCCCCAGGGCCCAGGTCAGGAAGCTTGTCACGGGAGCCCGCCACGCGGGCGCCGTGAAGTCGAGCGGCGCCGGTTCCATGGCGGGCGAGGCGCCCGGGAGCAGGCGCAGGCTGACCCAGGCCTGCCCCAGGATGGAAATGATGCCGAAGACGGCGGTGACCAGCCCTGTGTTGACAAAGAGTCGGGCCGCCCTGGCCATGGCTTCCCGGTGGCTCTTGCGGCCCATGAAGAGGCAGACGAGGGCCATGAAGGGCAGGACCACGGCGGCGTCCGTGGCGACGGTCAAAAGTGCGTTGGCCGCTTGCCAGAGGGGCAGCCAGAAAGGGGTCTGCATGTCTTTGTTCCGAAAAATCCCTGCCGGACCGCAGGGGACCCGGCAGGGAAGGAAAGGGGGGAATACGGGATTTGAAGAAGGGGAGGCCGAGCTGCCTACTTGCGGCGCAGGCGGATGAGGAGCTTCTCGCCCTGCGGCGTCTTCAGGTAGTTGAAGAGCTTTGCCGCGGCCGCATCGTACTTCTCCTTGTCGAGCAGGGGCTCGTAGGCCTTCTCCCAGTCGGTCGGGGCCTCGCCCTCGCGCGGGTACATGATGGAGCAGACCGCTTCGGCGATGGCGAGATAGCGCGAGGCCTTGCTGATTTCGTCGCCGGACACCTTTCTCGGGCTGCCGGAGCCGTCGAGGCGCTCGTAGAGATCGGCCAGGGTCTGGGCCACGGGCAGGCCGTCAAAGTCCATGCTCATGAGCGGCAGGCCCACGGGAGCCTTGCGGTTGGTGCCGGGCACGTCGCGCAGGATCTGGTTCTCGGGCTTGGCCGTGTTGCCGAACACGAAGAGGCGTCCGCAGATGGAGAGGAGCCTGGCGGTCTTCGGATCGTGGTTGTTGTCGAGCTCGGCCACAAGCACGGCCATCTCGCTCACCAGCGTGGTCAGGCGCCCGAGATGCGGGTCCAGGGAGTTGATGAGCCTGTGCAGGGCGCCCACGGTCTGCTCCACCAGGGCCTCCTGGCGCTGCTCGCCCTGGAGACGGTCGCTGATGTCCCGGTAGAAGACCACAAGGCCGGTGAGGTAGTCCTTGTCGTCGATGTAGGGAGCCGCGTGCACGCCGTAGGTCTTCCACTCGCCGCTTTGGCCGCACAGTCTGGCCTTGGCCGAGATGGGCCTGCCCTTTTCCCACACGATGGCCGTGTGCTGGGCGATGTCCATGGCCAGATCCTGGGGCAGGTCGTTGGTGGTGAGCCCCTGGAGCTCGCCGGCCTTCTTTCGTCCGGAGAGCTTGGCGAAGCTGTCGTTGGCAAAGAGGATGTTCTTGTCGAAGTCCGTGCAGACGATGCCGATGCCGATGTCGTGGTCGAAGGTGCCGAGCATCTGGCTTTTCTGGGCCGCGCTGCGCAGGCGGATTTCCAGGGACTCGAAAAGGCGCCTCTTCATTCTTCCGTAGGCGATGAGCCACACCCAGAAGATGGCCATGACGAAGAGGACGCCGGAAACGAGGGCGCCGAGGCGCGTGGGGGCGTCCTTGTCCATGCTGGCGAGGTTGTCCGCGGAGGAGCGGGGCAGGGCCGTCAGGAAGAAGAGGTTGGTGGCAAGCAGGCGACGGCCGAGCACGTAGGCGTCCTCGCTCTCGCCGTGCAGGCGGCGAAGGCCGAAGGGGATGCTGTCGGTGATCACGGTCCAGTCCTCGAGGGGCACCTTCTGGGTGCTGGAGGCGGAGAGCACGATGAGGCTCTCGTCGGCCTGCTCCTCGAGCACGTAGGTGCGCACGCCGATCTGCTCGTTCATGGCGGCCTGGATGCGCTCGAGGCTGTCGCCGAGATCCACGGTCACGACCAGTACGCCCACGTTGTAGGTGAGCAGGGACTGCTTGTCCATGAGGATCATGGGCGCCGCGATGTCCACGTGAAGCCTGCCCTCGGTTACGTAGGCCGGCTGCGAGTGGGCGGCCTTCGAGGTCGAGGTGATGTCCAGGACAAAGGTCCTGGAGATGTCGTGGAACTTGGGCGGGATGGTGTCCGTGCCCATGCAGGGCGTGCCCTCGCGGGTGAAGAGGTAGGCGCTCTTGAAGTTGTAGCGGGCCGCGAAGTCGACGAGCTCCCTGCGGATGGAGTCGGCCATGTCCGTGAACTCGCGCAGCTTCTGCTGGTCCTCGGGGGATCTGCGCTGGGCGAGCAGGCTCAGCATGCTGTGCCGATCCGCCGCGCGGCCGGTGAGCGAGAGCAGAACGTCCCTCGGCAGCCCCATGCCGCTCACCTTGGAGGTGAACTCGCAAAAGTCGCTGTTGTCCGCGAGCGAGAGCAGGGCGGTCTCGAAGCTGCCGGTCCAGGCGCGGACGATGGTGCCCTGGCTTCTGTCCAGCTCGGCGATGACGTCGGTCAGGTAGCGCGTGCTGGTTTCCTCGGCTTCCTTCCACATGTTGACGATGCCCGCGATGGTCAGAACGCAGGCAATGACGAAGGAGACGAAAAGGAGGGTGCGCGACCTGTCCTTCTTCTTCACCGAGCCTGCGGCCTCCACCTCTTTGGCCTCGGGTGCAGCCTTCGAAGCTCCCTTTGGAGCCTCCCCTGAAGCCTCCTTGGGCGCTGCTTCGACCCCGGGCCCGCCTGTCTGGGCAGGCGGGCCCTTGAGCTCGTTTGTCGGGGCCTGGGCGTTTGCCTGGTCGGGAGTCTGGTCCGGCGTCTTCTCGGGCGCCTGGCCGGGCGACTGGTCGATGGTCTGTTTCATGGTGCAAAACCTGTCGCGCCTAGCGTTCCGTGAGCGCGTTCTGCTTGGCCTTGAGAATGGGCTTCATGA
>CAZWOT010000066.1:0-1843 GCA_964635595.1 uncultured Desulfovibrio sp.
AACCCCCTACGTCATCGGCGCCCTGCGTCTCGCGGTGGGCTTTGGAGCCCTCTTTTGCTGGTGCGCCCTCAAAAGGTCGCTTCCCTTTGGGCAGACATGGCGCGGCAAGGAGATTGCCCTCAACGTCCTGCCCGCCACCCTTGCCCTCGTGGGCTTCCAGCTCTGCTTTTTCAAGGGCGTCCTCGATGCAGGAATAGGCGTCGGCACCGTGGCATCCATCGGCACCTCGCCCATCATCGTGGCGCTTCTGGCACTCGTGCTGCTGAAGGAGAAGCCGGCCCCCGCCTGGTACGGGGCGACCTTTCTGGCCATTTTGGGCCTTGTGCTCCTCAACTGGCAGAGCATGCAGAAAGGTTCCGGCTTTGCCCTCGGCATGCCCCTGGCAGCGGGCTTTTGCTACGCCTGCTACTATGTCTTCTCGAAGCCCCTGAGCCGCAAGCATCCGCCCGAGACCGTCATGCTGGTTCTCTTTGGCCTTGGCGGGCTCATCATCTCCCCGGTCTACGCGCTTTTCCCCATGGGCTGGGTCGCAAGCGCCCGGGGACTCGGCATCGCGCTCTATCTTGGCGTCGTGGCCACGGCCCTTGCCTACACCCTCACGCTCACGGGTCTCAAGACCACCAGGGCCTCCACGGCCTCGACCATTGGCCTTGCCGAGCCCATGGCCGCGGCCTGTCTCGGCATCTTCTTCCTCGGCGAGGCCGTGAACGCCGTCACCCTCGCGGCCATGGGCTGCATGCTCCTGGGCGTGCTGCTCCTGACCCTGTTCTCCGGCAAGGGCGAGGAGAGCGCAAACGAGGGCACAGACGAGAAGGCCGGGAATGCAAAGGCCCAATACGGGAGTGCCAGGCAGCAGGGAGCCCTGGGAGAGCCTTGAGGCAGGCACCATGCACGAAAAAAACCGGCGGGGACTGCCGGGTCGCTCAAGGAAGGAAACGTTCGCGCAGGGCCGAAAGAGCGCTCTCGTCTCGGTTCCTGCCGGTTCCTGTCAGCTTTTCGAGGCAAGGACACAGAGCCCGTTCCTGCCGCTGGTCTCGCTCCGTATCCCGGCAAAGCCGGCTTCGCGCAAAAGCTGTTCGAGCCCGTCTTTCGTGCAGCCCGTCATGCCGTCGACCACCCGCGCCCAGGGAGCCTCCTTGTCCATGACCTCGTTGCAGACGAGAAAGACGCCGCCCACCGTGAGAAACCCTGAGAAACCCTGAGAAACCCTGAGAAACCTTGAGAAGGCGATGGACGGCGGCAAAGGCCCTGGACAGGTCGGGCCAGAGACGCTCGAAGGCCGTCGCCGCGTCGAGGCTCTTCTCCTCAAGAGAGAGGCCGGGGATGTCGGGAAGATCCGCAACGTCCCCAGGAACGATCCGGCAGCGTCCCCAGGCCATTTCCCGGGCGTTCTTGCCGATGCTGCGGGAAACGCTCTCGAGAGAGGAGTCGAGCCCCCAAGCCTTCCCCCCGGGGCAGAGATCGAGCAGACGGGCCAGGTTGGTGCCGCCCCCGCAGCCGATGTCGAGAGCGGGCGTCCTTCGGGGAATTGAGGACGAAGAGCCCCTGCACGGACACGGGCGAGTGGCCAAGGTTCATGGCTCTGGGCATCATCCGTCCCATGGCGCACCTGGGGGCTCTTTGTCCTGCGCTTGACTGTGCTGGAAAAGGGGCTTGAAGAGTTCGATCATGGATGCCTCCCGAATACGGCCCTCAAGGAGCCTCAAGCATTGGACGCGGACGCTTTGGACCAACGTTTCCCGTCTGGGAAGGCCTTGCCGGAAGGGCATGAAAAAGCCCCGCCGAAGCGGGGCTTGAATGGTCGACGTCCAGATGGCCTTGAGCCGGCATTGATGGCCGTCAT
>CAZWOT010000066.1:1943-11196 GCA_964635595.1 uncultured Desulfovibrio sp.
CATTGATGGCCGTCATGCTGCAAGGCGATCGAAATTGGGCCTTGCTACTTCACTTCCTCGGAGAGCGTGAAGGAGCCGTCGGCGTTTTGGGTGAGGCGGCCGATGTTGGGGAAGTGCATGCCGCCAAGCAGCGTGCCGTCCTTGGCGTGGCGTTCGAAGGTGGCCTTGCGGGAAGCCGCGGCCTCTTCCGGCGTCATGTCGTAGCCCGTGCAGATGTCGGGGTTGGCGAGCTGCACGGTCCAGATGTGCATGATGTCGCCCAGGATGGCGAAGCGCTCGTTGTCGAAGACGAGATCGATGGTGGCGTGCCCAGGCGTGTGCCCATGGGCGTCGCGGGCCGTGATGCCGGGCAGAATCTCCTCGTCGTAGACATAGGTTTCCACCTTGCAGGGGGCCAGCTGGGTCATGGCAAAGTCCATGCCCTCCTCGCCGCGGTTGGTCTTGCCGGCCTTCCAGGCGTCGTGCTCGAGCTTCGAGACATGGACCACGGCGTTGGGGAAGACGGGCTTGCCGTCCTTCGCGAGGCCGCCAATGTGATCCGAGTCGAGGTGGGTCAGGATGATGTCGGTGACATCCTCGGGCGCGACCCCTTCCTTTTCGAGGATCTTGAGGGTGCCCCAGTCGTGGCCGCCAAGGCCGCCGAAGCCGGTGTCGACGAGAATGGTTTTGTCGCCGGCCTGCAAAAGCCAGGTTTTCACCACCCCGTGAAAGGTGCCCTTTGGCATGAGGGGACGGTATTCCTCGGCAAGGAGGGTTTCGGCAAAGGTCGTGGGCGCGTCCACCATGGAGAGGAGTTTGGCCGAACCAAGATCCACGCGCTGGACGTAGCCTGCCTGCATGTGGGCCGGGGGCTCGTCGTTGGCCTGGGCCTCGCCCGCCTGCAGGACAAGCAGGGCAAGGAGGGCCGGGAAGACGAGGAGCCTGCCGATGATCTTGCAGGGGAAATGGGCACCTGCTTTTGGGGCGCTTTCAAGATGTTTCTTCATGTGTCCTCCTGGTGGGGGAAAGGCAAATGCGCGTCAGACGCATGTCAAATGCGTGATTGCTGGAAACCTGGCCCCGACGTCTCCGGGTTCGCCAATGATCGGACGTCCCGGACCGTGTCCGTGGGGTCTCCTCCCATCTTCCATGGCCGGATTTTGTGAAACAGGCAACCCTTCGGTTTTGAGGCTGGCCCCTCTGGGCAAATCTGCCCAAAAGTTCCGTCTATTCCTGGTTGAAGAGGGCGGTGGAGAGGTAGCGCTCGCCGGTGTCGCAGGCCAGGGTCACGATGGTCTTGCCGGCGTTTTCCGGACGTCTGGCGATCTCGAAGGCGGCGGTCACGTTGGCGCCGGTGGAGATGCCGCAGCTCACGCCTTCCTCGAGGAAGAGCCTGCGCGAGGTCTCCATGGCCCTCGGGGCGTTGACGCAGAACACCGCGTCCACAATGGCCGCATCGTAGATGCCGGGCACAAAGCCGGCACCTATGCCCTGGATGCCGTGGGGCGCGGGGGAGCCGCCCGAGAGCACCGGGGATTCCTCGGGCTCCACGGCGACAAGGCGGACGTCTTTCTTGTGCTCGCGCAAATAGCGGCCCACCCCCATCAGGGTGGAGCCGGAGCCCACGCCGGAGACGAAGATGTCGACGTTTCCGCCCGTCTCGGTCCAGATCTCGGGGCCGGTGGACAGATAGTGGGCGTCCGGGGCCTTGGGATTCACGAACTGGCCGACCAGCATGCCCCTGCCCTCGGCAGCCATCTTTTCGGCCGTGGCCACGGCCTCCGTCATGCCGCCTTTCGCGGGGGTGAGCACAAGCTCGGCCCCAAGGGCCTTCAGGAGCTTGCGGCGCTCGAGGCTCATGGACTCGGGCATGGTGAGCACGCAGCGAAGGCCAAGGCTTCTCGCCACAAGGGCAAGACCTATGCCCATGTTGCCGCTCGTGCCCTCGATGATGGTGTCGCCAGCCTTTATCTTGCCGTCCTTCATGGCCTCGCGCAGCAGGTGGGCCGCCACGCGGTCCTTGACGGAGCCTCCGGGATTGCGGCTCTCGAGCTTGAGAAGGATGGTGACATCAAGCCCCGCGCCCGCTTTCGAGAGCTTCAGGAGCGGGGTGTTTCCGATGGCGTCCAGTATGGTTGAAAACATGGCTTGTTCTCCTGGGGATGCGAGGGTGCCGGGCGATTGCGGACGTTTTTGGCCGCGCAGGCTTTCAGGCGCTCCCGCTGTCAAGAATCAGGGGCCCTTGGGGGGATGCGGGCGCCTTTTCATGGTCGTCAAGGACAAGGGCGTGCCCCTTTTGGGAGCCTTGGGCCTCGCCCTTCTTTTCGAAGGAGAGGCAGTCGCCCTTTTCGAGGCGGATGAGGGCGGTCTCGGCGGGGACGCCGAGGCGCATGGCAAAGCCGGGCCACAGGGCCGCGCCCGCGGTTACGTAGAGGGGCATGGCGTCCACGTCGTACCAGTGGCGCACAAAGCCTCCGTTGGCTTTGGCGATGGCGCGGTCGAGCAGGGGGCACTGGCCGCCGTGGGTATGCCCGGAGAGCTGGAGCTGGGCGCCAAGGGCCCTGTTTTGGCGGGCGTCCCCGGGCCTGTGGTCCATGAGGACCCTGAAGGTCCGATGGCCTTGCGCATCCAGGTTCTGGAAAACCTCGCCTGCCCTGTGCCTTGTGCCGCCCACCATGTCGTCGAGACCGCCCAGGACAAGGCCTGCACCGCCCCCTGCCGGCAGGACGGCATGGGCGTTGTGCAAAAAGCGGATGCGGGCCTCTTCCCAGAGGCGCATCCAGGCGCGGTAGCTTGCGTAGTACTCGTGGTTGCCGGTGCAGGCAAAGGTGCCGTGGCGGCTTGAAAGCTGGCCGAGCTCCCTTGCGAGCTCGCCTCTCGGGATGCCGCTTGCGCAGCGCCAGGAGGGGTCGCCGTCGGCAAGATCGCCGGTGATGCAGACGACGTCGGGCCCAAGGTCGTTGATATGGGCCACAAGCTCGGCAATCCGTTCCCTGCGGCTCAAGGGGCCAAAGTGCAGATCCGCCATGTGGGCGATGGTGAAGCCGTCCAGCTCGTCGGGCAGATCGGGGCTTTTCAAGGTCCAGGAAAGCACGGTGGGCACGGCCACGGCCTCGGTGACGCCCCAGGCCGACATGATCCCGCCCATGGGCACCACGAGGCCGGCACCTGCAAGGGAGGCGCTTCCCTTCAGGAAGGCGCGCCTTGTGGGGGCCAGGGGGACATTGCCGGCACATGCCGGATCATGGTCATTGGCGCAAGCAGGATGCGACGCACCTGTCCCCATCACGCTCCTTTGGGTCTTCGCGGCCGTTTTCCTGCCCGCGGCAAGGCGCCAGAGCCAGCGCAAAAGCCTTCCCAAATCCCAGAGCAGGGCCGCCAGAAAGACGATGACAAGTCCCGCGAAGGCCCAGACCTGGAGCTCGAGGACGTACGACGGCACGTTGGGGCCGGCAAGGGAGCCGAAGATGCGGTGCTGGATGGTGTAGATCTGCGAGACGGCAAGGCTTGAACCTGCGAGCGCAAGGCGCACGACAAGCGGCAAAGGAAGCCGCAGGGCCTTCCAGCCAAGATAGAGGCCGGGGATGATGGGCAAAATGAAGATGAGCGGCATGGGGGTGGTGTATGGAATGCCCTTGCGGGGCTGCTGCTGTGCCGAAATTTGCGAGATGAAGGGAGGAATGGGCCCATGGGCCTTTGGGGATAGTGGCAAAAAAGGCCGTTGCCCTGCAAGGAGCACGTTTTCCCCGCTGTGGCCTTGATCACGAAGGGGCAGGAAAGCGGCAGGCAGAGCGAGCCAAAGGATTGAGTCGGAAGGATTGAGTCGGAAGGATTGTGTCGGAAGGATTGTGTCGGAAGATCGTGCGGGAGGCTCGACAAGGACCAGGGGGCTAGCCGTAGGTCTTTCGCAGATACTCCTCCCGGCCTGGCTCGTCGGGGTCGCGAAAGCCTTTGCCGGTGTGGAGGCCGCGCAGGACTTCGGTCTCCTCGTCCGTGAGGGCAAAGTCGAGGTCCAGGTTTTCGCGCATGTGGTCCGGACTGGTGGAGCCCACCACGACGCCGATGCCCTCGGAGAGGAGAAAGCGCAAAACGATCTGGGCAGGGCTTTTGCCATGGGCCCTGGCGATTTTTGCAAGATGCGGCTGCGACATGAGCCTGTCGTTCATGCAGGCAAGGGGCGCCCAGGCCTGCAGAAGGGTGCCGGACTTCAAAAGCTCTTCGCGCAGGATGCGCTGCTGGAAGAGAGGATGGCACTCGACCTGGTTTACGGAAGGTTTTTCGGCAAAGGCGGGCACGTGCCGCTCCCAGAAGCGGGGAGTGAAGTTGCTCACGCCGATGGAGCGGACCTTGCCTTCCTTCTTCGCCTCCTCGAGAATCTGCCAGGCCTCGAGCACCTCCCCGTAGGGCTGGTGGAGAAGGCAAAGATCGAGATGATCGAGGCCAAGGCGTGCAAGGCTTTTCTCCAGGGCCTGCCTTGCCCGATCGTAGTCCGTGAACCAGAGCTTGCTCGTCACGAAGATCTCGTCGCGGGCAATGCCGCTCTCGCGAATGGCCCTTCCGACCTCTTCCTCGTTGCCGTAGACCCTGGCCGTGTCGATGAGCCGATAGCCAAGCAAAAGGGCGGTTTTGACAACACGGCAGGTCGTGCCGTCGGCCGGCACGCGAAAGACGCCAAGGCCAAGGGCCGGCAGGGTCGTGCCGTCGTTGAGCCGGATGCGGTCCATCCCGATCTTCATGGCGTCCTCCTTCATGGCGTCCTCCTTCATGGCGTCTTCCATCAAGGCGTCCTCCATCATGGCTCCTGGAACAGGGGCAAAAGAAAAAGGGAGTGCCAGACACCCCCTTTTTCACTGTTGCTCGTTGTTTTGAAACTGCCTTGCAGGCATTTGAAGGCGTTCAGGAACTAGCCCTGATTGGCCTTGCGCATCTTCTTCAAAAGACGCTTGCGGGCGGCCGCCTTCTTCTTCTTGCGCTGGACACTGGGCTTTTCATAATGCTCGCGCTTTCTCATTTCGGAAAGAATGCCGGCCTTTTCGACCTGCTTCTTGAAGCGACGAAGAGCGAGATCGAAATTGTCGTCGTCGAGAAATACTCCGGGCATGAAAATCACCTCCTTGCCGTGCAGTGTCGGGAAAACCCGCGCCAGGGCCGTTCGGCCATGGTTGGACGCACGGGGTCCAGTTCGGTTGGGCGCCCTTCATAGCCCGCAGAAACGTTTCCCGTCAAGCAAAAATTGGCCGCAATCGCCGATTTTCAAACATTCGGGCGAAGGTTTTCGTTGGGAAAAGGCCCCAAAATGCGGGCATTTGGCCTTCGCAGGAGAATGGAAGAAAGGGCGAAAGGTTGCCTGGCGGGGTGCCGGGCCTTCGCGATGAAGCAGGGCGCGCACAAGGACAGGGGCCCAAAAAACAAAAAATCCGGCAACGGACAAGTTGTCGGACAATCTGTTTCGGGCCTTTTGCCAAGGCCCAGCAGGCATTTGCCTGGTGTCGAGGGCGGGACTTGAACCCGCACGGCATAGCCACTGCCCCCTCAAGACAGCGTGTCTACCAGTTCCACCACCTCGACAGCCGAGGAAAGTCTCTACAGGCATTTGCGACGGATGGCAAGCAAAAAAGCCCGCAAAAACGAAGTTTGTCGAAAAAGCCCTGCCCGGCCCCGCTCGGGAAAGCGCCAAGGGGGCACGTATTCTTCAAGATCGGGAAAAGGACGCGATATTGTTTCCCGAGGCCTTCTGGGCTATATTTGTGCGCCCGCATCGGGCCCGTGCGCCGTCCTGGCACCCGGGTGTTCCTGCGTTTTTTGACGCATGGAAAGCGCACGCCATGCGCTTGCGGCGCATGGGCAGCCAGGCGCCGCCTTCTCCCCCGTTCACCCCGACGTCCTGTCCGGCAAGGACATCCGTATCCCGAAATTATCTCTTATGGACGCAGCCTCTTCCCAGGAACTCATGCAGGCCTATCTCGAGCAGGCCGGCCCCGTCTTGTGCCTCGACATAGGCTGCGGCACCCAGGACGTGGTGCTGGCCATGCCTTGCGAGACCGTCGAGAACTGGCCGAAATTCGTGCTCCCGTCGCCCGCACGACAGATCGGGCGGCGCTTGCGGGAGCTGGGCGAGGCCGGAAAGTCCGTCTGGCTCACCGGCACGGACATGGGCGGGGGCTTTTCCGGGGCCATGAGGGAGCTTCTGGCAAAAGGCCTGCGTGTTGCCGCAACCAAGAAGGCGGCCTGTGCCATAGCGTACGACCCGGAAAGGGTCGCGAGTCTTGGCGTGGAGGTGTCCGACACCTGCCCCAAAGGCTTTGTGCCGGTGACCCTTGGCGACTACGACGCAAGGGCCTGGGAAGCGCTTCTGGCAGGCCTTGGGCTGCCGGCCCCCAATGAGGTCCTTGTCTGCGCCCAGGACCACGGCGAGGCGGACATGGCCAAGGAGAGCAGGCATGCCCGGGTGCGCCATTTTTCCGCAAAGCTTGCGGACAATCCCGACCCGGCGGCCTGGGTCGAGGACAACCCGCCCCGAAACTTCGCAAGGCTTGCCGCCATCCACGAGGCCACGGGCGGCATGGTGGCCGATTCGGGCCCGGTGGTGCTCGCCGGCTGCCTGCTCGACGACGCCATGAACAAGCGCTCCTTCCGCGAGGGCGTCACCTTCGTGAACGTGGGCAACGGCCACGTCTTCGCGGCCCTCTTGTATCGGGGACTTGTTCGGGGCATATACGAGCACCACGTGAAGGGGCTTTCGAGAGAGCGCCTGCTCGCCCATCTCGACGAGTTCCGCAAGGGCTTTCTGCCCGCGGACGTGGTGATGAGGGACGGCGGCCACGGCACCATCTACGGCCCGGAGTGCCCGGAGGCCGGGGACTACGCGCCGACCTTCGTCTGCGGCCCCAACCGCGGCCTGGTCGCGGGGTGCGGCATCCCGCTCGCGCCCTTCGGGGCCATGATGCACGCGGGCTGCTTCGGGCTTCTGTTTGCCAGGGCCAGGGCCCGTTTTGCGCAGGGAAGCCTGTAGCAGGGGTGCCTGCACAGGGAAGCCTGCAAGGAGCCTTTCGCACGTTCCGGGAGACTGCCTTTTGCGCAGGAGCTGCGGCCTGGCGCTTTCGGGCAAAAGAATACATCTGGGGCCTCATGGGCGAATCGCGAACGCCCTGAAAAACAGGGGCCCCATTGAGGGGGAAATCAGGATGGACACGGCAGCAAGGGAAGCCCTCATGAGGGACGCCTACGATCCGGCGGAGTACTGGAGCCGGGAGAAGATCGAGGAGACGCAGCTCACGCGTCTCAAGAACGTGGTTTCCCGGGTCTACGAGAAGTGCGGGTTCTACAGGAAGCGCCTGGACGAGGCCGGCGTCACGCCCGGGAGCATCAAAAGCCTCGACGACATCGAGCGCATTCCCTTCACGACCAAGGACGATCTGCGCTCGCAGTATCCCCTCGGCCTCGTGATCGTGGACCCTGCAAAGCTCGTGCGCCTGCACTGCTCGAGCGGAACCACAGGCACGCCCGTGGCCATCGCCCACACCCAGAACGACCTCAACACCTGGGCCGACCTCATGGCCCGCTGCCTGCACATGGTGGGCGTGACCGAAAAGGACGTCTTCCAGAACATGTCGGGCTACGGGCTGTTCACGGGCGGCCTCGGCATCCACGCGGGGGCAGAGCGCCTCGGCTGCATGACCATTCCCGCCGGTGCCGGCAACACGGCGCGGCAGATCAAGCTCGTCAAGGACTTCAACACCACCGTGGCCCACATCCTGCCCTCCTACGCCCTGATCCTGGGCGAGCGCCTGCGCGAGATGGGCGAGGATCCGGCGGACTTTCCCCTGCGCATCGCGGTGGTGGGCGCCGAGCCCTACACCGACGCCTTCAGAAAGCGCATCGAGGCCCTCTTCAACATGAAGGTCTACAACAGCTACGGCCTCTCGGAGATGAACGGGCCGAGCGTGGGCTTCGAGTGCATGGAGCAGAACGGCCTGCACGTGTGGGAGGACGCCTACATCGCCGAGGTGGTGGACCCCGAGACCGGAAAGCACGTGGCGCCCGGCGAGGTGGGCGAGCTTGTCATGACGACCCTTGTGCGCGAGTCCATGCCCATCCTGCGCTACAGGACACGGGATCTCACCCGCTTCCTTCCCGGCGAGTGTCCCTGCGGGCGCCTGCACAGGCGCATGGACCGCATCCTCGGCCGCTCGGACGACATGTTCATCTGCAAGGGCGTCAACATCTATCCCCAGCAGATCGAGAACGTGCTCATGCGCTTCCCCGAGGTGGGCCGCAACTATCTCATCCTGCTCGACAACGATCGCCTGGGCGACGTTTTGCGGGTGCAGGTGGAAATCCGCGAGGAATACTTCGTGGAAGATCTGCGCGTGCTTCGCGACGTGCAAAACCGCATAGCCCATGCGCTGAGAAGCGAAATCCTCGTGACGCCGAAGGTCGAGCTTGTGCAGAGCAACTCGCTTCCCGTCTCCGAGGGCAAGGCCGTGCGCTTCAGGGATCAGCGCAACTCCAAGTAGCGGGCCCCCCCGAAGGGGCCGCAGGGCCCGGGACGGGCGTGCCCTGGGGCCTGCTCGGTCCCCCGCAAGGACGATCTCTCGCAAAGACAATCCGAAACCGCCTCCCTTCTTCGGGCGCCAATCACGCAACATGGACATCTTCTCCCTCGGCATGGGCCTCATCGTCTCGGTCTTCCTCTTCGTGCTGGGGCTCGTGCTCCTGCTCTCGGTCTTCGGACTTCCGGGCAACTGGCTCATGCTGGGGCTCGTGGCCGTGTGTCACTTCGCGCTGCCCTTCGAGAGCGGTCTCGGGGCAGCCTACTGGTGCATCGTCCTTGCGCTCGCCGTGGCCGGCGAGGTGGCGGAGTTCTTCCTGCAGGTGCGCCAGGCCAGGAAATACGGCTCGAGCAACACCGGCACCGTGGGCGGCGTCATCGGCGCCATCGTGGGCGCCATTGTGCTTGCGCCGTTCTTCTTCGGCATCGGGGCCTTCATTGGCGCGCTTCTGGGCGCCTGGTCCGGCTGCGTTCTCTTCGAGCTTCTGCGCGGCAACAAGGTCCAGCCGGCGGCAAGAGCCGCCCTTGGGGCCATGTTCGGGCGTTTCCTCGGCACCGTGTGCAAGCTTGCCTGCGGGGCGGTCATCTGGGCCGTCACCATGCAGTACATCTGGCCGGACCCGGCCAATCTGCCCTTCGAATTCCCCTGGCTTCCGGATGCGCCCCACAAGGTGATCCCCGAGGGCGATCGTCTGGTCACCCTGCTGACGTCGGCCCTTTAGG
>CAZWOT010000067.1:0-11111 GCA_964635595.1 uncultured Desulfovibrio sp.
GCCTGCCGCCGCCTGCACGCTCGACAGGTATCGCTGCCCCAAATTGTCCCGGATAGGGCTCAGGCGAAAGAAACCCCACGGTCATGTCCCTGCTTTTTTGGGAACTTGCTACGGGAGATGAGAGGGGGAGGCCCCCCTCTCTCGCCAATGAAAGGTAAGACAGATGACATTAAACTTCAAGGTGAAACCGCTCTAGGGGAGCTTGTTGTACTGGTCGTCCGTGACGGGCTCGAGCCATTCGTTGCTGGTGTTCTCGCCAGGCACGGCCAGAGCCAGGTGCGCAAACCAGCTGTCCTTGGCAGCGCCGTGCCAGTGCTTCACGCCCGCGGGGATGTACACCGCGTCGCCGGGCTTGAGTTCCTGGGCGTCCTTGCCCCATTCCTGGTACCAGCCCCTGCCGCCGGTCACGAGCAGAATCTGTCCGCCGCCCTTGGAAGCCTTGTGGATGTGCCAGTTGTTGCGGCACCTGGGCTCGAAGGTCACGTTGGAGACGGGGACGCCCTCGGTCACCAGAGGCTGCAGGTAGCTCGTTCCGATGAAGTACTGGGCGTAGCCCGTGTTTTCCTGGCCCCGCGGGAAGGGACCGAGATTGTTTTCGTTCATGGCGTTCTCCTTGGGCCCGTCGTCGGCCGCCAGCCCCTGGGCGGGGGCGAGGAAGAGCGCGCACGCGAAGGCGAGGGCGGCAAGTCGTCCCGTTTTGTGCCAAACGTTCATTGCGTTGAGACCTCCTTGGACATGGTGCCCGAAAGCCTGGTGTCGGGCGGGTGTCGCTGCAGGACGGGGATCGGGTTTCGTGGGTTTGGGTTTTGGAGCCGGGTTTCGGGGCTTGCCAGGGCAGGGGCCCGTTGCCGGTTTTGTTCGGGGCCAGTCTGGTTCGGAACCGGCCCGTTAGCAACCGGCCCGTTTGGGATCGCTCCCTGGCCGCCTGTCGGCAAGCCTTGGGGGTGCAAGTCCCGGGGGCAGGTCCTGAAGCGCCAGGGCAACGGCCGCCCCCTGTTCTCTTTCTTGTAAGTCAGCCGAAAGGCTTTGTCATGGCCGTTAGGAACCACCAGGAATTAACATAATGCCTTTTCTTGCTTAAACTGGCCTCAATAGCCAATTTTGCCCTGACAAAGCATAATGTTGTTTCATAGCAAGTCCTTACTGCCCAATTATTGCCCAATCGTTTCAAATGATGGGCGCCGCATGACACGAAAATCTTTTGCCTCTTGCGTGCAAGATGTTGAAATATTCGGTGTTTTTGTATTTCGTTTTTGTTGCCCATGCTGGATTTTTTTGCCCAAATGGGATATTCGATAGTTCGAGCCTGCGCAAGGGGGGCCGATTGTCATTGGTCCCAAAAGCTCCAGGGCCTCCCGCGCACCCGGGCTCACCCCGTTTTTGGTTCACTTTTGCGGGCTTCAAGACAAGGGCCCGTCGTCACGGCTGCCCGACTTTCCACTCACGCACGCTTCCCACCCTCTCGCGGCAGCCGCAAGGGGCAAAAACATGTCCAACTTCTGCGATGGGGCCGGCATGACCGGCCATCCCAAACACGAAATCAGCAACGCCCAGGTGCTGGCGGAATTCGAGGAACTGCGCGATTTTGTCGAGTTCCATTCCCGCGGCCACGTGGGCGTGCAGGAAAGCACCGTTCCCGATCTCAACACGGCCCGCCTCACCTGTGCGGGCTCCACGGATCACTGTCTCGAGCGGCCGCTTGTCTCCATCATCCTGCAGGGCAACAAGCAGATGACCTGCGGCATCAAGGGAAGCACCAGGGACTACCGCCTGGCCCCCGGCAACACCGTGCTGGTCGCCGTGGACATGCCCACGTCCTCCACCTTCCTGGATTCCACTCCGGAGATGCCGTTTCTGGCCATATTCATCTACCTGAACAAGCGCACGCTCCTCGACCTCTCCCTCAAGATGGGCGGGAACAAAAAGCCCGATCCCTTTGTGGACGAGGAGGTGGAGAGCGTCGTGGTCGACATGGTGGACCCGGACTTCCTCTCCTGCATGCTGCGCCTGGCAAGGCTCTGGGACAAGCCCGAGCAGATAGCCATCCGCGCCCCCATCATCATGGAGGAGCTCCACTACGTGGTGCTCAACAGCCGCTACGGGCGCCTATTGCAGCATCTCTACCGCAGGGACAGCCAGAACAGCTCCGTGGTGCAGGCCATCACGCTTCTGAAGCAGGATTTGGCCCAGCCCCTGCGTGTGGACGATCTCGCCCGCCAGGTCAACATGTCCGTCTCGAGCCTGCACCGCCACTTCAAGCAGCTCACGGGCTACAGCCCCCTGCAGTACAGAAAGCAGCTTCGCCTGCTCGAGGCCCGCAGGCTCATGTTCTCGGAAAACGAGCAGGCCGCCCGCGCCGCCATCACCGTGGGCTACGAGTCCATCACCCAGTTCAACCGCGAGTACAAGCGCATGTTCGGGGAGCCGCCGCACCGCGACATCAGAAAGCTCCAGGCCGTATAGATGGCGTGCAGATGCCGTGCAGGCAAGGCGCGGCGCGGCAATTGCTCGGCATCCGGCCGAACCATCTGTGACAAAAGCCCGGGGGAGCCCCCGGGCTTTCGCCGTCTTTCGCGAGCCGGTCTTTCGCGAGCCGGTCTTTCGCCTGCAGATTGCCGCGTGCCGTTTGCCGCGTGCTGCCTGTCAGATGTCCATGCCCCGCGCAGTCCCGGGAAAAGAGAAGGGCGGGCGGGAAGGATCCCGTCCGCCGCTGGTGCTGCGCTTTTTTTGGAGCTTGCGGGCCCTGCCCGGGGTGCCATTGGGCAGGGCGTCTGCATATGTCGACTAGCTGTCCTGGACGAGCTGGCGCAGTTCCTTGCCGGGCGAGAACCTGGGCATCTTGCGCGCGGGGATGGTCAGGGGCTTGCCGTTGGAGGGGTTGCGGCCCTTGCGCTCCTTGTGCTGGCTCAGCTTGAAGGTGCCGAAGCCGCCCAGGGTGATGCTGTCGCCGGAGGACATCGCCTCGGAGAGGGAGGAGAGTATGGCCTCGAGGATCTTGCCCGCGCTGACCTGGGTGATGCCGGCCTTGGCGGAGATCTGTTTCACGAGTTGAGCTTTGGTCATGGTGTTAACCCCCTTGTGTGTGGAGCAGGTTTGAGGTTGATGCTGAAATTGCCAATGAAAACTGCAAAAAACTGAATGGGTGCCGATGGGTGCTGAACGTTGCCTGAACCCGGGATGGAGCAGCCCGCGCTCCGCTTCCTTCTCCGCCAGGCGCGTGCGGGTCCTGGCGTTTGGCAGCCTCTGCCCCGAAGAGGCGCCGAGTGCGCCGAATGCGAAGGCTGCAGGGGATGCAGCAGGGGATGCGAGGGCTGCGCCGAATGCGCCGAATGCGCCGATGGCGAGGGCTGCCGGGGGAATCTGGCTGTCTGGACAGGCCGGAAAAAGTCGGATAGCTTCCACCCGTTCCCGATGTCGGGGAACTTGAACGGGCAACCATCCCTGGTTCATGGGCATGCGCCTTGCCGCAGGCTTTGCTGCATGCCTGTTTGCGCATGTCGGTCGCGCGAAGGGCGCGCGGTCGCGACATGCAAGGAAAAATACATGTCTTCGATGCTACGTGTTGCCGGCATAGAGCAGGAAAGCATTGTGGACGGTCCCGGGCTCCGCTTCGCGATTTTCGTCCAGGGCTGCCACCACAACTGCCCCGGCTGCCACAATCCCCAGACGCACGCCTTCGACGCGGGCCGCTTCATGACGGTGGAGGAAATCTGGGAGCTCTTCGCGAAGGATCCGCTTGTGTCCGGAATCACCTTTTCCGGCGGCGAGCCCTTCCTCCAGCCCGAGGGGCTGGCCTGGCTTGCGAAGAAGGCCCACGAGAAGGGCAAGAACGTCATGTCCTATTCGGGCTTCACCTACGAGGCGCTCCTGGACCGCGCCAGGTCCTGCGAGCACACCCGGCGGCTGTTGGCCGAGCTCGACTATCTTGTGGACGGCCCCTACATCGAGGCCCTGCGCGATCTCGAGCTCGACTTTCGCGGAAGCTCCAACCAGCGCTTCCTGAACCGGGAGGAGATGGACGCCCTTGCGGCACTTCACGAGAAGGGGCAAAGGCTTGCGGGCGCAGGGGGCCCTTCGGACTCCCCGGACTCCCCCAGCTCCCCGGTCTCCTCGGGCGCCTGACAACAAGGACGCCCCATGGTTTTCCTGCGGCTTCGGCTTTTGTCCCAAGCCGCTTTTTTTGGCCCTGGAGGCAGGGGGAACTTCCAGGGGAGTCTTTCAAAAAAGGCCTTCCGCACCCGGCATTTGACCCGAACATGGGGCAGATGGCGTACGGAGCGCGGAAGGCCCTGGCTTCAATCGTTGGGGGTGGCTCTCCTCTCGGGAGATCCCTTTGGGAATTTTGCGGGCAAACCCGCTCTTTCCTAGAGGGAGGCAGCCACGCTGTTGGCGAATTCCTCGATGTCGCCGGGAGCGGCGGAGGCGTCGCCGTCAACTTTCAGGCCGCCCGCGATGATGGTCGCGCCGGCGCTCTTGGCGGCGTCCTCGATGACGTCCACGGAGCCGCAGAAGTGCTGGTAGGAGGAGTCGCCGGAAGCGAAGGCGGCCACCTTCTTGCCGGAAAGACCCATGTCGCCAATGGCGTCGAACACGGGCTGGAAGTCGTCCTGCAGTTCCACTTCCTCGTCGCCCCAGCAGCTGCAGCCCATGAGGACGCAGTCGTAGTCGGCGGCGATGCCGTTGCAGTCGGACAGGTCGGCGGCGTTCTTCACGTCGACGCTGTGGCCCGCGCCCTCGAGCTGGGAGGCGATTTTGCCGGCGATGCCTTCGGTGTTGCCGGTGGTGGAACCATAGATGATGAGAACCTTGCTCATGTTGAAGTACTCCTTCGATAGGGATGTTCGACCCATTTGCATGGGTGCCAAATGGATGGCGTTTGATGGAAATGGAATGTCCTGAGGGCGAACGGGCCCGCCAAGGGAGGGGATGGGTTTTCCTGGAAAAGCCCGTTGGGGATCGAGGTCCGGCCCGGGGGTGATTGTTGTTTTGGGTTTTTGAAGGTTGTTGCGGAGATTCGCCGAAGGCCCGGGCGTTCAGGCGCCTGGCCGTTGGCGAGGGGGAAATTGGTCAAGCTTGCTCCCCTGCTTGAGACCCGTTCGGCCAATGGTTCCGCATGGGGCAGGGCGGTTCAGGCGACCTTGGAATTGTGTCCGCGCTCGGAGCAACAGGGGCCTCCCGTGACCTGGCAGCACTTGTCGCCGCACTTTCCGCCGCAGCTGCACTTGCGCTTGGCGAAGCGGCGCCGGGCGGCCTCGGCGGGCAGGGCCTCGCCGGGCTTTCTCACGATGAGGACGCGGTTGCCGTCGCTCGCCAGGGTGAAGCCGAGCGGTCCCTTGAAGAACACGCTTGTGGCCGGCATCTCGCTCTCCTTGAGAATGGCCTGCAGCGAGTTCACGGCGGGCGAGGGCATGTCGTTCAGGGCCCGCACATCCACGAAAAGACGCCCGGAGGCGTCGGCATGGGTCTTCAGGATGCTGGACACCGACTTCAGCGTGCTCGCGTCGGGCGTCTTGAGAAGACTGATGTGGAGATTTCTCCCGTTGGTGTGGTACTGGCAGCCAGGCAGGGATAGTTTCTTCTCGTTCATGGACAATCCTTGTTGAGATTGTGGTTTGGCGTGCTGAAATGCGCCCTGTAACTTGCAAAGCAAAATTAGTGAAATGGGATTTCAAAGTCAATATCCTTGCAGGCAAACAGGCCAAAAAATCTCTGCCAGGGTGCATTTTGGCCGAAATTTGTGTCCAAAAACGAAAGGAAGTCCGTTACAAGTCCGTTACATATCGTGTCCGGGCCTCGTGCTTGCGTCCCGGACGAAGTGCGGCACGTTCCGGAATGGCCGATTTTGGACCGATTTTGACGAATCCGGGTCTTCTCGAAGGGTCGCTTGAAGATCGCTTGAAATAGGACGCTAGAGCGGTTTCATCTTGAAGCTTAATGCTATCTCGGGTGGTGGTTCTGTGAGTCCGGGCATGTCCGTCTGACATATTGGATTTCAAGGTAAAACCGCTCTAGAAATAGGACGTTAGAAAAAGGACGCTTCAGGAGGGTCGGGAGAGGCCTTTGCCCTCGGTGCCGACCGACACAGGACACGGGGCACGGAACTTCGTGAGCAGAACTTCGGGCGCAAAAAAAGGGCGGGATTTCTCCCGCCCCGACTTTTGTCCAGGACCGCCTGGGGCCTTCTGGACCGGAATTTTGGGTTCTCAACTGCCTGGGTGCAGTTTCCTCTACTTCATGGTGTTGAGCCACTTGGCCCACTCGATGCCGCCGGCGATGAGGTCGTCCTTGGAGAGGACGTTGGCGTCGTAGTGGATGAGGGCCGAGCCCGTCTCGGTGTTGAGCTCGATGTCCGAGACGCCGTGCATCTTGAGAAGGCGCTCCCTTGCCTCGGCAGCCACGGCGGGCTTTTGCAGGGCAGGGTGACGCACGCGCACGCGGCCGGGAATGAAGGAGCGCACGTACCTCGCGAAGCTGAGCATTTCCAGTTTGCTGGGCTTGGCCATGGTCCTATCCTTGGGCCTCGGCCGTGATGGCGGCCGGAATGGCGAGATCGTCCTCGGTCAGGTTGCGGCGCATGGCCCGCACGCTCAAAAGCACCGTGGTCATGTTGTGCAGGAAGGCCGAGACGCCCGGCGAGAGGAGCATGAAGATGCCGCCCGCGAGGAAGAGGGAATTGAAGGCCATGGTGTAGAGGTAGTTGGAGCTGATGCGCCCCATGGCCCTGTTGCCGAGGTTGCGGGCCGTGATGAGGCCGGTGAGCGAGGCCTCGGTGAGCAGCACGTTGGCCACGCCCTGGGCGAGATCCGTGCCGTCGGTCATGGCCACGCCCACGGTGGCGGCCGAGAGGGCCGGCGCGTCGTTGATGCCGTCGCCGATCATCATGACCTTGCGGCCCTCGTCGATGAGGGACTGGACCACGTCGGACTTGTCGGTGGGGAGCACCTGGGCGCGGTACTCGGTGATGCCGAGACGCGAGGCAATGGCCCTGGCCGTGCGCTCGTCGTCGCCGGTGATCATGAGCACGCGGTCGACGCCCTGGGCCCGCAGCTGGGCGATGACGGCCCTGGCCTCGGGACGCGGCGGATCCTCGATGGAGACAAGGCCGGCAATCTTGCCGCCCTCGGCAAGGTAGAGGATGGAGCGGCCGAGCGAGGCCTCCTTCTCGATCTCGTCCTTGAGCGGGGCAAGATCGATGCCCTCGTCGTATTCCACGTAGTGGCGGGAGCCCACCACCGCGTTCATGTCGCGCAGCTGCGAGCAGACGCCGTGGGCCACGATGTACTGGACCTTGTCGTGCTCCTCGGGATGCCCCAGCTTGCGCTCCTCGGCCGCGCGCACCACGGCGCGGGCCACGGGATGCGGGAAGTGCTCCTCGAGGCAGGCCATGTCGCGCAGAACCTGATCCTCCCCGAAGCCCGGCGCCGCCACCACGCGCGCCACCCTGGGCGTCGCGTTGGTGAGGGTGCCGGTCTTGTCGAAGACCACGGTGTCCACGTCGCGCAGGGCTTCCAGGTAGCGGCCGCCCTTGATGACCACGTTGTTGAGGGCGCCTTCGCGCATGGCCGCAAGCACCGTCAGGGGCGTGGTCAGCTTGAGCGCGCAGGAATAGTCCACGAGCAGCACGCTGGAGGCCCTGATGGGGTCGCGGGTCAGCAGGAAGACGAGGGCCGCAAGACCGAAGGTGAAGGGCACGGCCAGATCGGCCATGCGCTCGAAACGGCCCTGGATGCCGGCCTTGAGGGTCTCGCTCTCCTCGATGAAATTGACGATCTGTTTGAGGCGGGTCTCGTCGCCCACCTTGGCCACGCGGACATAGAGGGTGCCTTCCTCCATGACCGTGCCGGCAAAGACCGTGTTGCCGGCGACGCGGACGACGCCGATGGGCTCGCCGGTCATGGCCGACTGGTTGACCACGCCCTCGCCGTCCACCACCACGCCGTCCACGGGAATGCTCGTGCCGGCGGTGAGGATGACGACCTCGCCGGGCTGGAGTTCCTTCAGGGGAACCTGGCGCTCCGTGCCGTCCTCGTCGCGCACCCACACCTGGTCGCCGCCAAGCTCGAGGCTCTCGCTTAAAGACGCCAGGGACTTCTGGCGGGTCCATTCCTCGAGCTCGTCGCCGATGCCGAGGAGCAGGGTGAGGGTCCGTGCGGTGCGGAAGTCGCGGCGCAGCAGGCACACGGCTATGGCCGTGGCATCGAGCACGCTCACGTTGAGGTGCCCGGTGAGAAGCTCCTTTATTCCCTTGAAGAGGTAGGGGATCGCGTGCAGGATCGCCATGGGCACGCTGTACCACATGGGGAGGAAGGGCCGAAGGACGTAGTGCCGCACTATTTCTAGGGCGGCAGCCAGAGGTCCTTCGACCTTGGGAGTCGGCAGGTTGTCGTTCGTGAATCCGGGATCCGAACGGGCTTGCTCGATGGCGTCGCCGGCATCGGCCAGAGCCTTCAGGGCGGCAAGGCGCCCCTCGTCGTCGGCGTAGAAGAAAAGGACGCTGCCAATGGCCGGGTTGACCATGACGCCCACCACGCTCTCGATGGCGGCCAGGGAATCGGCCAGGCCGGTGGCCTCATCGATGGTGAGGCGGGTGTTGCAGCGGCAGCGCATTCTTCCCTGGCAGGTGATCACCCCGTCGGAAAAGACGCCCCGCAGTTCATGAACGATAACGAAACTCACGATTCACAATCCCCTTGGAAAACGGCGCGCGGACCCTACCCCTTGCGGGCAGCCTGGGCGGCCTTGGCCTCGGCCACGAGGTCCTGGGCGTCTTCCTTGACCTTTTCCACAGCGCCGGCAATGGCGTCCTTGACATCCATGCCGCGGCTGATGACGCCGGCGGCCACGGGCTTGAGGCCCACGCAGCCGCGCTGCATGACGATGGCGCCGATGACGCCGGCAGCCACGCCGCCGGCAAAGAACAGGGCATACTTGAGACCGGTGTTCATGATGACATCCTCCATAAGGAATGTGGAAGCCATTGGATTGACGGTATCATTGCCCGCATTTTTCGATGCTGTGAGGGTGTTTCCTCTGCATCAGCAGGTAATGGTGATGTAGTCGGCTTCCTTGTTGCGCAACGTAACAGTAACACCGGAAAGGCGCAAGGCCACCGGGTCCTGCAACGGAGCGCGGCCGACGACAGAAATTTCCGTGCCAGGAATCAGGCCCATGTCCCTGATTCTACGGCCCAATTCGCCCGGAGCCTTGACGTCGGCAATGACGCCCTTCTGGCCCATCTGCATCTGCCTCAGACTGATTTCGTTGCTCATGACAACTCTCCTGTATCATTGAAGATTTGGTCGGTTTCGACCGTTGTTTTCTGTCTTTTTTCGCAAAAGACAAAAAATTTTTTATTTTTTTATTGGAAAGTAAAAACCAATTTCAAATTTATCTCTGCAACTTGAATCGCTGTTGGATTGAAAAAGAATGTCGAATTTGCGCGTTGTCAAAAAATTCAAGCTGTGCCAGAATGAAATTCAAGGAATCCGGGTAAATTTGCATGCCATTTTCAGTTATTTTGCAATGCGCCCTGCATGGGTAAATGCAAAAGTTCTGAAATTGCCTTTCAAATCCCGCCAGTCCTAGATTTCGTCCATTTTGCCTCGAATGTTGGGCTCCCCGGCGGGCAGGGCGGCCGATTCGCCGGCCCCGGCCGGGCAGACCCAAACGTCGACGGCAACTTCAAAGTCAACATCAACGTCAAGGAGTATCCTGTTATGACCGGTACCGGTATCGCCCTCACCACCGCGGCCGTGGCCGCTGGCAGCACCATCGTCAGAAAGCCTTTCGGCATGCGCAAGGAACACGCTCTGCTTGTGGGGCTGTGGGGATTGACCATTGCCGCCTGTTTTACCTCGAGCAAGAGCCTGCACGTGGCTGCCGGCGTCCTGTTCAGCGGCGCGATGGGCTATCACGTCTACAAGCACAGGAAGGGGCTCTAGGCAAAAGGGCTTCCTTACAGGGGAAGCGGCTTTCGGCAAGGCATCGGTTTTCGGGAGAGGGCGGCCCCTTTGCAGGCCCCTGGGCCAAAAAAAGGGAAGCCAGGTCTTTCCCGACTGCATGGACAAAGGCTGCACGCGTGACCTTTGCGGGTCGCATTGTGCAGCCTTTGTCTATAGGGTTGCTACGCTCCTACTTCTTGTCGTGGCAGTGGCAGACGGCTTCTCCCGTGGCCGCGCAGGCCGAGGAAGAGGAGCTTCCGCTGCTGCAGCAGGTGCAGGATTTGCTCTTAACGCTCTTGCGGTACTTCACGAAAAGGAAAAGCGCCGCCAGGACCACTATCAGTCCCACGATGATTTCCTGTGTCATGGCATGACCTCGCGAATGGTTGCGGAAAAAGGGTGCGGCAGGGCTGGATGGAATGCCCGGGACAGTCGGCCTGTAAAGCCGATGCCAGGCCGGGAAACGCGTCCCCGTCCGGTCTCGCCGTGTGACAGCCTGTTAATTACTGGAATTGGATTTCGTTGTCAAAGTCCTTTTTTGACCGAAATTCTTTCCTGCACCCTAGAGAATTCCCGACTTTCGCCCTGCCAATCGCCTTCAAGTTGCGTTGCGGCGTCCGCCCGGCATGCATGGAGCCTTCTGCAAAGTGCAGTGCCTGCAGGGCAGGGAAAAAGGCAGGCTCAGTCAAGCGTCTGGCAAGTGTCTGTCGAGTATCCTTGTTCTTCGGCGCATGCCGCAGGAAAAGCAAGCGAAAAGCAATCGAAAACCCGTCACAAGGCAGCCGGACATCACCTGGACGTCAACCGGACGTCAACCGGACGTCAACCGGACGTCAACCGGACGTCAACCGGACGTCAGCCGGACGTCAGCCGGATGTCGACCGCACATCGGCCGACAGCCGCAATCCGTGTCCCCCGTGCTGCCCCCGGCTTTCGAAATACGGAAGGGCCGCCCGTTTTCACGGACGGCCCTTCACGCAAGGAGAGGTTTTGGGGAGGAACTATGGTCGTTGTCTGGAGGTGTTCCGAAGGAGGTCTTTTGTTGAGGAGGTGTTCTGTCGAGGAGGAATGATGGAGGAGGAAAACTATGGACGAATGAAGGAGGAAACGATGGAGGACCGACATTGGGCAGAGTGATTTCAGCAATTTCATTCATCGGTATAGGTGCTG
>CAZWOT010000068.1:0-6674 GCA_964635595.1 uncultured Desulfovibrio sp.
GATACTGCCGAATTGCAGTCCTCGGCCAAAAACGCGGTTTTCTTCCTGACCTCGGATCTGGCGGGGGTGGGCATGCGTCAACTGACGAAAGTGTGCATGCGCTATGCGCCCAGGCGGATTCTTGTCGGTGAGGTTCGCGATTCTGCCGCTCTGGAGCTCTTGAAGCTGTGGAACACTGGTCACCCTGGCGGTATCGGCACCTTCCATGCCGATTCCGCTTTCGAGGCATTGGAACGCTTGGAGGAGCTTGTTGAAGAGGCCGGTGTTGGCCCCAAACAAAAGCTTATTGGCCGGGCGGTGGATCTCATCATCTACATGACGAAAACGCCTCAAAATACTCGCGTTCTTAGCGAGATCGTCCGCGTCAACAAGTTTGACTCCAAAAAAGATTCGTATGAATGCGAGTTGGTCTATTCAAGAAAGTTGGAAAATTAGAAATTTTCCCTTGACAAGTTTATTTATCCTACGCTAATAATTTATATAAGGACTATTATGCCGTCCTTTTAACCACTTAATTAACTTAATCCTAATGGAGGAAACAAACATGGTTAAATTTTTTGTTCTGGCATTCATTTGTTGCCTTTCCCTTGTTTTTCCTGAAATTGCGGCAGCATCTGGCGGGATAGACGAGTTCTCTGATCCACTTGAACAGGTTGTTGGCACGATTACCGGCCCGGCTGGTAAATGGATCTCTATTACCGCAATGGCTATATGTGGCATCATCTTCATCATGAACAAGGATGACATTTCTGGCGGCTTCAAGCTGCTGCTCTCGGTCGTCTTCGGCATTTCCTTCATCGCGTTCGCGTCTTCCATCGTGAACTCGGTCTTCTCCTTCTCTGGAGCTGTCATCTAGGGGGACTGGTGATGGAGGCCAGGAAAGTCCTCATCCATCAGTCGCTCCATCGGCACAACTTTGTGCTTGGAGCCGAGAGGGAGCCTATCATGACGGCGGCGCTCATTTCGCTGCTCGTGGGGATCGGGGGCCTGTCGGTGCCTACCACGATTTGCGCGGTGGCCTTCTGGATAGGTTCCCTCTTTGCCCTGCGGCGCATGGCAAAGGCCGATCCCATCATGACGAAAGTATGGCTGCGCTCGATCAGGCAACAGGACTACTATCCTGCCAAGTCGAGCATTTGGCGCAATCCTGCCGGGTATCGGCAAGGGAAATAGGCAATGAATCTGAAAGAATTCCGAAGCAGGGCGAAAGGTCTGCCGGATCTGCTGGATTACGCGGCTCTTGTGGAGTCGGGGATCGTCCTGCAAAAGGACGGCTCCTTTCTGGCAGCCTGGGAGATCGAGGGCCAGGATACGGCCTCCGCAACGCCGGACGAACTGGCCTATGTGTCCATGCAATTCAGCAATGCCATTCGGCATCTGGGCACGGGCTGGGTAATCCATGTGGACGCGGTTCGCTCCAAAGAAAAGGCCTATACGCCTCCGGAGATGTCCCATTTCCCCGATCCGGTTTCGCGTCTTCTCGATCAGAAAAGGCGGGATTTCTTCGGGGAAGGGGTTTGCTTCTCGACCTCGGTGTATCTGACTGCCACGTTTATGCCCAATTACAAGACGGAAAAGCTGGCGGGCTCTTCCCAGGTGGGTGTTCAATCGGCCTCGGGCCTCGAAAAGGGCATTGAGACCTTCAAGAACTCTCTTTTGGAGTTGGAAGACGCCCTTGCGGGCTCGCACGTCATCCGTATGAAGCGCCTCAAGGAATACAAGATTGAGACCGCTTCGGGGGAATTCCTGCATTCGGATCTGCTCGCCTATTTGCAGCTTTGCTTGACTGGCGACTTGCAGCCTTTCCGGGTTCCGGCCATTCCCATGTACCTTGACGCCCTTCTTGGCTCAAAACCGTTCGTGGGCGGCCTGATCCCGCACCTCGATGACGGCACTGAACGCAAGCATATAGCGGTCGTTGCCATTGACGGCCTGCCACAAGAGTCATGGCCTTCCATGTTCGCAGAACTGGACATGATGCCTTTCGAGCTACGCTATTCCACGCGCTTCCTTTGCCTCGATCAGTATGACGCTGAAAAGGAAGTGACTTCCTACGTGAAGGGCTGGAACCAGCAGGTTCTTGGCTTCATGGATCAGTTTTTCAACAATCCGAACGCCAAAGTGAACCGTGATGCGCTCCTGATGCGGGAGGATGCGGAAGTCGCGAAAACGGAAATTCAGGGCGGCTATGTGGGCGCCGGCTACCTCTCTTCAAATATCGTGCTCCTGAACTCTGATGTCGAGGAGCTGGAAGATCAGGCAAGGGAACTTCGGCGCGCCATCCAGACAATGGGCTTTGGCGTCCGTATCGAGTCGATCAACGCAGTTGAAGCCTGGCTTGGTTCGCTTCCCGGCAATGGGCATTCAAACTTGCGGCGGCCGCTGGTGAATACCATGAACCTTGCGGACCTTCTGCCGCTGCAAACAGTGTGGACGGGGCGGGCAAGCTGTCCTTGCCCCTTCTTCCCTGAAGGCTCCCCGCCTCTGGCGGTTTTCACCACGGAAAACGGGACGACGCCTTTCCGTTTCAATCTGCACGTGGGCGATCTTGGGCATACCCTGATCTTCGGCCCCACAGGGGCGGGCAAGTCCACGCTGCTTGCTGAAATAGTCTGGAACTTCCGCCGCTACCTGGGTGCGCGGGTCTTTGTCTTCGACAAGGGCAACTCGATGTTGCCGCTCTGCTTCGCCTGTGGCGGGGATCATTACGATGTCGGCCAGGGTGAAGGACTCTCCTTCGCGCCCCTGCAGCGCATTTCGGAAAGTCCCTCGGAAATGACGTGGTGCGAGGAGTGGATCGCTGGCCTTATCCGGCTGCAAGGCGAAACGGTCACGGTGGAGATTCGCAAGGCCATTCATGAGGCCGCGCAACTGCTCGCGTCTCAACCTGAAAACATGCGTTCACTCACGCATTTCACCCATATTGTTTCCAACATGAAGATCCGTGACGCCCTGACCCATTACACGACTGGCGGGGCAATGGGGCGGCTTCTCGACGCGGAAACAGACAATCTGGGGCTTTCGAGCTTCATGGTCTTCGAGATCGAGGAGCTGATGCGGCTAGGCACAGAAAACCTGATTCCGGTGCTGCTCTATCTCTTCCACCGGATTGAAAAGGCCCTCGACGGCAAGCCTACCATGCTCGTCCTTGATGAAGCCTGGGTAATGCTTGGCAATGAGGTCTTTCGCGACAAGATTCGCGAGTGGTTGAAGGTGCTGCGCAAGGCAAACTGCGCGGTCGTCCTGGCAACACAGTCCCTGTCTGACGCGAAAAAATCCAATATCATGGATGTCCTTGTGGAGTCGTGCCTGACGAAAATCTACCTCGCAAATCCCTATGCGCAACAAGAAGAGCAGTTGGAGCTCTATCGGGATTGCGGCCTCAATTCGAGGCAAATTTCCATCATCTCGCGTGGCACGCAAAAGCGCGATTACTACATGGTCAATCCCTACGGCCGTCGGCAATTCCAGCTCGCTCTTGGCCGTGCTGAACTGGCCTTTGTCGGTGCATCCGACAAGGAAAGTCTGGCTCGTATCCGTGAACTTCGCGCCGAATACGGGCCTGATGCCTGGCAAGAGCAGTGGTTGCGTGAACGCAACGCGATTTGAACTAAGGGTATATTGTAATTTTTAGCAAGACTGTACTGCGAGTATTTGCTGTGTAGTGCGGCAAAAATCAACAAAATAAAATACTTTTATGGAGTAAATGAAATGGACAAAAAATTTTTTACTAAGAAAAATGGAATGATTCTTGGAATTGTCATTATTGCTATAATTGCAATTTGGGTATTTGTCCTCGCAAATTCATCTGAAACTATTGATGTGAAAAGAGAAATTGAAAACATATATAAATTAGAAGAACAAGGTGATAAATCAGAAGCAAAGAAAAGATTTAAAAAATTAATGGATGAAGTTGATATACTTAAGCAAAGTGGCAAAAATGAAGAAGCAAAAAGATTGTTTGAACAAATTAATAATGAAATAAATGAACAACGAAAAAATAAAAAATCAGAAGCTGTAAAATCTAAGATATTTAACTTTGAAGGACTTGATCTTACTCCAAGGGATGATCCTGCATTCTAGTATTTTAGGGTTATGAATTATGTCAATCATTTCAAAAATATTCTGCGCCGCTTCATTGGGCGTAATAATTGGTCTCTCGCCATTTCACGCAACTGCATGGACTGTGTACTGTACAAATTGCAGTACTACGGCAATCCAAAATTTGGAGCACGCTCTTGCAACATCGCAGCTGGCTGAGTTGAAAACTGCATATGATCAATATGTTCAGCAAACTGCGCACCAATTGACACTTGTACAGCAAACATTACAGCAATACCAGAATATGGTGCAGAACACTCTACAGCTACCTGCTGCTGTAATTTCTGAAATAAATTCAGAACTTTCAAAGTTATCGCAGATTACATCTGCCTTGAATACACTACGAAATGATATTGTAGGCATGGGAAGTGTTTTTGATAGTCTTTATCAGACACAAGATGAACTGGACAAACTCGCGTCTCTGCCAAATAACTTGGCCTCCGGCAAAAGAGTTAGCTATCAAGGCTACTGGGACAACTGGTCAAAAAGAGTCGATGAGTCCACAAAGGCAACCTTTCAGCTTTCCGGCAAGCAGCTGAATGATCTGGAAAATTCCGGAGAAACAGAAACATACATAAACAAGCTTCTGACAACGCCTGAAGGTCAGCAGCAAGCACTTATGGCTGGCAATCAACTAGCGGCTTTGCAATTACAGGAATCAAGGCAACTTCGTGAACTTATAGCGACAAAGTTTCAATCGGATATCGCAAGTCAACAAAAGAATGAAAAGGAAGCACAGTATAGTCAAATGGAAAAGAGAAGGCATTACAATTTTGAAGGACTAGATCTTACTCCAAAAGATGATCCTGCCTTCTAATCTATTTAGGAAAGATAAGAATGAAAACTCAAGAAATTGCATCAAGATTTAAAAACAACAATAATCTATTTGCTGTATTCATTATCATATCCTTTTGGGCTACGCTTCTTTGTCTTCTTTTTCCGAACGGTGTTTATGCAGCTGATGCAGATACAGGTATAATTGCTGACATCGTAAATGAGTTTCATTCACAGTCTTCCGAAATTGCCACAGTAGTAAAGCAATATGCATTAAATATTTTTGCTCTTGCTGCAACGCTAGAAGTTGCTTTTCTTGGAATTCGAGCAGCTCTTGGGCAAGCAGAGATTGGAGAGACAATCAAGAACTTTACTATTTCTATTATTGCTGCTGGATTTTTTCTTGCGGTTATCAACAATTACCAGGATTGGTCAAATTCAGTTATCAGTGGACTTCAAACTATAGCTGGCAAGGTAAATACTATAGAAAATTCAAGCGACAATCCTTTCAAGCTTGGTATGGATATTGCAGCAAATTTATTGTCCGCAATAGAAAATCTTTCATGGGATGCAATTCCTGCTGCTCTCGGACTGATTATTTGTGCAATAGTAGTATTTATTACTTTTTGTCTTATAGCTGCTCAAATAATTTTTATAAAATGCGAAGCATATGTTGCAATGGCAAGCGCTTGTCTGCTTGTTGGGCTGGGCGCAACGTCTTTCTTCAGAGATTATGCAATAAATGTTTTGAAATATATCGTTTCAGTTGCATTCAAATTGATGGTTATGCAATTGGTAATCGGCATTGGCTACACGTATATCGCCAAACTCCCATCACAAACTTCAGGAAGCAGCGTTGATCTCTCGACTGGGCTGACCGCTGTCGGCGTGGCCGTGGTTCTTCTGGCGCTCGTGAGGTCTCTGCCGGATACGGTTGCGGGCATAATCAACGGCTCCCATATTGGGTCAGGCGGCCTTGCCAGTGCTGTCCGCTCGGTTGCCCTGGGCACGATGGCAGCGAGCATGGCAATAGGGGCCACTGCCAAGAACATAAACTACGCACATAGGGCAGCGAGTGCCCAGGGGGGCGCTGAGGGCTTCCTTCCCCACATGGGCCGCATGGCAGACAACTTGTACAGCTCCTGGCGCGAGTCTGCTCATGGAAAGGAAGGGACAAGCATGGGCAACTCGCTGCGTCAACGCATTGCGGCGGCCGAAACCCCGTCCATGTCGTCCATGTTGTCATCCGGCTTCGGCGGCTCGTCGTCCGGTGGTTCCGACTCCTCCTGGTCTTCTGGGGCTTCTGGCTCTTCTGGCTCCTTGTCGTCCATGTCCGGGGGCGGCATGGTGTCCGGCTCCGCTGCGGGTGGTTCGCCTGCCGCGTCCGGTGCAAGCAATTTGTCGGCAAGCAATTTGTCGGCAAGGATTGGCGACATGACGGGCGCAAGCGTGGTTGGCCCAAGCATGGCGGCCGGGAGCGCAAGCAGCGCATTGTCAGGATCCGGCCTGTCTCAAGCCAGTTCAATGTCTTCTTCTGGCGGCATGGTTTCCGGCCCTGTTTTGGGTGACTCGTCTGCCGCGTCCGGGGCCTCCAATTTGTCGGCAAGGATTGGCGACATGGCGGGCGCAAGCGCGATTGGCGCAAGTGTGGCGGCCGGGAACGCAAGTAGCGCATTGTCAGGTTCTGGCCTGTCTCAGGCCAGTTCAATGTCTTCTGCCGGCATGGTTTCCGGCCCTGTTTTGAGTGACTCGTCTGCCGCGTCCGGGGCCTCCAATTTGTCGGCAAGGATTGGCGACAT
>CAZWOT010000068.1:6774-10847 GCA_964635595.1 uncultured Desulfovibrio sp.
CGCAAGTAGCGCATTGTCAGGTTCTGGCCTGTCTCAGGCCAGTTCAATGTCTTCTTCGCCTTCTTCTGGCGGCACTGGGACTGGCGGCGGTTCTCTGTACACTTCAACGAGAAATATAAATTCTGTTAGTTCGGAACATACTGAAAAAACAACAAATATATCCAGTAAACTTAAAGATATTTAATTCCATAATCATGTAATAGCAAATGGAGAAAATATGAGGTTTTTCAAGAAAAAGGAGAATGCCAAGGAGGCTAATCCTGATAAACAATCAGGTAATAAAGGAAGTAATCCGTATCTTAACGCTCGTCTGGAGTGGTTGGAAAGATATGGTTCATATATGACTCGCGCGGCAAACTGGCGAGCAGTTGCATTCATTGCAATGGTTGCAACTCTTCTTTCTCTTTGTGGTAATGTCATACAAGCAACTCAAGTAAAAACTGTGCCATATATCATCGAGGTTGACCGCCTTGGCCGTCCTGCAATTGTCGGTCGTGCTGACAAAGTAAAATCTCCGCCATTGCGTCTTGTGCAGGCTGCCATTGCTCAATGTATAACTGATTGGAGGACTGTGACGGCTGATGTTGAGTTGCAAAAGCAGATGATCAATCGTGCAAGTTTTTACTTCACTGGTGCGGCAAAAGGAATATTGAAAGAATGGTATACGCAAAATTCACCATATGAAATTGCGAAAACTGGCAAGCTCGTCCATGTAGAAATAAAATCATTGCCACTTCAGTTATCAAATGATACATATAGAATTGAATGGATTGAAACAGTTCGAACTCATACCGGTGTTACATTGGAGACAACTTCATATGAAGCATCCGTAACCGTAATTGTTGTTCCGCCTACTACGGAAGAGGTTCTTTTGCGAAATCCCGCTGGCGTGAACATAGTAGAAATATCAGCAAACAAGATATTCGGTGCCTAGAGGTCAATCATGAAGATAAAACAGTGTTTGTTGCTTGCCATTTGCGTATTTTGGCCTTCTCTGGCTTTCGCTGTTCCGCTTGGCGAGTCCGCGATCCCTGAAGGGGCAACGCCCGTTTCCACTCAGCCGGGCTATCCGCCCGCGTCCGCGCTACCGGAAAGAACTGCCCCGGCTGTTGATAAGCCTGCGGGCCATTACGGCCAGGAATATCTCTACCAGGATACGATCCCCCTTACCCGTGGCGAAATGAAGGCTTTGCAGTTGTCGCGGGCATGGACGGGTCGCGGCCCTGCTCCGGTGCTCTCGTTCTCCGGCAAGCTCATCTACGTCCACGGGGCAAGCCTGCCCACTATCATTGCCTCGCCCATGCAGGTCTGTGATGTGGAGCTGCAACGGGGCGAAAAGGTGCGCGAGATCGTGGTAGGCGACTCGGCGCGCTGGATGGTTGAATCCGGCTCTATGGGCGTCGGAAATGACGAAACAATCCATCTCTTCATCAAGCCTATTGACGCTGGTCTTGAAACAACCGCCGTCGTTACCACGGATCGGCGTGTCTACCACTTGCGGCTCATCTCTCAACGCTCCGGGCATACGCCATACGTGGGCTTTACCTATGCCGATCAGTTGAAGATTCAGGCTGCGGAAAAACGGGCCTCTGAAGTCCGCGCCGCCACGTGGGACTCTGCGGACGTTGTGGGAGGGATAGCCGATCTGTCCCAATTGCATTTCGGCTATTCCGTGAAGGGGAATGCGTCGTGGAAGCCCGAGCGCGTCTATGATGACGGAAGACAGACATTCATCCAGTTCCCGAAAAAGAAGTCAGGCGAAATGCCCATTCTCCTTGTTCGCAAGGGCAAGGAAAATGTCATGGTCAACTACCGGATCAAGGACAAGGCCATGATTGCGGATGGCATTTTCGACAAGATTTCTCTCGTGCTGGGCGTCGGCTCCGCAAAAGAAGAGATCCTCATCTCGCGGGAGGGCTAGGCAATGTACAGGCATTTTCTTCTTGCCCTTGTCCTGGCGCTCCTTGTCGGCTGCTCCGCTCGCGGTGTCGGCGGCTCGTATGTTGGTGAACTTCCTCAAGGCTCGGCAGTCGGGGCCATTGCGGAAGATACATCGGCGTGGCTTGCCCAGGAGTTTCCTCCGGGCCTCACGACGCTTCATCTTTTGACTCCAAAAGGAAGTCAGGATTTCACGGGACTTTTCGAAGACTCCTTGCGCAGAAAGGGCTTTGTCGTGACGCAAGAATCCGGCTCTGAAGGCCTTTCCGTGGCCTATATCCTCGACAAGCTCGATGATGAAGCCTGGTATCTGCAAGTCAAGATAGACGGAAACAAGGCCGTTTCCCGCGTGTACGGCGCTGATGGCAAGCCCGTGGCCGGCCGTTCGTCCACGGCCCTTGAAAAGGGTGCTCTGGCGCGTGCCTCCGAGAAGGCTTCCGAAACAGCCGACACAATCGGCACGGAAATACGGGAGATCTTCTGATGGCTTCGGATTCCTCTCCCAATGGTCTTTCCCTGACCGCCGATCCCACGGTGGCGAGAACCAACAAAAAGCTGCTCTGGGTGGTGATTGCGGCCCTTGCCGTGATG
Organism: uncultured Desulfovibrio sp.; assembly: GCA_964635595.1. Taxonomy (GTDB): domain Bacteria; phylum Desulfobacterota; class Desulfovibrionia; order Desulfovibrionales; family Desulfovibrionaceae; genus Desulfovibrio. The sequence goes on from CAZWOT010000068.1 coordinate 9,304, forward strand.
ATTGGCGCCCTCATCTATGGAGTCAACTTTTCCGCTTCCGACAAGCCGGAAGCGGAAGAAGAGGGGCCTGTTATCAAGACCGACAGCAGCCGATTGTATGAACTGGACAGCCGTGGCGGCCTGCTTTCGGATCAACGCAGAGATTCGACATCCGGCGTGCTTGGCACTCCTCCCCCCAAGGAGCCTACCATCATCGTCCAGAAGAATACCGAGGCAGAAGAACAAGCTGAACGTGAGCGCCTCGAAAGGGAGCGTAGGAGGGCGCAAGCCTTCTATACGGCCCTGTCGTCTCCTCTGATTGCGAAGAGGGTTGCCACTTCCGGCGGTGACGGTGTCGGTGGGGCGGGGGCAAGCCCTGCCAGTGCCTCGGTCAATGCGCCCGGTCGCTCCTCCTCGTCCACGTCGGAATACGATCCGGCAGCGGACGTGGACAAGGAGCAATTCTTCGAGCGTGCGCAAAAGGATACGAACTGGCGCAACAATTCTCAGCGTACTGAAGGGACACCCTTCGAGCTGAAAACGGGCGCGGTTGTACCCGGTGTCATGGTGACGGGGATCAACTCGGATTTGCCGGGCAACATGATTGCGCAAGTCACGCAAAACGTCTTCGACTCCGCCACGGGGCGCAACCTGCTGATCCCGCAAGGAACAAAGATCTACGGCGTCTATGATTCCCGCGTGGTCTATGGTCAGGAAAGAGTGCTGATTGCCTGGAACAGACTCATTTTCCCTGACGGGTCCAGCATGGACATAAACGCCATGCCGGGCACGGATATGGCGGGCATGGCGGGTTTTACGGATCAGGTGGACAATCACTATCTGCGGATCTTCGGCTCTGCCTTCATGATGTCGCTCGTGACCGGCGCAATGGCCTATACTCTGGATTCCGTGAACGATTCCACGACTTCGGACAATGGCACGTCCATGACGGACGAAATGACTGCGGCTCTGGCCGCGCAACTTGGACAGACAACGACCACACTTTTGCAGAAAAATTTGAGCATCAAGCCGACAATCGAGATTCGTCCAGGCTACCAGTTCAACATCGTTGTTACGAAAGACCTTGTTTTCAAGGGTGGTTACCAGCACTGGGGAAGGTAGTGCCATGCAAAAGCAAGAATACGGCCTTCAAGAGACTGACGACAAGAAAAAGGGCAAGCGAAAAGGGCTTTTGACGGTCCTTTTGCTCCTTGGCCTTGGCCTCGTTGCCCTTGGGGCAATGGCAGTGGCAACGCAAAAGATCGCTGCGGCCTATCAGTACGATCCGGGCCTTGGCGTCCCGCTTTTTCATCTTGGCGGCATGGCGTGGTATTGGCCCTGGTCTGTCTTCTTGTGGGCTTCCGTAGTCGATCCGGTAATCCTCGATGACGCGACAACGATGGCGCAAATTGCCCTTGTGGCTCCCTTGATCCTGGGCGGGCTCATCTTCGCGGCCAAAAATCGCAACTTCGGCAATGCCAAGTTGCACGGCTCCGCCCATTGGGCAAAACGGGAAGAGATAGAAAAGCTGGGCTACTTCTCCGGCCAAGGCGTCTATGTCGGCG
>CAZWOT010000069.1:0-10834 GCA_964635595.1 uncultured Desulfovibrio sp.
GCGGCTGCACGCCTTCAACCCGCAAGCTCCATGAGCCTTGAAAAGCGCCAGATGGCGGGCGTCCTGCCCTTTCCCGGCATGACCTTGTCTATTAGGCCGGCCTTCTCGAAGGCATTGGCGAAGTTGCTCACGGTCTGGGTGGTGACGTGTATGCCTATCGACCTGTGCGCCTCGGGGATGGTGAAGACTGGCCGTGCAAGGACAAATTCGAGGAAACGCAGGGCACTCTGCGAGCCCGCAGCCCGCACGGCGTCCTTTCTCGCGCGCACATACGCCTCGTCAAGCACCGCAAGAAAACGCATGTTCTCGCGGCAGCCGTCTCTTGCCACATCCAGGAACCAGGCAATCCACGAAGACCAGTCTCCGGTCCCGGAGACGGCCAGAAGGCGCTCGTAGTACTCCTGTCGGCGGTGCCAGATGGCCAGGCTTGCCAGAAGGACGGGCCGTGCGATCACTCCTTTCCAGACGAGAAAGAGCGGAACGAGGATGCGCCCCATTCTGCCGTTGCCGTCCAGAAAGGGGTGGATCATCTCGAACTGGGCGTGAAGGATTGCCGCCTGCACGATTGGGTGCAGATCTCTTCTTTGGGCGAACCGCACCCAGTTCTCCAGAAGATCAAGAACCAGCGTGGGGTCCGGGGGAACGTAGAGAGCCTCTTCCATGGTCGAGCCGGCCTTGCCAAGGTGCACCAGTCTCGTGCGCCATTGCCCCGGCGTCTTGTGGGCCCCGCCCGGGCCCTGCAGAAGGCACGCATGAAGTTCCTTGACGAGGGAAAGGGAAAAGTCCCGTCCCTGCGCAATCTCGACAAGACCCAGGTTCAGGGCGTCGCGACAGTTCAGAACGTCCTGAACGGCCTCGCGCCGCTCCTCGGCAACGGAAACACCGCCATCGGCAAGAAACAGCTCCTCGAGGCTCGTCTCGATGCCCTCGATGGCGCTCGACGCCCAGGCCTCCTTCATGCGCCAGACATGCCGCACAAGCTGACCGCCAGGAGCCTCATCCGCTTTCAGGTCGAGTGCGATCATGGCTCTGGTCGCTTCGAACTCGGCAAGACCGTGGCCTTGCCGACAGATGTCGTCTTCCGGGTCAAGCGGAAGGGGTGGGAGAATTACAGGCTTGTTCATGGCAATTATTCCATGCCGCGGTCATGCCCTCAATTATGGCAAGTTGCCCACGCGGTTTGTGGAAAGTATATAGTCAGCATGCACAAGTCAACAAATTGAACAAAATTTTTTGACAAAAATTTTGTTCAAAAATATTGAATATAGGTTCTTTCCAAGGTATAGACCTAGAAATCCCATTGAGCGGTCAAATCCCAGGAGCCATTCAATCACGAACTTGAATTGGCGAGGCAAGCCTCTGCCGCATAATGCACTTGAATCTGGTCTACGTGGGTGTATTATGAATGATGACGCAAGCATTGGTAGTGATAATTTCAGGTTACTGCGTCTACAGAACAATTGTTATGTAGACAAAACCTATTTTTTGGAAGAGTTTATAAAATCAGGACCAAATCATGTAACCCTGATCACTCGTCCACGTCGATTTGGCAAAAGCCTGGCCATCAGCATGATGAACGAGTTCTTTGACTGTCAAAAAGACAGCCGTGATATATTTGATGGCCTTAAAATTTCCGAGAACAAGGAGATTTGTTCAAAATGGATGAACAAATTCCCTGTAATTTTTTTAAAATTCAAAGATGTCTCAGCAACAAAGACCGATCTTATATATGATTTGTTAAAGAGTGAATTAAGAGAAATTATAATTTATCACGATTATTTATTTAACAATAACAAAATAAACGATGTTTACCTAAAAGATCTTGATGCAATAAAAAATAGAAGTGCAACAGATGGACAAGTAGTAATTACCTTACACATTTTGTCACGCTGCCTATATACCCACTATGGTATTCCGCCTATCTTGTTGATAGATGAATATGATTATCCCTTGCTCAAATCATATAATTCTGAAAATGATGAAGATTTTTTTGAAATCTTAAGACTGATGTACTCCAAAGCTCTCAAATCAAATGATTTTTTGAATTTTGCTGTTTTGACAGGCTGTATGAGAATTTCAAATGAAAGTATTTTAAATGGTTTAAACAATTTAAAACATTTTGATATTGCATCATCACAATTTGCAGATGCTTTCGGTTTCACTAAAACAGAAGTAGTATCTCTCCTTAAACAATTTGGAATGACTCAAAAATACAACGAAATTAGAAAGTGGTATGAAGGTTACAATTTTGGCAATGTCACACAAATATACAACCCATGGAGTATTTTAAACTATATTCAGGATTATACTGCTGATAAAAGTAGCAAACCAGAATTATATTGGGCAAACACATCAGCAAATCAATTTGCTCTTGAAATTTTAGAAAAGAATACTGAAATTTTAACACTAGATATTGATGATTTACTTAAAAATAAATACATAAATAAAATAATTCAAAATCAATTAACATATTTTGATTTAAAAAGCAATAAAGATTCAACTTTTTGGTCTATCATGTATGCAACTGGCTACTTGACAACAATTCCTGGTACACAACAAAATCTTGACAATTACGGTGAAGACTCAGAAATCAGCATAGATTATGACTATATTGATAAAAATAATTATTTTGATGATTCCGAAGATTCAGAAGATTATGATGATTTTGATCTGGAGACAATTACAACCCCATTAAAAATTCCAAATCTTGAAGTTTATACAATGTGGAAAACAAGAGTAACTCGTTATTTAGAAGACAATACAGCCACTTACTCTTTTGCAAATTTTAATGAGGCATTTTGGGACAGAAATTATAAAATCGTTGAAAAAGAAATAACTGAATTCATGGCAAATACACTTAGTTCATTTGATGTTGGAGAATATATATATCATACTATGCTAGCAACTATTCTGTCTGGTCGTTACAAAGTAAAATCAAATCGTGAAAGTGGACTTGGTCGGTATGATATTGCTGTACGTGACAACAATGAATTAAAAAAGAGAGCAGCAATAATAGAGGTAAAAAGGGCAAGTGATCCACAACAACTTGATAAATTGGCACGAATTGCATTGAAACAAATATCAGACAAAAAATATGACTCCGACCTTCGCCAGGAAGGCTACAAAACCATACTCCATTGGGGTATGGCTTTTCATGGGAAAAATTGTCGAGCAATTGTTCGCCCAGCCTCGAATGCCAAGGCCAATAAGAGACTGCCACCGCATGCCTGATGCATTTGGTCTTGTGCCTGACAACTCATGTCATCAATCAACGCGTACTGCCCCAATCTTTACGACCATGGCGAGACCGTGGATCAAATGGCCAAACTCAAAGGAAGCATCATGAAAAAGACACTTGCCACTCTTGCCCTGTTCATCGCAGGGTTTTTCCTCGTCCTTGGCACCCAGCCCGACACCGTGTTCTCGGCTCCATATGATGCGGAGAGCGATGAGATTCCTACCGCCTACATCTGCGGTCTTGTCCGAAGTGCAAAGGCGCTGGACAGCAATGTGGCCGAGCTCTCCATCGAGGTTTACGCGCACGACAAAGAGGGCATGTTCCTCTCCACGCGAGCCGTCGGCACCTTCTACAGCAACATCAATGAGGATAGCTGTTCCCGCCAGGCCTACCCGCACGCAAACGTGTGCTTTGACTTCAGCGAGCGCAACGGCTCTCTCTGGATAAGAAACTGCGTCGCGCCCGATTAGCCGACGAACGGCACCATCTTCAACCCCAAACACCCGGGATGCACCATGAAAAAGACACTCGCCACTCTTGCCCTGCTTTTCGCGGGAGCCTCCCTCTTCCTTGGTTTCAAGCCCGCCATCGTGTATTCGGCTCCAGATGATGACGTGAGCGAGGAGATTCAATCCGGCAACATCTGCGGCCTTGTCCATAGTGCAAAGCCGCTGAAAGACGACGCGGTCCTGATTACCGTGGAAATTTTCGCCATCGACAATACCGGGGCGGATGTCATCTCCACAAAAGCGATTGGGACCTTCTATGGCAGAACCACGGACGAGAGCTGCTCCTACCATCTGCGCCCCAACAACTTCATGTGCTTCGACTTCAGCGAACGCTACCAGGGTCTTTGGGTCAGAAACTGCGTTGCTCCCAATTAGCCGATATCCCGCGCCAGGCTTGTCGCGAGCGAGATAGCGCGTCGATTTTTGCGGCCCATACGGAAAGGGGTGCCCTCGGGCACCCCTTCTCGTTTTGACTGATTCTCTCCCCTCTCTCGGGGGCGTTCCCTATTTTTCCATCTCGCGTCCACGCTCGTTGGCCGCAAGCACGGCCTTCAACAGCTTGGCGGACACGGCGTCTTCGCCCATGCTGTTCACGCCGGCAATGGTGAGTCCCGCGGGCGAGCAGACGGCGTCGCGGAGGGCCGTCAAATGCTGGGAACTGTTTTCGCTTGCCATGACGGCGCATCCCTCGAAAAGGGCCTCCACCATCTCCCGGCTTTGGGCGTGCGTGAAGCCGAGCGTCACGCCGGCCATGACCATGCCTTCCATGAGGTCGAAGACATAGGCGGGACCTGCGCCAATCAGGGCCGAGAAGGCCGTAAATTTCGACTCCTCGAGCTCGAGGCACATGCCGAGCTCGGCAAAGACGCCACGAAGGAGCTCGCGGTCTTCTTGGACGACGTTTTCGGCAAAGGCCAGTGCAAAGACACCCTTGCCGCTCACGGCAGGCGTGTTGGGCATGCAGCGGGCCACCGGGCAGGCGCCCTTCACGTATTTCGCGAGCGTCGCGAGACTCACGCCGGCGGCGACGGAGACAACCACCCTATCCTTCAGGTCGGCCTCTGAAAGGGGGGCGAGCACCTCCTCGAGCTGATAGGGCTTCACGGCGAGAATGATAAAGCGGCTCTTGCGGGCAAGGTCCTCGATTCCGGACGCCTTGTGAACGCCCAAGGGCTCGAGCTCGTCCAGACGCGACATGGTGCGCGTCCAGCCGTAAAGCTCGTACCCGCCCTTCAGGGCCAGACCCTTCAATATGGCCCCGCCCATGTTGCCGCAGCCGACAACGCCTATGCTCGCTTTTGCCATGTTCTGCTCCCTGAAAAACAGTCTTTCAAAAAGCCGAAACTGCCTGCCAAAAGCCTTCAAGCTGATGGGCAGGCAGTTCGATTTGGTTGATTTGCCTTTCTGTCTCTAGTTGTTGCGGATGGCCTGGATGTTGGGCAGTCCCTTGACGATCTGCAACGCCATGCGAAGCTGATTGTCCTTCGCGAGCTGGTCCTTCATCTGCTTGTCCTCGCCGTGCTTGGCGTTGTTCGCGCCCTTCGACTTGTCGTTCTCGAGGTGGCGGTTCAGATCGGCCTCGCGCAGGAGGAAGCGGTTTTCCTTGTCCTTGTCGGACGGAGTCTCGAAGGGGATCTCGATGTCCGGGGAGACGCCCTCGGCCTGGATGGAGGTGTTGTTGGGCGTGTAGTAGAGCGCCACGGTGAGCTTGAGACCGGAGCCGTCGGCAAGCGGAATGATGTTCTGCACCGAGCCCTTGCCGAAGGAGCGCTCGCCCACAATGACGGCCCTGTGCTGATCCTTCAGGGCGCCGGCCACGATTTCCGAGGCGGAGGCGGAGCCTGCGTTGATGAGGACCACCATGGGGGCGCTCACGTCCGTGGGCTGGGCCTCGGCCGTGTAGACGCGCTCCGTGATCTCGCTGCGGCCCTTGATGGAGACGATGGTCCCCTCGCGCAGGAAGACGTCGGAGACGCTCACGGCCTGGTTCAGAAGGCCGCCGGGGTTGTTGCGCAAATCGAGCACGATGCCCTTGATGCCGCCGACAGCATCGGCTTCCCTGGCTGCCGCCTTCAGGGCGTCCACAAGCTCGTCCGTGGTCTTCTCTGAGAAGCGGGTCACGCGAATCCAGTAGTACCCGTCCTCGAACTTCTTGCTCTTGACGCTGATGATGGGAATGGCACCGCGGGTGAGGATCAGGGTGATGGGCTCGCGGGCGTTGCTGTGGAGGATCGAGAGCTCGACCTTGGTGTCCTTGGGGCCGCGAATGCGGGAGACGACGTCCTGCAGGCTCATTTCCTGGGTGGACTGCCCATCGATGGTCAGGATGATGTCGCCGGTCTTCATGCCGGCCTCGAAGGCGGGCGTGTCCTCGATGGGCGTCACCACCGTGACCTGGCCGTTCTCCATGGCGATTTCCACGCCGATGCCGAAGAACTCCCCGGAGGTGGTCTCCTGCATCTCCTTGTATTCCTGGGCGCTCAAGAAGGAGGAGTGCGGGTCGAGCCCCTGCAGCATGCCCTTGATGGCACCGTCCACGAGCTCGCCCTGCCCTATGTCGTTCACGTAGGAGCGCTCGACGATGTCGAGCACCTGCCCGAAACGGCGCAGCGCGTCGAACTTGCTCAAGGGCTGCTTTTCCGTGCTTTGGGCGGGCGCAGCCTTCTCGACCGGGGCCGCACCCACAGGGCCGGGCATGCTGCATCCGCACAGGGCGACGAGCAGCAGGGTCAAGGAAAACCCTGCGAGACGATGGTGCATTTGTTGCTCCTCCAGAAAATGATGCCGCATCGTGCCCTTTTTCCCTTCAAAACGCAATGAGCAGGAGGGTTCTCGGCCGTATTTGCCCATCGGAGGGCATGTTGCGGACACGCTGACGGGCAATCGATGGACGCGTTTTGGCAAGGTGTGCAAGACCCCTCCGGTCCGCGTGCCTTGCGAGGCCGTCGGAGACCGCCGGGAAGACGCGTCTTGCTGAGAGACAAGTGGACTGTTTTGGGCCGGGTACAAGAGAGGGGAGCGCCCCACGAAGCCGACGGCTCCATGAAGACGCTCCCCTCGAGACTTTGGGAATGTGCGGGGCCTAGCTCACCTTGAGGAAAGAAGAGCCCTTGGCGCCGCAGATGGGACACGCACCATCGTAGGGACCCTCATGGGTGTAGCCGCACACGGGGCAGATGTAGTAGTCGCCCTTGAAGGCCTCGGCGTTCTCGATGGCCTTCCTGTACAGGTTGGCGTGCACTTCCTCGACCTTGTTGGCGAAGTCGAAGTAGGTGGCAACCTTCTTGTTGCCTTCCTCCAGCGCTTGCTTGTACATCTCGGGGTACATCTTGCTGAACTCGTAGGTCTCGCCTTCCAGGGCGTCCTTCAGGTTCGCGGCGGTGTCGCCCAGCTTGCCGGCGTTGCGCAGGTGGGCGTGAGCGTGGATGGTCTCCGCGGCAGCGGCGGCGCGGAAGAGCTTCGCGATCTGGGTCTTGCCTTCCTTGTCGGCCACGTCGGCGTAGGCAAGATACTTGCGGTTGGCCTGGGACTCGCCGGCGAAGGCTTCCATCAGGTTGTCGAGAGTCGTGCTCATTTTGTTCTCCTTAAATTCGCGGAACGCGCACCCTTTGCGCGATTCCGATTGAAAGCGGGTTCGATTCTGGCGGACTGCACGCAAAAACACGCGACGGGCCGTCGGTCTCGTTCGACATGAACATCTATATCTTCGTTTTTGACTGTAAAGAGGTTCTTGCAGAAATTTTTGTTACAAACCCTGCAAAACACAGACCACGGCCGATTTGCGGATTTCAAAAAAGACCTCGACCCATGAGCCTGCGATACCCCATACCCGATCTCGCCGAGGGCGCAGCCCACGAATCCCAACTTCTCATCAAGAAAAGCCGCTTCATCACGCGCCTTGCCCATGCATCCTCCCCCGAGGCGGCGAGGACCTTCATAGAGGCCGTTCGGGCCCAAAACGCCGACGCCACCCACAACTGCTGGGCCTATGCTTCGGGTCCTCCCGGGGATACCGCCAAGATTGGGTGCAGCGACGACGGCGAGCCGCACGGCACGGCCGGCCGCCCCATGCTGAACGTGCTTCTGCACTCGGGCATAGGCGAGACGGCCTGCGTCGTGACCCGCTACTTCGGGGGCATCAAGCTCGGAACCGGGGGCCTTGTGCGCGCCTATCAGGACAGCGTGCTCTCCTGTCTCGAAACCCTGCCCACGAAGGAGCGGCGGGACATGACGCGGGTGGAAATCCCCCTGGACTACGCGGACCTCGAGACGGTGAAGCGCTATCTGCCCTCGGTGGAAGCGGCGGTGGTCGAGGAGCGCTACCTCGAGCGTGTAACCCTTGTCGTGGACCTGCCCGACGAGAACGGGAACAGGCTTGCCGAGGGTCTCGCCTCCTGCACCAATGGCCGCGTCAGGCTTTGGGACTGAAACGGGCAGGTCTTCCAGAACCAGGGGATAAAGACGTGGGAAACGACACCGGGCGCCGGGCCTGCGAACGGCTTCAAGCGGCCATATACCACAAAATGCGGGCTTGTGTTGAACCGGACGGACGTTTTGTGCCAGGCATGGCGCCGCATCACGGGGATTGACGGGACTTTTGCGCCCATCGCCCCACATGTTTCAGGAGAGAGCATGCCCAGCAAAGCCGCAACCACCCTCATTCTTTTTCTCGCCCTCGCCTTTTGCCCCATGGCAGCGGATGCCGAGGACCATCTCCTCCCCGGCGACAGTGTTCCGACCGACTGCGAGCGCTATGCGGACAACGAGACGCAGCACCATATCTGCCAGCTCGCCATGCAGTTCCGCACTCCCATGAACCAGACGGCCGTAAGCTACATGACGGCCCAGATAGAGACCGGCGAAAAGGGGTGCGGCTACGAGATGACCAATCCGGAAAGGTTTGCCGAGGCCAGGGACAAGCTTCTGGACACGCCCCAGATGCGCGACCTCTACTACAGTGTTTTGACGCAGTGGGTCGGCATGGTGCAAATCGGCAATCGCGAGGTCTGCAAGGCCCTCCTCCTTGCCTTCCGCAACGCATACAAATAGCCGGGCCTTGCTCTTTCAGCACCCAGGCCCATTCCTCCTTCATCCGATGCCATGATGAAAAGGGCGTCGTTTGCGCACACACAGGGCGGCATATTCCCGGGAGGCTGCATGTCCCTTTCAAAACAGGCTTTCACGGGCCTTTTTCTCGTGGCCTTTCTGGCTTCTTTCCTGTTTGGCGGCATGGGACAGGTCCTGGCCGTCGAGCTCAATCCGGATGAGGCGATCTTCGAGGACGACTTCGTGCCCGACGACTGCTCCTACCTGAAAGAGGAAAGCGACGAGCTCTTCGATCTCTGCGAGATTGCCCGCACCCACAATGCTCCCGTCATGCGCACCACGATGGCCATGTCCATGCTCGTTCTGCAAAGCATGGCCGATCTGTGCGGCTACAAGCTCAAGGACGCCGAGGCCCTGGAGGAGCTGCTGCGGTTCACGGTCAACTCAGAAGAGATGCTCGCCGTCCAGGCGGACGTCGTGGAGATGATGAAGGCGGAGTACGCCGAAGACCCGGAGAAGTTTTGCGCGCTCGACAAGGGCATGGAAGACATCTTCGAGTAGGCGCACTGCCTCGGTGCCACACGGCGACTAACCAAAAGAACGGCAGACAGGAGGTCACATGCCTCTTCCAAAGCACTTTTTCGCGGGATTCGCCCTCACTGCTCTCCTTGTCGCGGCTCCCCTGGCAGCCGAGGCCCGCAACCCGCTCGCGGACGACTTCGTGCCCAACGACTGCTCGGGGCACGAATACGACGAGCCCGGCTACAGGGAAATATGCGAAAACGCCCGCACCTTCCGCACGCCCATCAAGCGCACCACAATGGCCATAGGTGCCATCATCATGCAGATGGCCGGCGAGCTGTGCGGCTGGGAGCTGAAAGACCCGGAAACGGTGGAGCGGGGCCGGCAGCTCCTCGTGAACTCGCAGGAGATGCGCGAATTCGAGGCCTTCTACAGGGGACACGTGCTGGAGGTCTACAATTCCGGGCCCGAGGCATTCTGCAGGGAAGCCCTGTCAATGAGAGATTCCTACAAATAGCTCAAGAAAGCCCTGGCACAGGCCATCACGCCCCCAGTTCGAGGAGCCGGTTTTCCACGTCTTGCCGACCCTTGGCACGGGGAGTAGAGTTCACGCGGACTCACGCACGAAAAGACAAGCTCCCGGGCAGTTTTGCGGGCCGCCGGCCCTGGCAAAATGTCCCTTCCCCCTGAAATTTCGAGGTTTTTCCATGCACGCTTCGATTCGCGGCGGCAAAAGCGCCCGCCTTCTCATCTCCATCTTGAGCCTTGTCCTCTGCCTTGGCCTGCTCGCCGGCTGCCAGGAAACCGGGGCCAAGAAGACCCTGAGCGACGCGGCCAAGGCCCTGACCGAGAAAAACAGCCAAGCCTTCCTCGGCCTCATCGACATGGACGCCTTCGCAAGCCACGAGCTTGTGAATCTCAAGGAAAACAACAGCTTCCTGAGCTTCGCAGGCGAGGTCGGCAGCCTCTTCGGCGTGGGCAACGAGATGGACGAGTGGCTCAAGGGCGCCATGAACCTGAAAGACCAGTACACGCGCACCTTCACGCGCACGGTCGGCACGGGCGAGCTCGTCAACCAGTGCACCACGGCCAAGACCCCGGACTGCCCCTGGGATCCCGATGGCCTCAAAAAGGCCGAGGTGAAGGAAATCGGCACCAACGCTGCCGTGGCCCGCGTGACCACCAAGGCCAACATGACAAGCTGGGTTGCCCTGCAAAAACAGGGCGAGAAGTGGGTTATCGTGGGCAAGGCCATCCTCGAGGACCAGGCCACCAAGTTTGCCACCAACGAAAAGCCAATCCTCTCGGCCTTCCCGGACAAAAAGGAAGCTCCAAAGGCCGAACCCACCCCTGCACCAACTCCCGAAACGGCTCCTGTGCCCGCTCCCGGGGACGAGAACAGGCCCGAGGCCATCTAGCGGACGGTCCCGCAAGGTCCCCAAAAGACCGAACAATGCAAAGGTATCCGTTCAGGGGGAAGCTGGAGCCAGCCCCAATTGGGCACGTACTTCAATGGCCT
>CAZWOT010000070.1:0-10805 GCA_964635595.1 uncultured Desulfovibrio sp.
CGCATACTTAGATGTCGGTTAACTACGACATAAATTCAAGCGATACTTTAACCCATACCAATGCCCGAAGAGCCGAACGGTCGAGGCCAGCTTGTTGGGGGACCCTCATGTCACCATTCGCCTTCACGATCTCCCGACGCTTTTCGCCGGCAAGCTGACGGCGCTCCATTGGAAATCAAACAATGGTTTGCCGCCCACTGGACGACATCTGCACGACTATCTCTTTCTCCTCAACAGAAACATTCCCCCGAACAAGTCCTACCTTCTTGATGCCTGCTTCACAAAACACGATTTTGATACCAGGCTGGACAATCTTCGTGAAACGTATGTTATGTTGCAATATGTGCGTTTCAAGATATACCTATATGAGATTGAAATGCGTGAAATAAGGTTTTTCCTGGAAAACAATGAAGAAGTTTCAGGGTGGTAGGACAACTTTTTTCATATGACATTGAAAAAACTGGACAAGTTTGATTTTTGACAGGTCATTTTTTTTCTATCAGAGTGCATCAGCAGTGAAGATTTGGAAATGTCTTCAATAGATATTTTTTATCGGAAAAGATCCGACCCCAGAAAGGCAGATGTGGAAAACAGGATGCGGGAAATCTTGCAGATGTACATTCTGGGGGCCTTGGCGGAAACAGACTTTTTTGAGCACGCCATCTTTTGCGGGGGCACTGCCCATCGTCTCATCTACGGGGCCAGCCGTTATTCGGCGGATCTCGACTTCGACCTGCGGATGCAAGGCAGGACTTTTTCCATGGCGCCCTATGCCCCGGTGATTGCGGAGGCCTTGAATAAACTGGGCATCGCACGTGTTCGGATCACGACGCGGCCCGGGAGCTCAACCGTCACCGGAGCGCAGGTCTCCACAAACAAGCTTTCCTTCCTGCTCATGCACGACGCGCCCCCGGAGGTTGTCGCGCTCCACGACAGAGACGAGAGTCTCAACGTCAAGATGGACTTCGAGACCAGTCCCCCGGAATTTGGCATCGACGTCCTGGTCGACTATCCCAAGGGTTCGGGAAGCAGCATCAGGGTGTACAATTTGCCGACCCTTCATGCCGGCAAGGCGGTCGCTCTTGTGGAACGCGTCAACGAGCAGAGGAACAAGGGGAGGGACATGCTGGACTACCTCTTCCATGTGCGCGCAAGGACACCGTTCAACGCGAGCTTTTTCAAGAGCAGCATAAACAGAAAGACCGGCGAAAAACACGATGAGTACACAAATGGCCAGGTGATAGGCATGCTGGAAGAAGCTTTTGGAAACATCGACTACAAGAAGACCTACAATGACGCCAAGTACTATGCCATCCATGAGGAGGCTCTCGAGTACTGGAACAAGGAGTTCTTTCTCTCCACCTTGCAGGATTTTGCGAAATGCCCGTTCATCTATCCCGAGAACGATGCCCGGCAAGGACAGAGCCCGCAGGACATGACCCCCGGCAACGAGGGGCATCAAGGGGAGGACGAGGACGACGGCCCGACGCCGGGCTTCTGACAGGCGGCAACGTAGCGCCCTTGGCGTGTTCTGCCTAGAGGCGGACACCCAGGGCGCTTGCCAGAAGCCTTTGCAGCGTGGAGAGCTCTTCCAGGGGCCTGAAGACGCCGCGCGTGAAGTTGCCGCGCATGTTGTAGAGGTTCTGGAAGACGCCGTTGAGGCCGATTTCCTGGGCCGCCGGGAAGGCCGCGAGACGGTTGTGCACGTGGTTGCGCACGATGAGCCCGAGAAAGGCCAGAAAGAGCATGGCCCGCTTGAGGGCGCTCGACTCCATGGCCTTCAATTCCTGGGAAACCTGTCCGCTCAGGTGGTCCCAGGCGGAGTGGACCATCGACTTGATGAGGCGCATGGATATGGCCTCGCCGCAGGTGATGTCCTCGCGCGTGCAGAGGAGGGCGCGGGCCCCGCACAGACGCTTGTTCAGGCGCAGCTTCTCGCGCTCGCGCTCGCGTTCCTCCTCGCTCAGATCCGGGTCGCGCCTGTCGCGCAGGGCGTAGACCTCGTCGAGCAGGGCCTCCTCGTCCGCGGCCGCCTTCGAGGACTTGTAGAGAACGAGGCCCATGGGGCGCGTCAGGTCCACCGTGGCCCGCTCGTAGCGGAACTCGTCGCCATGGCGCACGATGGACTTGTGGGCGGCCTCCGGGTTCTGGAGCCAGGAGAGTATCTTGTTGTGGGCGTAGTCGCTGGACCAGGGCGAAAGCTCGATGACCGCGTCCATCTGCCCGTCCATGTCGAGAATGGAGACGTCGGCCTCCGGGGGCATGTCGGTCAGGAGCGTCACGTTGCGCGAGATGTCGAGGATGCGGGCGTTGTGGAGCACCTCGTCGAAGTCCCCGAAGCTGTTGGGAGTCTTCGTGTACTCGTGGAAATAGAGCGGCGTGCCTTCCCTGGTCGCGATGAAGGCCAGGCGCGGCATGCCGTCTGCCTGGTCGCGCAGGGGCACGTGGGTGCCGCGCACCCCGAGGTAGGGGAGATCGAGCAGCACCACGCCGCTTCGGCGGTTCATGCCGTTCCATTCGACAAAGAGGCTTCTGATGGACTTCTCGTCCAGCATGGCCTCGACGCGCCCCAGATCCCAGGCGCCGGAGGAGCCGTCCATGGCCAGCCTGGTGGCGGCGAAATGATCGAAGTTGCGCAGGGTGCCCGGGCAGCCGGCCGCCATGAAGGCCACCACGGCCGAGAGCTCCTCGGCCGGCAGCCTGCCGAACTGGGTGCGCAGAAGCAGCTTCAGGCCCGTTTCCTCCATGGCCCGCTGGAAGGCCAGGGCAAAGCCCGTGGTGGACGCATCGTACTTCTGCCGCAGGATGCGCGCCCTGTTCTCGGCCTTGGCCTGGCGTGCGCGCGCCTGGGCCTCCTCGAGCTCGCGGCGCTTTTCCAGCGCGTCCTTGGGCACGGGCTCGCCCACGATCTCGAAATGGCGATCGTTGGGCACGAAGTACTCCTCGCCCGTCCTGGTGTCGCGGTCGATGCGGCCGACGCAGATCTGCTTGCGCACGGTTTCCCCGTTCTCGCCGACGGTGTTGACGCGGCAGTAGAGGTAGACCTTCAGGGTGCGGGAGCGCAGCTTGACGTATTGACGACCTTCGGGAACGGGAAGTCGGATGTCCAGTAGGGGCATGTGGCATTCCTTGGGAACGAGACGCGGGTAGCGGCGGGGGATCGGGCCATCGGCGTCCTTCAGGAGGCCTCCGGGGCAGTCTTCCGGTCCTCCACGAGACGCCTGGCGAGCTCGAACTGGGCCGCTGGCGTGTCCGCCTCGCGGTCGAGCTTGGCCCTGAGCAGACTGCGCAGGATGTCGGCAAAGGCGGGCCCGGGTTCGAGGCCCATCTTGATGAGATCGTTGCCGTCGATGTCCGGGGTCATGTTTCGCCAGGTCGTGATGTAGCGCGAGAGGGAACGGCGCAGCTCCGAGCGGTTGTCCTCGGCCATGATGAACAGCACGCATTCGAGCGGGAGATCCTTCATGAGCTGGCAGACCTCGCTGGGCCTGGGCTCCTTGCCGTTGAAGAGCTTGCGCAGGGGAGAGCGCAGGGAGCGCATTTTCTCGCGTCCCTGCATGACGAGCGTCTTGCTGGACGAGGGAAGGCCGAGGCGCTGGTAGACCGCCAGCGTGTCGCTGTAGCCCATCGAGTGGGTGAGCACGAGAAAGTAGGCGAACCAGGGCCTGATCTCGGTGTCCAGGTACAGGAGCTTGAACCAGGCAAGCACCTTGGACATGCGCGGAAGAAGCTTCTGGCGTGCGGGGGTGAGTGCCAGCTGGGGCAGGAGATTGCCGAGAATTCCCAGTTCGTGCAGGCGGAAGAAGGCGGACTTGGCCCGCTCCTCGCCCGCGATGTGTTCGTATTCGTGGAAGATGCGCGCGGGCGAGAGCTTGTCCAGAAGACGCATGGCCAGGGCGTTGCGCACAAGCTTCTCGGTGGCCGGCCCCAGACGGAAGTGGTAGCGTTGCTCGAAGCGCACGGCCCGCAGGATGCGGGTCGGATCCTCCACGAAGCTCAGGGTGTGGAGGACGCGGATGAGCTTGTCCTTCAGATCCCTCTGGCCGCCGAAGAAGTCGACTATCTGGCCCATGGGCTCGCAGTCGAGGCGGATGGCAAGCGCATTGATCGTGAAGTCGCGCCGGTAGAGGTCCATCTTGATGCTGCTGTGCTCCACCGTGGGCAGGGCCGCCGGCGACTCGTAGTACTCGAGCCTGGCCGTGGCCACGTCGACGCGCTTCTCGTGCCCGTCCTCGTCCGGGTAGAGGACCACGCTCGTGAGGAACTTCCTGTGCTCGCGCACGCGTCCGCCAAGGCGCCTGGCGAGGGTGGCCGCGAACTTGAGGCCGTCGCCCTCGATCACGAGGTCGATGTCCTGGTTCGGGGTCTTCACCAGCAAATCGCGCACGAAGCCGCCCACCACGTACACCGGAAAGGCCAGCTCGCGGCCGATTTCCGAGGCCAGGACCAGGAGCTCGTAGATGGCCTTCGGCAGCTGATCCTGCAGCGCCTTGCCGACCCCGCGGGTGCGCGTCTCGGCCTTGCGCTCGTCCACGTCCATGCGGCCGGGCTCGTCGGCAAAGATGTTGACGAGATCCGTGCGCGTGACCACGCCCAGCACGTGCTCGTCCTCCCCTTCGCCCTCGACGATGGGCACGAGGCGCTGGCGCGCGCCCACGATGACCGTGGTGAGGTCGCGCAGGGAGGCGTCGGCCCTGAGCGTGCGCACGGGCTTGAGCATGTAGTCGTCCAGCTTTTCCTCGGAGAGCCCGTGGGCAATGGCCCGCTGGGCGGTCACGCTGTCGAGGAGCCCCACGCAGCGGCGGGTGCCGGCCGCAAAGATGGGGATGCTCTTGAGGGAAAAGTGGAACATGAGCTCGTCGGCCTCGGCCAGGGTATGCCCCACCTCCATGCCCACGGCGGGCGAGGACATGTAGTCGCCCACATTCTTGTCGCCGGACTGCTGCATGTGGAGGGCGGCGAGAATGGCGTCGCGCACCTGGCTCAGGGACTTGTCCCGGATGCTCGCCGAGGCCGCGTAGATGTGGCCGCCTCCGCCGAGCTGGGAGCAGACGGCGCCCACGTTGATGGAGGAGGCGCGCGAGCGGGCCACGACCTGGATGCGGTCGTCCATGCGGCCGATGGCGAAGAGCACCGTGAAGCGCTCCATCTCCATGAGTCTGTGGGCGAGATAGGCGAAATCCCCCAGGTAGTGCTCGAGGGTGGTCTCGGCCAGCACCACTTCCTCGCCGTTCACCGTATAGATCCGGGCGGACTCGAGCATGCTGTTCAAGGCCTGCACGTGGGTGCGGGTCATCTCGAAGGCCAGGGCATCGTTGATCTGGTTGACGTCCATGCCCTGGCGAAGGAGCCAGGCCGCGGCCTCGAAGTCCTCGGGCGTGGCCGAGGAATAGGAAAAGGAACCGGTGTCCGAGTAGAGCCCCATGCCGAGCACCGTGGCCGTGCGCGGGGTAATCCTGGTGCCCTTTTCCTGCATGCGGCGCACGAGCAGGGTGGTGACGGCGCCGGTGTTGGCGAAATGGGTCAGATGGGGGTGAATGTCGTCGTTGGTGTCCGGGTGGTGGTCCCAGGCCTCCACGCGGATGCCCGGGTTGTCGAGCAGGGGCCAGACGTGGTTGAGGCGCGAGCGCTGGCGCGTGTCCACCACCACGAGAAAGCCGTACCTCGAGTAGTTGATGCCGGACTGGTCCACGAAGCGGCAGCCGTCCAGGAAGGCCTCGTCCTCCTTCACTTCCTCGAAGAGCTTGTTGAGGTTCTTTTCCTGGCTTCCCGGAAAGAGGAGATCGCAGCCGCCGTAGAGACGGCCGGCTGCCAGCATGGCCGCAAAGGCATCGAAGTCGGCGTTGTTGTGGCAGGTGACAAGGGTGCCGGTTCCCTGTTCCTGGGCCGGATGCGAGCTCTTCACGCTCCGCTCCTTGGATGGAAGTGGCGGTGCAGGCCCATGAGGCGGGACGGCTGCACGTGGGTGTAGATCTCGGTCGCGGAAATGTCCGCGTGACCAAGCAGGGACTGGACGCTGCGCAGATCCGCACCCCCCTCGAGCAGGTGGGTCGCAAAGGTGTGGCGCAGGGTGTGCGGGGACACCGGACGGGTTATGCCCACGGCCCTGGCCGCGTCGCGCACGAGGGTGAAGACGTACTGGCGGGTGAGGGGAAAGCCCCTGCGGTTCACGAAGACGTGTTGGGTTTTGGGCGCGAAGACGGGGCGGACGTGCTCGATGTAGTCGGCAAGGGAGCGCTGCGCCTGCTCGTGGATGGGCACGAGGCGCTCCTTGGAGCCCTTGCCGAAGACGCGGAGAAAGCCGGTCTGAAAGTCGACTCCCGAGAGCTGCAGCTCGACGAGTTCGGACACGCGCAGGCCCGCGGCGTAGAGCGTGTCCAGCATGCACCCGTCCCTGCGGCCTTTGGGGGTGCCGCGGTCGGGCACGGCCAGAAGGAGCCCTGTTTCCTCCTTCGAGAGAAAGGTCGGCAGATGCCCGGGGAGCTTCGGATTCCTGTTCTTCTCCACGGGATTGGCGGCGATGGCGCCGGTTTCCATGAGATGCCCGAAAAAGGACCTCAGGGCGGCGAGGCGCCGAGCCAGCGTGCGCGGGGAATGGCCGCGGGCATGCGAGTGCGAGAGATAGAGCAGGATGGTCTCCTCGCTCAAAAGCTCCGGCTCCGCGGGATCGTTTGGGAGACTTTCCGGCCGCGCGCCGTCCTGCGGCCCGTTCTCCCCGTCGCCGTAGAGCTCGCGCAAAAAAAGGAAAAAGTCGCGCATGTCCTCGCCGTAGGAGGTGACCGTGGCCAGGGAGAGGCCGCGGACGGCGAGGAGGTGAGCGAGCCAGGCTTCGGCCTGCCCGGTCAGGGTTGCGAGAGAGGATGCGACGCTCATGGGAATGATGACCGCAAAAGCCCGATCAATGGGCAAAAGACAATCAAACTGTAGTCACAAGCTCATAATCCATTTTCGGCAGATCGTCCACAAGAGACATGAAAAGAGACAGTCGGACCGGGATAATGCGTGGGGTGATCCTGCCATTGCGGCGCAATGCGTCCAAAAGAAGAAGCCGTGCCGGCTTTGCGACGGAGCATTGCGAAGAGGCATTGCGAAGAGGCATTGCGAAGAGGCATTGCGAAGAGGCATTGCGAAGAGGCATTGCGACAGGTCCTTGCGGGACCGGGCCTGTCCGAATGTGTCGAGGGGCAGGGAAAGAGGCCCGGGGCTTGAACCGGCATGGTTCGCTCCGGGCCTCGTCGGGAAAAAGAAGCGGTTCGGCAGGTGCGGTCCGGGCGATGTTTCGCGGCCTGCGGGATGGAGGGGCGAACAGGCCCATCCATCCCTCAGGCCTTCTGACCTTCAGAGCATCGGACCATCAGTCCGCTGGTCAATCAGCCTGGTCGTCCCGCATTTCCACCTCGAGCTTGATGTCATCCGGGACCTTCGCCTGATCGCGGAGCATCATCTGGATCAGTTCGACGATTGCTTCGTCCTTGAGCTTGTCGGGCATGGGCAGGCCGTCGTTGAACATGGCCTGCAGATAGCAGCGGCCCTCGTCGTAGTCTGCCTCGAAAAGGAAGTTCATGTAGACCGTCTCCGTGCCGGAAGCCGTCTTCATGGGCATCCCGCAGGTGAGATCGACGGTTTTGCCGTCCCTGTGAAATCCCCAGACGCACCGGTTGCCGCTCCAGACAAGCCAGGACGCGAACAGGCGGGTCGTGACGGGAAAGGCCACGGCCGTCCTCATGGAACGGGCGAGATTCACGATGGTCAGGGCATCGAACTCGTCCGAGGTGGTGAGCGTCCTGTTTCCCGCGACGGTGTCGACGTCTTCGGGAAGCTCGAGCTCGCCCTCGTTGTAGAAGTCGAGCGTTCTCGCGGACCCAAGCTCGTTGGGCGCCAGCTGGCAGTTGTAGTGAAGGACGCCTATCTGGTTGATCCGCCGCCTCACCACGCGCGTGTGGGCCTCCTCGAAAGGAAGGCCGGCTTTCATGTAGAGCCTGGCCTCCTCGTCGCGAGTGCTCTTCAGCCACTCGCGCTGCTGGTTCAGATAGAAGTCCTTGTCCCCGGTTGCCTTGAAGTCGGGCCAGGACTCCTTCCAGACTCTGTTGAGTTCCTTGTCCGCCTCCCTGAAGGGCGGATACTTCAAAAGCTCTTTGTACTCCTGGTCGCTCAGGGCATGAGCCTCGTGTCCCGGGAGCGAAAGGCAAAGGACAAGCGTCGCGAAGACGACAACCATCATGCGGGCCCTGTTCTTGAACATGGCTTCCTCCTTCTGGATGGGTTCTCAACGCGGGATGATCTCCACGCTAGTCCTGCTCCCTGTCCCTGGCAAGGTGCCCATGCTTCAAAATCGCGGCCAACGGGCACGTTTTCTGCTCGGAGAATTTGCGCCAGGCAAGAAAGGAGGCCAGGGGAACCGTGTTCCGACGGTTCGCTCCTGGCCTTCATGCGCAAGCCGCTTCACTGCTGCGGCGCCTTGCAGGACTGCTCTCGGATTGCCGCACGATTGCGGTCCGGGCGGGCACCTGTGCCGGATTCGGCTGCGGGGCCTGCTGGTCCTAGTAGGGGAGCTCGAGATCGCCCTCGTTGTAGAAGTCCGGGTCCTTGGCTGCGCCAGCTTCTTCCGGCGTCAGAAGGACGTTGGCCTGATGGATCAGGAGCTGGTTGATGCGGCGCCTGACCACGCGGGTGTAGGCCTCTTCCGCGGGAACGCCGGCGTTCATGTAGGCCATGGCCTCCTCGTCGCGCACGCTGTTCAGCCACTCGCGCTGCTGGGCGAGGAAGAAGTCGCCTTCCCCCTTGGCCTTGAAGTCGCGGTAGGCGTCCTTCCAGACCGTGGCGAGTTCCTGGTCCGCCTCCTTGAAGGGCGGGTAGTTCAAAAGCTCCTTGTACTCCTTGTCGCTCAGGGCCTGCGCCTCGCCGGCAAATCCGGCGATCGCGAGCCCGAGGGAAAGAATCGCGAAAACGAGAGCCATCGTGCGGGATACGCGTGCAAGCATGTCTTCCTCCTGGAGTTCGATTGGTTTCTACGCGGGATTTCTTCGGGCAGGATAGTCCCGTGTGGGGCGCGCCGCAACGAAAATTCCCCGAATTCTGGCGGCAATCCTGGCGGCAATCCGGACAGACGACCCCGCTCTCGCCGCTTGCGGGCAGGGCGCAAATCTGCCATGTGGGGCTTGCCAATCGGCACGTCGATCGAGCGTGCCCAAAAAACACCAGATTTCCGACATACGCCCCAAACGGGTGCAGCCATGAACAAAACGAACTGTCCGGGCCAGGGCCCGGAGCATGAGCAGCCGGCGGCCGAACGCGCCGAAATGGCACGCACCGAAGCCGAATGCGCCGAAGCTGCGCAGGCAGCCCGCGCGCGCGTCTTTGTCGGCCTCGGCTCCAACAGCGAAAACGCGTCCCTGATGCTCGAGCGGGGCAGGGAGGCCGTGGGCGGCCTTGCGGGAGTGCGGCTTTTGGCTTCCTCGCCCGTCTACGTGACCGAGCCCCAGGAAATGCGCGACCAGCCCTGGTTTCACAACCAGGTGCTGGAGATTGCCGTGGACAAAAGCATCGAGCCCGTGGCGCTCATGACAGGCTTTCTCCAGCTCGAGTCTGCCCTCGGGCGGGTGCGAAGCGTCGATCCCGCCTTGAGGTACGGGCCGCGCGCCATCGACATCGACCTGCTCCTCTTCGGCGAGCGCAAAAGCGACCATCCCGTCTGTCTTCTGCCGCACCCGCGGCTTCTTCTGCGCGCCTTCTGGCTGGTCCCGCTCCTTGATCTTGCGCCCGATCTCGCGGTGAACGGCACGAGCGTGCGCGAGCATCTGACAAGGCTTGACTGGCATGCAGAAAAAAATAAGATCTGGCAGTGACATGCGCCCCGCTGGGCGCGATCCGGCCAACCCCGTCCCCCAGTCCCTTTCCCTCCCGGGTCGTTCTTCAAGCAGGACATGAATTCATGGAGGGAAGGTCCTCAACCATCGCTTCAGGATCGCGGAATGTCCTTCCTTCCGCCAGGCCTTGACGCCAACCGATTTCCCGGAGGAAACGCATGATCAAATGGATTGTTCTGGCACTCGCGGCTTACGTGCTCTACAGGCTCTTTGCCAACGACATCCTCAAGAAGCGCCA
Organism: uncultured Desulfovibrio sp.; assembly: GCA_964635595.1. Lineage (GTDB taxonomy): Bacteria > Desulfobacterota > Desulfovibrionia > Desulfovibrionales > Desulfovibrionaceae > Desulfovibrio. The sequence continues at coordinate 10,105 of CAZWOT010000070.1, forward strand.
GAAGGAAGAGAAGGTCGACAAGAAGGAAATGGAGCGCAAGGTGGCCGCGGGCGAAATGGTCAAGGACCCCGTCTGCGGGGCCTACGTCTCCATCGACGACAGCATCACCGTGCGCGACGGGGAAAAGCGCTACCACTTCTGCAGCTACGACTGCCGCGACAAGTTCATCAAGCGCCTCACCGACGGAAGCGGCGTCATCGAGGACAAGAAGCAGGAAGAAAAGGCCGACGAGTAGGGCCCGCCCGCTTCGCTGCAAAAGCCGGTCTGCGGCAATCTTTTCTTTCGGGGGATCGATGCATCCCCCTTTTTTCATGCCCATGAAAGGCAATGCTGCCTTGCGTCGGGCCGCCGGAACACTTCAGATCAGGCTTGAAGTTTTCCTTCCCGTATCGCCTTGAAGGAGGCCTTGGGAAAAGCCCGCAGGAGCGTGAAGAAGACAGGTGCCTTCGCATCGCTTGCGTGCGGGCAGCGCGGCGCGCAGCCTGGCCGCGGGCCGGCAGCCGGAGAAGAAGAGAAGCCGGAGAAGAGAAGAAAAAGGGGCTCCCCGAAAGGAGCCCCAAATATGCCCGGGATGTGAACCGGCCAGGGTCCGAAGGTCCGCCTGATGGACGGCTATTCGTCCTGGGTGATGCGGCGGGTCAGGTTGTCGAGCCACTTGCTGTCGATCCACTCGATGGGCGTGACCTCGAAGCCGCCGACCA
>CAZWOT010000071.1:0-10587 GCA_964635595.1 uncultured Desulfovibrio sp.
CAAATCAGCTGCTCTGCCGATTGAGCTACGCCAGCACGAGTCGAAGCTTTTAGCAGAAAGGACCTTCACTGGCAAGCGGAAAATTCGGGTCCCGGCAAATTTGCCGGAAAACCGCGTTCAGGGCGGATTGCGAGAGGCCACGCCGTGAACGCGCGCGACTTATACACGGCCAAGGCTCACTCGGTCAAGGCCTGCCAGGTCCTTTTTTGTGGCAACACGAGAAAAACCTGCAGCACAAAGCATTTGCCCGACCCTTTCTCCCTGGTCCCTGCCGTGCTCGAGCAGGACAAGGCCGCCAGGCTTCAGAGCAAACGCGGCCGCCGCGACACAGGCGGCAAGGGCCGCCAGGCCGTCCTCCTCGGCAAAAAGGGCCATGGACGGCTCGTGTTCCCGCACATCCTGCGCCGTTTCGGGATCGTCGAAGGCGATGTAGGGCGGGTTGGCGCACACAACGTCCAGGCTTTGCGCAGCCAGGGGGGGCAGGGCCATGTCGCCCTCGAGCAAAAGCACGTTGCCCACGCAAAGCCTCGTGCGGTTTTTTTGGCAGACCGCAAGGGCAGCTGGGGATTTCTCGAGAAGAAGTCCCTGCCACTCCCTTTTCTCCAGGGCGAGGGTGAGCCCTATGCAGCCCGTGCCCGTGCCAAGATCCGCGAACACGGCCTTTCCCCCTGGCCCCATTTCCAGGGCCAGTTCCACCACAAGTTCGGTCTCTGGTCTCGGGGTAAGGGTGTCCCTTGTCACCAGAAAATCCCGGCCAAAAAATTCCTTCCTGCCCACGAGCTGGGAGACGGGCACGCCCCGCATTCTCTGCTCGACAAGGGAGAGGAAGATGGCGATGGCCGCATGCTCCACCTCATCCCTGTCGTGGACGGCAAGCCAGAGCCGATCCTTATCCAGGACATGGGCGAGCAGAAGCTCTGCCTCGAGACGAAAAGGCCGGTCCCCGTCCGTGCCCCTGGCCTGCCGAAGCAGGGCAAGGGCACTGTCGAGGACCGACCGTATGCTTTGTTTCATGCGAGGGCGGGATCCCTTTGCCTTAGCCTTCCTGGCTTGTGCCGGCCTTGTGGTCGGCAGAGCCTGCGGGCTTCTTGCGGGACGTCGAGGCCCTGGAGCCGGAAGCTTTCGTTCCTGCAGCACGGGACGCCCTGGAGGTCGTCCTGGCCGGTTTCTTCGCGGCCCTTGCCGAATCGGTCTTTGCCGAATCGGTCTTTGCCGAATCGGCCTCTGTCGAGGGACTCGTGGCGTCGGGGGAGAAGGCGAGATCGTAGATTTCGCGGTAGTAGCGCACGGGCACGATTTCGAGCTTCTCGCGCAGATCCTTCGGGATGTCCACGAGGTCCTTCTGGTTCTGCCAGGGGATGACGGCCTTCTTGAGACCGCGGGCCATGGCGCCGAGAAGCTTCTCCTTGATGCCGCCCACGGGGAGCACGCGGCCCTTGATGTCGATTTCGCCGGTCATGCACAAGTCGGCGCGCACGGGCGTCTTCTTCAGGGCCGAGAGGAGAGCGGTCGTCAGCGTCACGCCGGCAGAGGGGCCGTCCTTGGGGGTGGCGCCGTCCGGCACGTGCACGTGCACGTCGCTTTTCGAGTCGAAGTCGCCCGGCACGCCGAAGGTATCCGCGTTGCTGCGCAGATAGCTGATGGCCGCGTGGGCGCTTTCCTTCATGACGTCGCCCAGGGAGCCGGTGAGCTGAATCTTGCCCTTGCCCTTCAGAATGGAGGTCTCGATGGTGAGCACCTCGCCGCCGGCCTGGGTCCAGGCAAGGCCGTAGGCCATGCCCGGAAGGAGGCTTTCCTGCATGTCCTCGTCCAGGAAGCGGGCGGGACCGAGCAGCCCCTGCAGGTCCTTCTGCCGCACGCGGAAGGGCCCCTTTCTGCCCTCGGCCTTCTTGCGGGCCAGTTTCCGGCACACGGAGCCAATCTGGCGCTCGAGCTCGCGCACGCCGGCCTCGCGGGTGTAGTTCTGGATGATGCCCTCGATGGCGTCGGAGCCCATCTTGACGTCCTTCTCGTCAAGCCCGTTGTCCTCGATGCGCTTCTTCACGAGATAGCGCTCGGCGATGGCCTCCTTTTCCTGCATGGTGTAGCCGGGCAGGCGGATGATCTCCATGCGGTCCCGCAGGGCCGAGGGAATGGTCTCGAGCTGGTTGGCGGTGCACAGGAACATGACCTTCGAGAGATCGAAGGGGACGTTCAGATAGTGGTCCGAGAAGGTGTTGTTCTGCTCGGGGTCGAGCACCTCGAGCAGGGCCGACTGCGGATCGCCGCGAAAATCGTTGCCCACCTTGTCCAGCTCGTCGAGCACGATGACGGGGTTGCGGGTGCCGGCGTGCTTGATGGCCTGGATGATGCGGCCCGGCATGGCGCCGATGTAGGTGCGGCGGTGTCCGCGGATTTCGGCCTCGTCATGCATGCCGCCCAGGGAGAGGCGCTCGAACTTGCGTCCGAGGGCTCGAGCCACGGACTTGCCAAGGCTCGTCTTGCCCACCCCGGGAGGGCCCACGAAGCACAGGATGGAGCCGTGGGTTTCGGGATTGAGCTTGCGCACGCTCAAGAACTCGAGGATGCGGTCCTTTATCTTGTCGAGGCCAAAGTGATCCTCGTCCAGGGTCTTCCTGGCGTTGGCGATGTCGAGATTGTCCTCTGACACGGTCTGCCAGGGAAGCTCGCTCAAGGTCTCGAGATAGGTGCGCACCACGTTGGCTTCCGCGGCATCCGAGTGCATGAGCTTGAGGCGCCGAAGCTGCTTGTCGGCCTCCTTCTTCACGTCCTCGGGCATGCCGGCCTTCTCGAGGGCCTCTTTGAGCTTGTCGAGCTCTTCCTCGCCCGAGGCCTCGGAGTCGCCGAGCTCGTGGCGGATGGCCTTGAGCTGCTCGCGCAGGAAATAGTCCTTCTGGGCCTTGTCCATGCCCTCGCGGGCCGAGGACTGGATGCGCATCTGCACCTGGGTCACTTCCACCTCGTGCTGAAGCTGGCTTGTGACCTGCTTGAGGCGCTCCACGGGGTCGACGATTTCGAGGAGCTTCTGGGCCTCCTCCACGCGCATGCGAAGATTGGAGGCCACAAGGTCGGCCATGCGTCCGGGATCGTCCACGCTGTGCAGAAGCTTCATCAGATCCGGCGAGGCAAGGCCGCGCAGGGTGAGAACCTTCTCGCTCTGCTCGCGGGCAAGCCTGAGCATGGCCTCCACGGTGGCGTCGTGGATGACCGCGGGCTCCTGCAGATACTCGATGTCCGCCGTCATGTACTTCTCGCCCTTGTCGAGCCTGCGCACGCGGGCGCGGGCAACGCCCTGGACGAGGGCCTTCACGCGGTTGTCGGGCATCTTGAGGATGCGCAGGACCTGCACCACGGTGCCGGTCTGATAGATGTCGTCCGGACCGGGCTCGTCCTCGATCCCGTTTTTCTGGGTCAGGGCGAGCACGTAGGGCGACCCGCTCTCCACGGCCTGGTCGATGGCCGCGACGGAGCGATCCCGGCTGATGAAGAGCGGGAGGATCATGAAATTGAAGAGCACCACGTCCCGCAGGGGCACGACGGGCAGCATGTTCGGGAGCTTTTCGGCCCCGCCGAAAAGGGTGCGCGGATCCCTTATGGGACGCACCTTCCCGGGCTCTTCCTTTGCGTGGCTCTTGCGGGCGAAAGGCCTGCGGTGCTTCTTGCGGGAGCCTGCCTGGGCGTCGTCTGCCAGGGACCTGTCCGCCTGGGCGGCATCCGCCGCGGCTTCCTGCTCCCCGGCCGCCTGCCGGGCCTCTGTCTGTATGTCTTCTCCCCCGTCGGCCTGGCCCCGGGCCTCGGCATCGGCCGGATTCCCGGCGTCAATCGGGAGATTCTTCTGCTGGTCGGACATTTGTACCTCATATACCCCTATGCTCGCATGGGGGGTCGCACCGGCTTGCCCTGTGGTCGCCATCCTCCGGTTTCGTCCTTTCGTTCGTCTGCGCTGTCGGGGACCCGTGCCCGCATATATTCGTGGAACACGTCGGGAATGGCGGCAAGCTGCGGCTTGAATGTTTTCAAGGAAAATAAGCAGCAATCGGCACATGGCAAGAGGCTGCCGAGCATTTGCCGGGAAGGCAGGACACGTCGGGCATGTCGTGCCGCGCGCCCTGCAGGATGCCCCGAATCGGGGCCCCGGGAGCGGGACAAGGGCTTGATCCGGCCTTGACCTCGGCCGCGTTTGCGTGTAAGGGAGCTTTCCCCGTCACGTCCCGGGGAGGCTTTTTCCCGCTACGGGGGAGGCCGTTGCCCGCAGGGACGGCGGCACGCAAAAATCACGAGATTTCCCATCAAGGCACACGCTTCATGTTCGAGTCCCTTTCCGATCGCCTGAGCGGCGTGTTTCGCTCCTTCAGGGGCATGAGCACGCTCAACGAGGAAAACGTCAAGGCCGGCCTGCGCGAGGTTCGTCTGGCGCTCCTCGAGGCCGACGTCAACTACAAGGTTGTCGGCAGCTTCATCGACGCCGTGCGCGAGAAATGCCTTGGGCAGGAAGTGATCCGCGGCGTTTCCCCCGCGCAGCAGGTGGTGAGCATCGTCAACGAGCAGCTCATCGAGCTTCTGGGCGGCTCCACCACGGCGCTTTCTCTCCAGGGACAGACGCCCGCGGTCATCATGATGGTTGGCCTGCAGGGCTCGGGCAAGACGACCTCGGCGGCCAAGATAGCCAACTATCTGCGCAAGCAGAAAATGCGCCCCTATCTCGTGCCCGCGGACGTGTACCGCCCCGCGGCCATCGACCAGCTGGTCGTGCTCGCAAAGCAGCTCTCCATGCCCTTCTACCCGTCCACCACGGACATGAACCCGGTGGACATAGCTAGGGCAGCCATGGAGAAAGCCCGCGAGGAGCAGGCCACCGTGGTTCTCCTCGACACCGCCGGACGCCTGCACGTGGACGAGGTCCTCATGCAGGAGCTCGCCGACATCAAGGCCTGCGTGACCCCGCAGGAAATCCTTTTCGTGGCCGACGCCATGACCGGCCAGGACGCCGTGACCGTGGCCGAGACCTTCAACGAGAAGCTCGGCATCACGGGCGTCGTGCTCACCAAGATGGACGGTGACGCCCGCGGCGGCGCAGCCCTGTCCATCAAGTCGGTCACGGGCGCGCCGGTGAAGTTCGTGGGCCTTGGCGAGAAGCTCTCGGAAATCGAGGTCTTCCACCCCGACCGCATCGCCGGCCGCATCCTCGGCATGGGCGATGTGCTTACCCTGGTCGAGAAGGCCCAGGAGACCATCAAGGCCGAGGAGGCCGAGGAGCTTGCGAAAAAGCTCAAGAAGGCGACCTTCGACTTCGACGACTTCCTGACGCAGATGCGCCGCATCAAGAAGATCGGCAGCATGGAGAGCCTCCTGAAGCTCATCCCGGGGTTCGGCGCCATTCGCGAGAAGATCGCCGAGGCCGGCGGCCTTCCGGAAAAGGAAATGGCCCGCGCCGAGGCCATCATCCAGTCCATGACCATGGCCGAGCGCCATGACCCCGAGCTTCTGAACGGCAGCCGCAGGGCCCGTATCGCCAGGGGCGCAGGCGTCACCGTCCAGCAGGTCAACACGCTCGTGCGCCAGTTCGAGGACATGCGCCGCATGATGAAGGGCGTCATGGGCGGCGGCAAGATGCCCAAGGGGCTTGGCCGCGCCATGAAGGGCCTTGGCAGCGGCATGGGCGGCATGCCCAACATGGGCGGAATGCCCGGGATGCCGGGAATGCCGGGCATGCCCGGAATGCCGCCAGGGGGCCTTCCCGAGGGCGAGATGCTCCATGGATCCATGCTCTCCCAGGCAAGGGCCGACAAGCTCGCGAAGGACAAGAAGAAAAAGCGCAAGGAGCGCCGCAAGGCCCGCCGCAAGTAGGCTGCCGGACAGCGGCAGGCAGTCATCTTCTTCTTGACAGGCCGGGCAGAATGCTGCTTATTGCCTCGCGCGAAGGCGAAAGGGGCATGTTCCCCGCAGGCCCCGAATCAAGATATCGGCTTTCATCAATCCCCACATATACCTCACAGGACAATTTCCAGATTCATTCGATTTTTCACGCCCGGCGCGACACGCGTTTTTGGGCAATCAACCATCAGGAGAAAGAGCCAATGGCCGTCAAACTGAAACTGACCCGTCTCGGCAGCAAGAAGCATCCCTTCTACCGCGTGGTGGCCGCCAACGACCAGACCGCCCGCGATGGCCGTCCGCTGGAATTTCTGGGCTACTACAACCCCATGACCCACCCCCACCAGGTGAAGCTCGACGCCGAGAAGATCCGCAAGTGGCTGGATTGCGGCGCGCAGCCCACCGACACGGTGGCCGCCCTGCTCAGGAAGCACCTCGACAAGGCCGCGGGCGAGTAGCCGCCAGCCCATGAAGGCGCTGCTCGAGGATATCGCCAGGGGCCTCGTGGACAAGCCCGAGGCCGTGTCCGTGGAAGAACGCACGGACGACGCGGGCGACGGGGGCACCCTCCTCGTCCTGAACGTGGCGAAGGAAGACCGCGGACGGCTCATTGGCCGGCAGGGGCGCACCCTGCGGGCCATGCGCGCCGTTGTGCGCGCCGTGGCGGAAAGGTCGGGCAGGAACGTGTCGCTCGACATGATGCGGTAGGCCGGCCGTATGGCCAGACGTTTCTGTCTCGGCAGAATAGCCCGCCCACATGGGGTGCGCGGCGAGGTTGCGGTCGAGTGGTACGGGGAGGACCCGAGCCTCGTCGAGGGGCCGGTCTTTCTCGAGTTTCCCGGCGGCCGCACGCGGGATGTCGCAACAAGAAGCTGGCGGGCCGGCAAGAACGGCCTTCTGGTGAACTTCGAGGGCGTGACCGACCGCAACCAGGCAGAAGGCCTGCGGGGTGCGAACATCTGCGTCCTTGGCGAGAACATGCCTGCTCTCGACGAGGACGAGGCCTACATCGAGGATCTGCTGGGCCGCGAGGTGCGTCTTCCCGACGGAAGCCTCGTGGGCGTCCTCCACCACATCGAGACGCCGCCAGGCCAGATGCTCTTTGCCCTGCGCGACGAAAGCCACGAGTATCTCTTCCCGGCAAGGGAAGAGTTCATCGTCTCGCTGGGCGACCCGATTGTCATCGACCCTCCGGAGGGTCTCCTCGAGACCTGCAGGACGGCGCTCAAGTGAGGTCTCCCTGGCCCGCGCGCCAGTTCCGGAATCACGTGCCGCGCCAGTATAACGGCGCGAGAAGCCATGCTTTCCCGATTGAGCGAGAGGTATGGCTTTTCGTCTTTTCCGGTTTTTGACGAGGCTGTCCCGGCGACGGGCGGGCAGACTTGCAGGCTCCGTATTCGTCGATCGGGAGTCGCTCTCGCGGCCTGTCATGTCAGGCACACCTTTTTCGGGCCGTCATTCAGGGACAGGGCCCAAGGAGCCATGATGCTGCCACTCTCTCTCTCTCTCTCTCTCGTATTTGGCCGACCGCCTGCCCATGGGCAACTCCCTTTCGGGCATCTCGAAAGAAACGCTGGACAAGTTCGTTCAGGAAAGTGATGCGCCTCCGTGGCACAGATTCGCGATATTGAACCGCAAGTGGCGGCGTCATGCCTGCGCTCCCTGCCGTTGGCTTGTCAGGGTGTTGCCGCAGGGTGCGTCCATTTTCGAGCCCGGTTGCGGAAGCGGGGCCAATCTGCTCTGGTTCGGCCAGAAAGGCTACTACAAGCTGTATGGCTCGGATATTGACGAAAAGGCCATAGAGCTTGGCAACAAGCTGTCCTCGAGCCTGAACGTCTTCCTCGACTTGTGGAAGGACGACGGGCTCGCTCCCAACAAGATTCCCCGGGACCTCGACGCCATCCTCTCGGTCAACTGGCTCTACCACATCCCCGGCGCGTCCTTCAGCGCGTTCCTCGACACCTACGGCCCCTTCGTGAAGGTGGGCGGGTTCATTGCCTTCGACATGGTGACCCGCGCCTACGACTACACGCCAGGCAACGAGTTCCACTCGGACGACCAGAAGCTCCCGATGGAAAAGCGGCGTCCCTCCGAGTACCGCATTCGCCTGGACAAGGAGGAGCTCGCGGCCATCGGCATCCGTCACGGCTTCGCGCTCGTCCACTCCACCTGTTTTCTTCTCACGAAGCCGCAACGCGCCGCCTATCTCTTCCGCAAGGTCGAGTGACCCAGGGGCGCTGGCGCCATTGGGCCGGTCCCCTTTTGTTCAGGCGGGGGATCGTTTTTTCCGGCCCCCGTTTTTCCCTCCACAAGCCCGTCCCAGATCGGCATTCAGCCCCGGGTCGGGTTTTTGCGTTGTGCGTGGCATGCGCATTTCCTGACGGGTGAAAGTCCCCTGGCCCGGTTTGGGCGTCCAGGGCCATGGCCCGAGGTGGCTGAGGTGGGCACCGCGAGGTGACAGCTGAAAGACCCTGGAGGCAGACTCCGTCGCGCCGACGAACGGAAATCGCGTCAGGCCGCTGTCCGGCCGCGCATTCGGCCGTTTATCCGGCCGTTCAGCCGTGTGAGCCTGCAATGGAAGCCTGAGCCCCAATCTGACTCGCGGGTTGTTCGGCAAATGCGGCGGCGCTGGTTGTGTATATGACCTTGCGTATGGAGGGGGTGACACCGTAGAGCGGTGCCACGAATTCGTCGAAGTGCATTTCCCAGAACTTCACCGCCGCGGGGGAGGAGTCCTTCCACTTGTCCGCAAGGGCGCGGAGCGCCTCTTCCGCCGTGGCGAGGTCCGGCGAGCTGTAGAGGTCCTTGATGTCGTCGCACCACTCCTTGCGTTGCATGTGGCTCACGTGGTTGCACGAGTTGCGGATCATCTGGACGATGCAGCGGAAAGTCCGCACCTTGGGGTAGACGACCTTCAGTCCCTCGGCCGCTTCGTCCACGCCGTCCATGGAGACGAAAAGCAGGCGCCCGAGCCCCCTTGCGCGGAGACTGCCGAAGATGTCGACCCAGTCCTGCCCGGATTTGCCGGCGCCTCTCATTTCGATGTGGACAAGCTCCTTGCGCCCTTCCGGGTCGATGCCGAGCACGACGTACACCGGCCGCCTGTTGTTCCTGAGGGAGTGTTTTTCGCCGTGGAAGAGGACGTGGACGCAGTCGATGAAGAGGAATGGGTAGAAGGGCTTGAGCTGGCGGCTCTGCCAGGCCTCGAGCGTCTTGCTGAAGCTTTCGACCGTCATGCGGACGTACTCGTGGGAGACCCGCTCGCCCATGATGTCCTCGATGAGCCTTGTAGCGGTGCGCGGGTCGTTGCCCCGGGTGACGAGGTTCAGGAGCTTCTCCTGCATGCCGGTCAGATCCTTGACCCCCTTGGGGAGGACCAGAGGAGCGAACGTGCCGTTGCGGTCCCTGGGGCACTGGATATCGATGCGGCCGCAGGTGGTGCGCACATGCCGCGTATAGGCGCCGTTTCGATAGTTGCGCCGGGGTTGCCCCGTCCCCTCTCCTTCAAGGGGCTTGGAAGGGCATTCCGAGGCGATTTCGGGGGTGGTATCGGCGTGTCCTTCCGACGGCCTGCCAAGGCGCTTGTATTTGCCGTAGCCCAGGTGCGCGGCCAGCTCGCTCTCCATGAGCATCTCGAGCGCCCTCTTGTACACGGCCGCACCGTGGCCGGCCAGGAAAGAGCCGTCGGCCCGGCTGCCCGGGGCGGCCTGCGTCTGCCTGGTCGAGTCGCGCGCGCAGTTGGCGCCCGTGGGGAGAGTGATGCCTGTCCGCTGGCTGTCAAGGAGCCCCTGCATGCACTGGAGAATCAGCGCGTCGACGACTTGCGGGTCGGGTTTCCGGGGCTTCCTGGTCTTTCTGGCTTGGGCCATGGGATCCTGAAAATTTGATTTTGCTGTCAGTGCGCCACGAAAGCTGGCGGAAAGATGGAGGTTGCAATTCCTCCCCAGATAGAGCCTGGCCAGCCATCTGGAAGCAAACCACACGTGCATGACCGCGAGGGAGTGTGCGGAGCTGTGGGGGTTGAGATGTAAACGTCATCGAAATCCGCGAAGGCAGTAGGCCCTGCAATTCAGCGTCGAAACAAATGCAATGGTAGCAGCCAGGCTGTTGGCTTAGGAACCATCAGGAAACAACTCATTAGAAAACTGCCTAATTTCCAGCTGTGCACGATGATAACTTACTGAAACTACTGCCAAAATCGATAGCAAAAGCGACAACTCGGTAATGAGTTATTTTCTGACAGTTCCTTATTCCTTGTTGCTTGTCTTCAACAGGTTTACGCCCGCCTCCTGGGCGACGAATACGATTGGCAGATGAACAGATCTCCTTGTCGCCAGTGAACTCGGCTTTTCCTTTGGTGACGGTACAGCGCCCCACTTCAAAAGCTTCGGATACAGCCTGTCCGCCACCCCAACCGTACTGGTCTGCCAACATTCCCATAAAAAGCCGTTTTTGCTTCTCATTGAGCTCTGCGGCTTCAAAATATCGATTTATGGCATCGGGGGAAATCTGTACGGCCAGTGTCTTTGCCATCATTGTCTCCTGGAGCATTTTTTTGAGCGTAGTACGTGAAGCCAGAAAATGCTACAGGAATTTAGGCTACCAGCTACTTTGTTATTTTATGACAGTTCCTATGGATCAAGCGCTTCATGCGCATTACCCAGGCCTGCCACTCCCCGCAGGTCGGGGCCTTTTTGGACATTTGGGCGAGGC
>CAZWOT010000072.1:0-7695 GCA_964635595.1 uncultured Desulfovibrio sp.
ATCTGGGGAGGAATTGCAACCTCCATGTTTCCGCCAGCTTTCGTGGCGCACTGATTATTTCAATTTCACTTTTGTTGTATCTTGAGATCGGCAGGAGACGTACTCTCAAAAAGAGTAGATACAAGAGCGACATAACCAGTAATTGAAAATACTTCGCCACAATATTTTCATTCCCAAATTCCCCCACCACGAGCAACAATCGACGAAAAGGCACGACAAAGCCATGATTTCGCTTCTGACGCCCGAATCCTCCACCCTGCTGACCCTGGTGCTCTACGCCTTTGCGGGCGTGGCAGGTCTTCTGGGCATGCTCGTCAAGAACCGGACCCTGCGCCTTCTGGCAGCCTCCATCGCCACCTGCGGGTTCATTCTCCAGACCGTGATCCTCGCCATGGGCTTCCACGCCCAGGTGGCGGGCGGGCTCTCGGTCGGTGCCTATCTGCAGCTGCTCGCCTGGTTCCTCATGCTGTGCGGCATCGTGCTGTGGGTCGTGCTCCATCAGGAAATTCCCCTGCTCTTCGGCTCGCTTCTCTCCATCATTCTCTTCGCGCTTTCGGCAAAGCAGCTGCAGATGGTGGTCCACGTGCCGAACTCCCTGCACACCCCCTTCTACGCGCTGCATGTGGGCGCCCTCTACATTTCGCTGGCACTCATTGCCATCAGCTTCGTGGCAGGCGTCCTCTTCCTCTATCTCGACAAGAGGCTGAAGGCGAAAAAGCCGCTGCCGAAGATGTTCGGGGACATTCCCGCCCTCTACATCCTCGACAACATCAACAACTACGCGACGCTGGCGGGATTTCCGCTCTTCACCACCGGCATTGTCTGCGGACTCTATTTCGCGGGCCCGGTCTACGGCAACACCGTCACCGGCGATCCCAAGGAAATCATCAGCCTCGTCGTCTGGGTCTTCTTCGCCTTTCTCTTCTACAGCCGCATTTCCCGCGGCTGGAAGGGCAAGAAGCCGGCCAGGCTCATGGTTGCGGTCTTTGCCCTCTCCCTCTTCTCCATCGTGGTGGTCAACCTCTTCATGAATTCCCACCACGCCTTCGTGCGCGTGTAGGAGCCCGAATATGGAATGCGATATCGTTCTTGTCGGCCTGAACCACCGCACCGCCGCCGTGGACGTGCGCGAGCGCTTTGCGCTCACGCGCCTCACCGACCCCGAGAACTGGGCCCTGCCCGTGGGCGGCTCCATCCAGGAGGCGCTCATCCTCTCCACCTGCAACCGCGTGGAGATGCTCGCCATGGGCGCGGGCGACGTGCGGCGCCAGATGCTCGAGTCCTGGGCGAGGGCCAGGGACGCAAGGCCCGAGGATCTCGAGCCCTACGTCTACACCTACCACAACGACGACGCCGTGCGGCACCTCTTTGCCGTCGCCTCGAGCCTCGACTCCATGGTTCTTGGCGAGCCGCAGATCCTGGGGCAGCTGAAGGACGCCTACCGCAAGGCAACGTCCGCCCGCTGCACCGGCGTCATCCTGAACCATCTCCTCCACAAGGCCTTCAGCGTGGCCAAGCGCGTGCGCACCGAGACCGCGGTGGCCTCCTCGGCGGTGTCCATCAGCTACGCGGCCGTGGAGCTCGCCAAGCGCATCTTCGGCACCATGGACGGGCATCGGGCCATGCTGGTGGGCGCGGGCGAGATGGCGGAACTTGCGGCAACCCACCTCATCCAGAACGGCATCTCGGAAATCCTCGTCTGCAACCGCACCCATTCCAGGGCCGAGGATCTGGCCCGCTTCTACAAGGGACGCGCGGTGGCCTTCGAGCACCTCTTCGACGCCCTCAAGGAAGTGGACATCGTCATCACCTCCACGGGCGCCCCGGACGCCATCATTCACGCAAAGGACATACGCCAGGTCCTGAAGGCCCGCCGCAACCGGCCCATGTTCTTCATCGACATCGCCGTGCCGCGCGACGTGGACCCGGACGTGAACGGCCTCGACAACATCTACCTCTACGACATCGACGATCTGAAGGAAGTGGTCGAGGAAAACCTGGCCGCCCGCAGAAGCGAGGCCGTCAAGGCCGAGGGCATCGTGCTCGAGGAGGTGGCGGCCTTCCGGGAATGGGTGCAGCGCCTGAGCGTCCAGCCCATCATCAAGCAGCTCGTGCACATCGGCCACGAGACCATCGAGGACGAGGTGGCCCGCACCATGCGCCGCCTTTCGTCCGACGATCCCGAGCTCCACGACGCCCTCGAGGCCATGGGGCAGGCGCTGGTGAAGAAGTTCCTGCACGCGCCCATCTCCTACCTGAAGGAGGACGACGGCGCGGGTGCCGCCCGCAACATTCTCACCATCCAGCGCGTCTTCAACCTGGACGGCCACATCGAGAGCCGCTTTGCCAAGACCCTCTCCAGGGAGGACATGCAGCCTGCAGACGTGCCCACCTTCTCCTGTCCCGGCGCCGCCAGGGCGGCTGCCAGGGAAAGGGCCGCGGCCATGGAGCTCGAGGCGGCCATGGAAGAGGAGCGCAAGGAAGCAAGGACCAGGCTCGAGAAGTACCGCTCTCTCACGGGCTTTTGCCGCAGGGCCAGGGGCGAGGTCTGCGACGGTACGGCCGAATCCTGTACAACGGGGTACCCATGCGTGAGTACATAGTCGACGAACTGTCCCCCGAGGCCACGAAGCGCCTCGAAGACCTGCTCCTGGAAAAGGGGCTGGGAGCCGGCCTCAACCATCTCTACTGGCTCGAGCCAAGGGAGCTCTCGCCCCTGCAAAGGGAGCATTTCGCCTGCGGCCCGCACGTGGCGGCCCTGGATGTCGAGGAGACGCGCGTGCGCCTCGAGCTGCTCGTGCGCGGGCGCAACACCATCCACTGCGACTGCATCGCCTGGGCGGAGCCGGCCCAGGTGGCGGGCCTTGTGGACACGCTGCACAAGCTCATGCGCGAAGCCGGCATCGACGCCTGACACCCTTGCTCCCTCCTGCTCCAGGACATGGAGCCAGGACCCTCTTCCCTATTTGCCACATCCTGCCCCAACCGCCCCAAAACGGCCCTTGGGGCGCTTTTGTTTCCAGGGTCCTGCAAGTCCTGCCAACGTCCTTTCAACACCCATGTCCGCGCCAGAGCTTTCCGCCCTTCCCGCCTCCTTCCCGACCCTCAAGTCGGCTCCGGCCTTCTGCGCCCGCAAGGCGGTCGAACTGGCCAGGAAACTGCGGGCTCTGGGCGTGAAGGAAAACGACGGCCTTCTGCTTGCAGTCTCCGGCGGCGCGGACTCCCTGGCCCTCATGGCTCTCTGCGCACTCGCACGGGACGTGATGCCCGTAAAGCTCCATGTCCTTTCCTGCGACCACGGTCTTCGCAAGACAAGCGGGGACGAAGCCGCCTTTGTGGAGGCGCTGGGCAAGGTCATGGGCATCCCTGCAGGCATTGCCAGGCTCCACATGGACATAAACGCCTGCGCCCTCGAGGAGCGGGCCAGGGCCTCGCGCTACCGTGCCCTGGAGGACGCAAGAAGAAGCCTTGGTTTCGAGCATGTGCTTCTGGCCCACCACGCAGGCGACCTTGCCGAGGACATCCTCATGCGCCTTGTGCGCGGCACGGGCTGGCCGGGCCTTGGGGGCATGGAAGAAAAGGACGGCGAGAGGCATCTTTTGCGCCCCCTGCTCGAGGAGGACGCGAAGACCTTGAGGAAGGTCCTCGAGCTTCTCGGCATCCCCCACTGCGAGGACGAGAGCAACGAGGACGGCAGGTACTTCAGAAACCGCGTGCGCTCCGAGGTCCTGCCCCTCCTGCGCAGGGAAAATCCCTGCCTTGAGCGAAGCCTCGTCGATCTGGCGCGCCTGGCCAGGCTGGACAGGGAGCATTTCGCAAAGAAGGTTGAAGAGGCGCTTCGCAGCTGCGAAACGCGCATCGAGAACGGCAGCGTTTGCGCAAGCGTCCCCAGGACCGTCCTCGAGAGCCTGGATCCCGCCGTCCGTTCGCGCCTCTGCCTTGCCCTTGTCCACAGGCTCGTTGCCCTGGGCGTCCAGGGCCAGGCGAGAGCCAGGACCTTCCAGGCCGTCGAGGAGGCCCTCAGGCTCCCCCAGCGGCCCAAGACCTTCCAGCTGCCGGGCGGCATCCGCATTGTCCTGGACTCTGCCGGCCTCCATTTCGAGGGAGAGGCCAACAAAAAAGCCCCCGAAGGGGCTTGAATTGTCGCGGCATGAATGCCGTTCTTGAGCTGTTGGTTGAGCCTTGGCCGAAAGCCGTTCCCGCCAGAAGTCCAGCCAGCCGAAGCCCCTGGCCAGGAGAGCGGCAGCGGCCAGGGCAAAGCCGATTTGCCACCCGAGAAGGCGTGCTTCTGAAGCCTTTACATCGACCTTTTCAACTTCAACCCTGACCTTTTCTGTTCCGATCTCGAGATCGATCCCGATCTTTTCAAGGTCCGCTTCCGTGGCAAGAATACAGGGAAACGTCGGCTGCAGCCGGACGGGCTATCCCTCCACCTCCGCGAAGATGTCGCTCATGGTGTAGAGGCGGCCGGGCTCCTGGCCGACGAGCCAGGATGCCGCACGCAGGGCGCCGCGGGCGAAGTTCACGCGCGACTCGGCCCTGTGGGTGACCTCGATGGTCTCGCCCTGGCCCATGAAGTACACGGTGTGCACGCCGACGACCGAGCCCCCGCGCAGGGCCATGACGCCGATTTCCTCGTCGGGCCTGGCACCGATGATGCCGTCCCTGGCGGAGGTTCTCGTCCTGTCGAGCTCCCAGCCCTTGGCCTCGGCCACGCATTCGGCCAGGCGCAGGGCCGTGCCCGAGGGCGCGTCCTTCTTGTTGCGGTGGTGGATCTCGCTGATCTCCACGTCGTAGTCGTGACCGAGAGCCTTCACGAGGATGGGCAGGATCTTCTGCAGAACGCTCACGCCCACGCTCATGTTGGGGGACCAGAAAAGACGCGTCTTCTTCGCGTAGCCGGCCAGCTTGTCCTGCTGCTCCTTCGAGAAGCCGGTGGTTCCGATGACCAGGGCCATGCCCGCGCTGGCGCAGATGTCGGCCGAGCCCAGGCTGGTCTCGGGATTGGTGAAGTCGATGACGACCGAGTCGTTGGGGCAGGCGTCCACCACGGACTCGAAGTCGTCCGAGACCACGCAGTCCGGGGGCGCGAGACGGGGCTGGTACTCGGTGCGCTCCACCATGCCAGCCAGATCGAGTTCGGGATTGTCCAGCACCTGATCGCAGATGGTCCTGCCCATGCGGCCGCCGGCGCCCACCACGATGATCGGTAAGCCCATATGTTCTCCTTGAAGTGTTCCCTGGGCGCGCCAGGCCCCCTGTTCCCCGTGCGTGTTCCCCGTGCGGGGAGGCCATGCGGTTCATGGCCGGGACAAAAGGGACCCTGCACGCCTGCAGTCGTTATGAAAGCAAGGTTTGTGGCTGTTCTTTCCCGATGCGGGAAAGGAAGGTTTGCTCGTCCCAGATCTCGATGCCGTGGCGCTGGGCCTTGGTCAGCTTGGAGCCCGGGTTCTCGCCCACAATGAGCACGTCGAGCTTTTTCGAGACCGTGGAGGCGATTTCGGCGCCCGCAGCCCTGGCGAGCTTCTGGGCCTCGGAGCGCGGCATGCCCAGCGTTCCCGTGAACAGCACGCGCTTTCCCGAAAGCGCCCCTTCCGGGGCCTCGGCAACTTCCCCTTCCACGGGCCAGAGGCCCAGGGAGCGGAAGCGCTCGAGCATGTCCCTGTTGGCGGGAGATGCGAAGAAGTTCACGACCGACAGGGCGATTTTCTCGCCTATGCCGGGAAGGGCCGTGAGCTCCTCCACGCTTGCTTTCGCGAGCCTGTCCATATCAGCAAAGGTGGCAGCAAGCAATCTTGCGGCCTGCTCGCCCACATGGTGGATGCCGAGGGCGCAGATGAAGCGGGCAAGACTCGCCTCCCTTTTTGCCGTCTCGAGGGCCTCCAGAAAATTGGAGGCCAGGGTCTCCCCCATGCGGTCGTAGGCGAGGAGCTCTTCCTTCGTGAGCGTGAAGAGATCGCTTGGATTTTTCACGCGGCCGGACTGGCTCAGCTGCTCCATCCACTGGCTGCCAAGCCCCTGGATGTCGAGGCCCGCGGGCGAGACGAAATGGATGAGGGCCCGCAGGCGCACGGCCGGGCAGCTCACGTTCTGGCAGACCCAGGCCGCCTGCCCCTCCTCCCTGCGCGCTTCCTCGCCGCAGGCGGGGCAGATGGTCGGAAACGTCCAGATCTTCGAGCCCTCGGGACGCTTTTCGGGCACGCTGCGGACCACCTCGGGGATGACGTCGCCGGCCCGCTGCACGATGACCGTGTCGCCTATGCGCAGATCCTTTGCGCGCACCTCGTCCTCGTTGTGGAGCGTGGCGCTCGAGACAACGACGCCGCCCACCTTGACGGGCTTCAATTTGGCCACGGGGGTGAGAACGCCGGTCCTGCCCACCTGCACCTCGATGTCGAGAAGCTCGGTTTCCGCCTGCTCGGCCGGGAACTTGAAGGCCACGGCAAAGCGCGGGGTCCTGGCCGTGAAGCCGAGGGCCCTCTGGGCCTCGAGATCGTCCACCTTGGCCACGGCCCCGTCTATCTGCATGGGAAAGCTCTCGCGCCTTTCCCGGACGCTCTCGACAAAGCCCTCCACGGCCTCAAGGCCGTGGCAGAGAACGCCTTCGGGCGGGATGGTGAAGCCGAGAGAGGCAAAAAGCTGCATGAGCGAGGAATGGGTTGGCGGGACGGCCAGGCTCCCCCATTCGGCGTGCCCGAGACTGTAGGCAAGGAAGGTGAGGGGCATGGCCCGCGTCTGGGCAAGGTCCAGCTGCCGCAGGGCACCCGCGGCCGCGTTTCGCGGGTTGGCGAAGAGCTTTTGCCCCGCGGCCTCGCGCCGCTCGTTCACGCGGGCAAAATCGTCCTTGTAGATCACCACCTCGCCGCGCACCTCGAGACGCGGAGGAAAGGGTCCCTCGCCCGCGAGCTTCAGGGGGAGGTTTCTGATGGTGCGGGCCTGGTCGAGCACGACCTCGCCCTCCTCGCCGTTGCCGCGGGTGATGGCGTCGGTGAGCACGCCGTCCACGTAGACCAGCTCCAGCGCAAGGCCGTCGAGCTTCAGATCGCAGTAGAAGTCGAGGGGGCAGTTTTCCACCGTGCGCTGCATGCGCTTCACGAAGGCCCGCCACTCCTTCACGTTGAAGACGTCCTCGAGGCCGTACATGCGCTCGGTGTGCCTGCGGGAGACAAGGCCCGAGAGGAGGCCGCCGCCCACGCGCAGGGTGGGCGAATGGGGCGAGCGAAACTGCGGATATTGGTCCTCGAGGCTTGTCAGCTCGGCAAAGAGGGCGTCGTACTCCTCGTCGCTTATCTCGGGCGCGTCCAGGGTGTGGTAGAGACGGTTGTGGTGCTCGAGATAGCGCACAAGCGCGTCCATGCGGCCGCGAATCTCGTCCTCGTCGGCACTGGTGGACGTTTCGGGGAGCGTGGGAGCCGCGGGAGCAGCGGGAGCCGCCGGAGCATCATGAGCCTCGATCTGTTCTTCCGGCTTTGGGGCTTTGGTCTTCTCGGCTTTGGACGCGTCCTGCTGCACGAGGTTCATGAGCGAGGGGGTCTTTGGCATGGGAGGCTCCTGTCGAAGTTCCGTCCTTGGGGACATGTCTTTTCCGGCATGCGGCTTTGGGGGTTTCTTTTTCGGGAATGCGTCTTTCGGGAATGCGTCTTTCGGGATTCGGCTTTCGGGATTCGGCTTTCGGGAATGCGTCTTTTTGGGGAA
>CAZWOT010000072.1:7795-10554 GCA_964635595.1 uncultured Desulfovibrio sp.
CTTTCGGGATTCGGCTTTCGGGATTCGGCTTTCGGGAATGCGTCTTTTTGGGGAATGATCTTTTCGAAGAAATGCCCGTGCCCTGGCAAAAACGCCGGCGGCGGACCATGCGGCGATCAGGTGTCCGGCGGACCCCAGAACGCCGCTCGCACGGTGCAAGGTACACCGGCAAAAGCTTGCTTGCCAAGTGTCGGGGAATGTCCGGCCCATGCACCCTCAAGAGGCCCTCTCATCCGCCTCACAGGCCGCTTTTCGACGATTGGGGCAATAGGGGCAGAAACGTGCCGCCTTGCCTTGGAGAGCCCTTCAAGGGTAGTGGAGACGGGGCATGGCCCTGTCATGGGCGCCGACCCTCGAAAGGCCCTGGTCTCTCGAAAACAGGGCCCCGTCCATGGGGCCAGGAAAGGCAAACCTCAAGAGCACCCCTCAGGAACAGACCTCCAGATACGACATCATGGCTCAAGCAACCCCTGCCAAGTCCCGCGAAGTCTTCGCCTGCTCCAGCTGCGGGGCCGTCTCGCCCCAGTGGATCGGCCACTGCCCCAAATGCGGCCAGTGGAACACCTACGAGGCGAGGACGGGCGCGCCCTCGGCAAAGAGCACAGATGCTGCTGCCGCTCCCTCCAGTCCCGTCCTGGTCCTGAAGGACGCGGGCGAGGAGCACGGCACCCCCATCCCCAGCGGCCACAGGGCCCTGGATCGCCTGCTGGGATCGGGCCTTGTGCCGGGCGCGGTCCTGCTTCTTGGCGGGGAGCCCGGCATAGGCAAGTCCACCCTGCTCCTGCAGGTGGCTGGTGCTGTGGCGGCCAGGGGGAACACTGTCCTCTACGCATCGGGCGAGGAGACGCTCCCCCAGGTGAAGGCAAGGGCCGAGCGGCTTCGGGTCCTGAGCGACCACATGCTGGCCATGGCCACCGGCAGCTGCGAGGACGTGGTCTCGGCCATGCACCAGCAAAAACCGGCCCTCCTCGTCCTGGACTCGGTGCAGACCATGGCGAGCCCGGACATCGAGGGCCTTCCCGGCAACGTGAACCAGGTGCGCGGGGTCGCCACCCGCATCATCGAGGCCTGCCGGGCCCTTGGCACCTGCGCCGTGCTCGTGGGGCACGTGACCAAGGACGGGACCCTTGCCGGCCCGCGCCTTCTCGAGCACATGGTGGACACCGTGCTCTCCCTCGAGGGCGACCGCAAGGAGGCCCACCGCCTCATGCGCGTCTACAAGAACCGCTTTGGCTCCAGCGAGGAGATGCTCGTCTTCCGCATGGATCAAAACGGCATGCACGTGGTGGAGGACCCGTCCACCTTCTTTCTCGAGGACCGCAACCCCGATCTTTCCGGCACGGCCGTGGTCATGGCCTGCGAGGCCAGACGCCCCCTGGCCGTCGAGGTGCAGGCCCTGTGCTCGAGATCCTGTCTTTCCATCCCGAGGCGCGTGGCCCTCGGCTTCGACACCAACCGCCTGAACCTCCTTCTGGCGGTGGTGGAAAAGCGCCTCAAGATCCAGCTCTCCCAGACCGACATCTACGCCAAGGTGGGCGGCGGCATCCGCATTGCCGACCCGGCCCTCGATCTGGGGCTTCTGGCAGCCATCCTCTCCTCCTTCTACGAAATCTGCCTGCCGCCAAAGGCCGTCTTCTTCGGCGAGGCCGACCTCAACGGCCAGATCCGTCCGGTGGCAAACCAGGAAATCCGCATCAAGCAGGCCAGACGCCTGGGCTTTGCCCCGATCGTCGACCACCACGCCGTGCCCACCATCGTGGATCTCGCCCGCCTCTTCTTCGGCAACGCCAGGGCCGCCAGGGGATCGAACAGGACCGCCGGACAAATGACCGGACAAATGGCCGGACAGGCGCCGGGGAAAGGCACGCACATGCCGCAGGGCTGAGGCGCGGATGGCCAAGAAGAGGCTCAATCTCCCCTGTCTTCTCCAGGGAAACCGGCACGTCGCCCAAAAGCGACAGCCCCGGGACGCAGCAGGGACAACGCGAAAGGACAAAGCGAAAAGGACAAAGCGAAAAGGACAAAGCCAAAGGACAACAGCACATGAGCCTTGAAATCGAGCGCAAATACCTTGGCGTGGAGCCCCACGCCATGATGAAGAAGCTGGAGGAGGCGGGAGCCAAAGTTTTTCACGAGGACCACTTCGAGACCAACGTGATCTACGACTCGAAGGACAGCGTTCTGTTCGGGCGCGGGGAGCTTTTGCGCCTGCGATGCCGCGAGTGGCCGCAAAAAAGCGACGTGGTGCTCACGTACAAGCTCCCCCTGCCGGATCTGGAGCTTGCCTCGGGGCCTGCCAAAAGGCGCGAGGAAATCGAGCTTGGGGTCGCGGACTTTGCCGCCATGGAGCGTATTCTGGGGCAGCTGGGCTACCTTCCCTTCGCGCGCTACGAGAAGGTGCGCAAAAGCTACGTCTTCGAGCACGAGGGAAGGAAGGCCCACGTGGACATCGACGTCCTTCCTTTCGCAAACTGCGTGGAAATCGAGGCCGACGGGGACGTGCTGGAAATTTTGGAACACGTTCTTGTCCTTGACAAATTCCCGGCAAGCGCAAAGAGTTATCATCATCTCTTCCTCGAGTGGCGCACGCGTCAGGGCCTTCCCCCGGCAAGGGACATCGTTTTCGACGCCGAGAAGAAGGCACGCCTTCGCGAACACCTGAAGCTTGCCTGACGAGAAGCCCTCGAGAAGTCCTCATCGAGAGCACGGACCCGTTTCGCGTACACGTTTCCTGCGTGCCGCGTGATGTCCCGTGCCCG
>CAZWOT010000073.1:0-10481 GCA_964635595.1 uncultured Desulfovibrio sp.
GGCGGCATGTGCAAATTAGGAGAAAATTGTTGATTTAAGCCAATATTTGCTTGCAAAAGAGTATGGCTTGTGCTATTTGCTTTCAGCAGCAAACACATAGCTCCCCAGGGACACCTTCTGGCGTCCACCTCCAAAGGAGGGCACCATGCTCTACCCAAACCTTCGAGTGGCGATTCCCCAAGGCAAGGAATACAAGCCCAGGACTCTTCGTGGCATACGCTATCTGTATTACCACAAGAATTCCTATAGAGTTAATGGCAAGCTTAAACATAACGAGTATTCTTTAGGAAGAGTTGTCTTTGATTCAGAACATAATATTGAATGCCTCATACCAAATGAAAGATATTATGAACATTTTAATAAAGCAAAACCTGTTGGCGAGGTATTAAAAAAACAAGGTCGAGCTAAGCAAGTACAGATAGAAGAGCGATATGCGGATCTTCCAGAAGAATCAAAATTATGTGCAGGATACTCAATAGCAGTAATGCATCTTGCTAAAGATAGTGGATTATATGACATTTTAATAGAATCATTTGGGAACGAAATAGCACACAACATATTGGCAATTGGGATGTTCTTTGCGGCTGGTTGTCCATATGGTTTATCTTCAATAGAAAAATTTACAGAAAAGAACATATGTTTCTCAGACAAAATAATTAAGAAAAATAGGATTACTGATTATTATAGTGAGATAAATGCACCCGATATTGCTGCTTTCTTTAATGAATGGATTCCAAAAGCATCTGAGAATGATTTTTTATGTTATGATGTGACATCAGTTTCAAGTTACTCAAAGAAACTTCCAAAGGTAAAACCTGGGTATAACAGAGACAAAGAAAATCTTGCACAAATTAATATTGGGTTGTTTTGCACCTTACGAACAGCCATACCTCTGTATATGACAACTTATAATGGGTCTATCAATGACTTTACTAATTTTCCAAAAGTTATTGAAAGAGCAAGGAATTATGGAATCGATATAAATAAAACAACTTTTGTAATGGATGGTGGTTTTGCTCTGGAAAAAGTATTATCAAGCGATATTATAGGAAATAATTCATTCATTGTTGGTGCGCCGCTTGACTTTGGTATTGGCTCACGTAATTATATAGAAAACTGGGACAGGACATCAAATGACACTATAATTTTTACACACGATAATGATATTATTGAGGCAAAAGAAGAGACAATAAAAATTGGGACAAGAATATGTAAATTATATATGTATTTTTCTGAAGCAAGAAGACAAAATGAAATTTTAAGCATAAAAAGAAATATAAATGAAATGGCATCCGAATTAGATAGTAGGAAAAGAAAATTTACAGATAAATTTTTATCTAAATATCAGCCATTATTTGATATAGAAAAAACTAATGATAATAAGATAAATTATAAAATTAATTCTGCGGAGTATAGAAATATAACATCATCCTTTGGATATTTCGCAATTATCTGCTCCGATGATAAAGTAGATATTCAGGAAGCATTGATATTATATAGAAAAAAAGATGTGATTGAAAAAACTTTTGGAGTTCTAAAAAATGGAATACTCCATGAGAGATTTCATGTAAGCTTAGATAGTAGTCTGGCTGGAAAAGAATTTATTGCATTTATTGGACTTATAATTAGAAGACTTATTGAAAATAGACTTAAAGATAAAATGAAGGAATTAGACAGGACATATGGAGAAGTTATAGCAACATTAACAGCTATCAGATGCAGGAAATATCAAAATGAGTGGATACTAGACGATGCACTTACAAAAGAAGAAAGGATATTCATGGAGTCACTAGGAGTGCCTACAAATATATTTAAAAGGCATGTAATTTCAAGAGTTTGCGCATAACTTCTTGAAATGTATGAATATTTTTCAGGATTTCGTATGGCACTTGCACCTCACATTATTTGATATTTGCAAACAAACCGGAAATTAAGGATTCCTGTCCCCTCATTTTTGTCCGTTTCCTCCGCCAGTTTGCCGCTCGTGTCAGTCGCTCCGACCTTTGCCCGTCCCGTGCGGGTCTTGCCCCATGGAAAATGGTGGTTATCTATAGCCACGTGACAGGACCCGTTCCCACAGGCCGGCATGGCAACGCGTTTGCCGGCCAAAGACGGGTGCCGGAAATTTTCAATGACTGGCGGCGCATGCGCCCCATGAAGAAAGACACAGAGGACAAACCAGACATGAGCACCGAGAACAGCACAGAGACCAGCACCGGCACGGACGGCAGGCAGACCTGCGAGTTTCGCGCGGAAGTCCGCAAGGTTTTGCACATTCTCACCAACTCCCTGTACACCAACAAGGAGATCTTCCTGCGCGAGCTCGTGAGCAACGCCTCCGACGCGCTCGACAAGCTGCGCTTTCGCGAAAACCGCGGCGAGAAGCCGAAGGTGGACGACCTGCCCCTGGAAATCCGCATCACGCTCGACAAGGACAGGAAGCAGCTTGTCATCGCGGACACGGGCATCGGCATGAGCGGGAGCGAGCTTGCCGAGAACCTGGGCGTCATCGCCAGGTCCGGCTCCGAGGAATTCCTCTCGAAGCTCGCCGAGGAAAAGAAGGACGACAAGCCCGTTGACGCCTCGCAGATCATCGGCC
Source organism: uncultured Desulfovibrio sp. (assembly GCA_964635595.1). Lineage (GTDB taxonomy): Bacteria > Desulfobacterota > Desulfovibrionia > Desulfovibrionales > Desulfovibrionaceae > Desulfovibrio. Next base: position 2,600 of record CAZWOT010000073.1, read on the forward strand.
ACTTCGGCGTGGGCTTCTACTCGGTCTTCATGGTGGCCGAAAAGGTCGAGGTCGTCTCCCGCGAGGCCTTTGGCGACGGCACGGCCCACGTGTGGGAAAGCGACGGCCTCGGGACCTACACCGTGTCCGAAAGCGTCGACGCGGAGCCCAGACGCGGCACCCGCATCGTCGTCCACCTGAAGGAGGACGCCCTCGAGTACGCGGAGAAGTACCGGGTGAACTCGGTCATCCGCAAGCACTCGGGCTTCGTGCCCTTCCCGGTCTTCGTGGACGACGAGAAGATCAACACCCAGCCCGCGCTCTGGCGCGAGCCGAAGACCCAGGTGACGGAAGACCAGTACAGGGAGTTCTACAAGTCCTTTGCCTACGACTCGAAGGACCCGCTCGAGTGGCTGCACATCAACGTGGACAGCCCGGTGCAGTTCTACTCCCTGCTCTACGTGCCGGACGAGGAAATCGACTTCCGCGGACCGCAGGACGAGGAGTTCTGGGGCCTCGACCTCTACAGCAACCGCGTGCTCATCCAGCACAAGAACAAGGACGTCCTGCCCCCGTGGCTGAGCTTCATGAAGGGCGTGGTGGACACCGAGGACCTGCCCCTCAACATCTCCCGCGAGACCCTGCAGGAGAACGTGGTCCTGCGCAAGATCAACCAGACCATTGTCAGGCAGACCCTCTCCCATCTCGAAAAGCTCGCCAAGGACAAGCCCGAGGTCTACGCGAAAGTGTGGAACCACCACGGCTCCATCATCAAGATGGGCATCCACCAGGACTTTGCCAACCGCGAGCGCATCATCCCCCTCATCCGCTTCAACACCTCGGCCTGCTCCAATGCCGAGGAGCTTGCGAGCCTCGACGACTACATGAGCCGCGCCCTCGAGGGCCAGAAGGTCTTCTGGTACATCTCCGCGCCCAACCGCGAGGCGGCCAGGGTCAATCCCTACATGGGCAGATTCCGCAAGAAGGGCATCGAGGTCATCTACTTCTTCGAGGCCGTGGACGAGTTCGTGGTGAGCGGCCTTGGCAAGTACAAGGAGTGGGAGTTCAAGTCCATCGAGAACGCGACCGCCGCGGATCTCGAGGCCTTTGCCGACAAGGAGGGCGAAGACGGGCCCAAGGCCGAGGCCCTCTCCTCCGAGGACGAGAAGAGCTTCGACGATCTGGTCGCGAAGATGAAGACCATCCTGGGCGACAAGGTGAAGGGCGTGGTCGTCTCAAGCCGCCTCACCGACAGCGCCGCCGTGCTCTCCTCCGAGGACGGCGTCACCTCCGGCATGGACAAGATCATGCGCGCCATGACCAAGAACATGGAGGTTCCGGTGAAGACCCTGGAGGTGAACCGCGAGCACCCGCTCCTGCGCTCGCTCCTCTCCATCTTCAAGGCCAACGCCGACGACCCCGTGCTCGACGAGCTCGTGAACGTGCTCTTCGACTCCGCCCAGCTCATGGACGGCTTCGTGCGCGATCCGCAGGAGCTGGCCTCGCGCACGGCCAGGATGCTTGAGAAGTCCGCGGCCTGGTACGCCGGCACAAGGTAGCCGCAAGCAGGCCGCACGGCGCCCGGCTCCATGAGCGGGTGCCGTGACGGCAGACATGGGGACCATCCGGGAATGTCCGGGTGGTCCTTTTCCTTTGCCGCCCTTGCCCGCAGCGGGCCCTGTCCGGGGCTTTCTTCGTCTGCCCCCGGTGCCCGCCCGCCTTGCCGCTATTCGAGGAGCAGCGGTCCGTTGTCGCCGTGTTCGAGGACGCAGAGGTAGAGGTATTCCTCGACCAGGGTCAGAAGGCGCCCGAGCAGGCCCTTGCCGAGCATGGGGTGGCCGAAGAGGCGGTCGCGGTCGAGGGAGAGCGCAGCTCTGTCCTTGCCGCCGTTCATGCTCGCGTGCATGGTCTCGAGAAGCCTTGCCGCCAAAAGATACCCCTCGGCGCGATCGAAGAAGGCCTCGGAGACTTGCCGCACCTCGGGCTCGTACTCGGCCCAGAAGGCCAGGGCCCGTGGGCCCGGTTCCACGCTGCAGGCGGCAACGCACGCGGACACGAGATTGTTGCACACCCCGCCCGGCATGCCCTGCTTCCAGCCCATGAGCCAGGGGGTGCGGGCAAAGAAGAGCCTGTGCTCCACGGCCAGATCCATGAGGTCGCGGGTTCTGGCCGTGACCTCCACAAGCCCTTTCGGCACAAAGGGCTCGGGGTGTCTGCGCTTGAAGAGAAACTGCCAGGGCGGAACCTCGGCCGCGGGCACGTCGACGCCGGTCATCCTGCCGAGCACGTGGGCAAACCAGGCGTTGGCCTCGGGTGCGTCCGGGGTCTCGAGGTGGGAGTAGCTCAAGACGTAGCGGCCCTTGCCGACTTCCCCCGCCACCATGAGCTCGGTGTCCACGAGGAAGTCCGCGGTCAGATCCATGCCGTAGATGGACTTCCACTCGTCGAAGATGCGCTCGGGCACCGTGTCGATGGCTATGTCGGCTATCCAGAAGTCCCTGTCCGGCCCGTGGTAGCGCGCGAGCACGTCCACGTCACCGCCGCTGTTGGAAAAGCGCCCCGGCCACCAGACCGGAAGGGAGGGCGTCTTGCCGCTCTCCCAGGCTGGCGTCAGGGCATGCGGACAGGGGTCCGCAAGCACGTAGCCGGAGAGCAGGTGCAGCATGCGCTGGGGGTAGTCTGCCCGATGCCAGGGGCACAGCCCCAGACCCCGCGAATGCGAGAGAGCGAGTCCCGCGCCGCCGCAAAAGCCGAGATACTGTCCTCCCCGGCGCACGAAGTCGATGACGGCGCGCTTTCCGGCCTCGCCCAAGGCCTCGGCCTTGAGGCTCGCGGAACCGCCCGGGACCACGAGCAAAGCGGGGATGTCGTCGGCCCCTTGCTTGCGTAAAAGGGCCCCTTGGGCTAAGTCTTTGCCTTTCAGAAGCCTCGTTGGAAAGCCGAGACTTCCGAGAGCCCGCAACGACATGAGACCCCAGATGTGGGCATCGTCCCACAACATTGCTATGGGCGGCATGTTGCACATTTGGAAACTATCCCCGACTTTCATGGAGATTGCAAGATGTCCGAGACCCTCCCCAAGGGCTACGAGCCCAAGGACGTGGAAGAAAGATGGCGCGTTCGCTGGCGCGACGAGAAAACCTTTACGCCGGATCCGAAAGCGCCCGGGGATCCCTACTGCATCGTCATCCCGCCGCCCAACGTGACCGGCGCCCTGCACATAGGGCATGCCCTGAACCTCACCCTCATCGACACCCTCTGCCGCCACTACCGCCAGAAGGGCCGGAACGTGCTGTGGATTCCCGGCACGGACCACGCCGGCATCGCCACCCAGAACGTAGTGGAGAAGATGATCGCAAAGGAGGGCAAAAAGCGCCAGGACCTCGGCCGCGAGAAGTTCGTGGAGCGCGTGTGGCAGTGGCGCGAGGAGTACGGGCACCGGATCCTGAGCCAGATCGAGGCCCTTGGCTGCTCCGTCGACTGGACACGGCTGCGCTTCACCCTGGACGAGGGGCTTTCGGCAGCCGTGCGCAAGGTCTTCGTGCAGCTCTACAAGGAAGGCCTCATCTACCGCGGCAAGTACATCATCAACTGGTGCTCGCGCTGCCACACGGCCCTGGCCGACGACGAGGTGGAACACGCGGACGAGAAGGGGCATCTGTGGAAGATCCGCTACCACATCAAGGACAGCGACGAGTCCATCGTCATTGCGACCACGCGCCCCGAGACCATTCCCGGCGACACCGGCGTGTGCGTGCACCCCGAGGACGAGCGCTACCAGCACATCATCGGCAAGACCGCCGTCGTGCCCGTGCTCGGGCGCGAGGTGCCCGTCTTCGCGGACAAGTACGTGGATCGCGAGTTCGGCACGGGAGCCCTCAAGGTCACCCCCTGCCACGACCACAACGACTGGGCCCTCGGCAAGAACCACGACCTCGAATTCGTCCAGGTCATCGACGAGGACGGGGTGATGACGGCCGAGGCCGGCAAGTACCGGGGCCTCTCCAAGCAGGAGTGCCGCAAGGCCATTGTCGATGACATCGAAGCCATGGGGGATCTCGTGGCCGTGGAGGACCTCGCCCATTCCGTGGGCCACTGCTACCGCTGCCACACCGTGGTGGAGCCCCATGTCTCCATGCAGTGGTTTGTGGCGACGACGACGCTGGCCCCCAGGGCCCGCAAGGCCATCCCGGACGACATCGAGCTTTTGCCCGAGACGTGGCTCAAGACCTACTACCACTGGCTCGACAACATGCGCGACTGGTGCATCAGCCGCCAGATCTGGTGGGGGCACCGCATTCCCGCCTGGACGTGCGATTCCTGCGGCGAGCTTGTGGTGGAAGAGGAGGCGCCCCATGCCTGCCCCAAATGCGGCTCGGCCCACCTCTCCCAGGACGAGGACGTGCTCGACACCTGGTTCAGCTCGGCCCTCTGGCCCTTCTCGACCCTCGGCTGGCCCAGCGACACCGAGGATCTGAAGCGCTGGTACCCGACGGCCGTGCTGGTCACGGGCTTCGACATCCTCTTCTTCTGGGTGGCCCGCATGATCATCATGGGCCAGCACTTCATGAACGAGGTGCCCTTCAGGACGGTCTACCTGCACGCGCTTGTGCGCGACGCCCAGGGCAAGAAGATGTCCAAGTCCACGGGCAACGTCATCGACCCCGTGAAGATGATCGAGACCTACGGCTGCGATGCCCTGCGCTTCACCCTCACGGCCTTCGCGGCCATGGGGCGCGACATCAAGCTCTCCGAGGAGCGCATCGAGGGCTACCGCCACTTCGTGAACAAGCTGTGGAACGCGGCCCGCTTCACCCTCATGAATCTCGGGGAGGAGAGGCCCGCTGCCGTGGATCTCGCCAACGTCCGGGGCCTTGCCAACCGCTGGATACTCCATCGCCTGGAACTTTTGAAAGCGGACATGGACAAGGCCTTCGAGGACTACCGCTTCAACGACGTGGCCCAGGGCCTCTACAAGTTCCTCTGGGGCGAGTTCTGCGACTGGTACCTCGAGCTCGTGAAGCCCGACATGGCCAATCCGGCCCTGAAGAAGGAATCCTCCTTCGTTCTCTACACGGTCCTGAAGGAACTGCTCGTCCTTCTGCACCCCGTCATTCCCTTCGTCACCGCAGAAATCTGGCAGGCCCTGCCCGGCCACGCGGGCGAGGACATTGCCCGCGAGGCCTATCCCCAGGCCCGTCCCGAGTGCCTGAAGGAAGAGGACGCGGGCCGCATGGACTTCATCCAGAGCGTGATTGTGGCCGTGCGCACCATCAAGGCCGAGCTCGACATACCGCCCTCCCACAAGGTGACGCTCCTGCTCCGCCCGGTGGACGAGGCGCAAAAGGCGCTCCTGCTCGCCAACGAGGGCACCATCATGACGCTGGCCCGCCTCGAGAGCATGGAAACGGATCTTGCCCTCCATGCCCCGAAGGCCTCGGCCTCGTCCGTGGTCCAGGGCTGCGAGGTGGTCGTGCCGCTCAAGGGCAACGTGGACCTGAAGGGCGAGCTTGCCCGCCTCGAGAAGGAAATGGGCAAGATTGCCGACGCGCTTGCCGTCGTGGACAAGAAGCTTGCAAACGAGAGCTTCGTCTCCCGCGCCAAGCCCGAAATCGTCCAGCGCGAGCGCGACCGCCAGGCCGAGCTCAAGGACAGCCTTGCCAAGCTCGAGGTCTTGAAGGCCCGCTTCACGGAGGCCCTGGATGGCGGCGAATAGGGGACAAGGCCTTCTCTTGGCCGTCCTTTTCGGGGTACTTGCGGCCTTTCTTTCGCCGGCACTTGCAGGGCCCGACACGGCCCGGGCCGCAACCGGGGCATCCCGTGCCGCCGTCGACACAAAAGCCCTGGCAGCCGAGCTCAAGCCCCTGCTCTGGGACGAGGCGGAGATGGTGGAGGCTTTGGGCGAAATCCGCTATTTCCGCGAGGCCGGCTTCATCTACCAGCCGGAGCTTGCCTTCTCCATGATGATGGAGGACGGGCACCCCGACGACGAGGACTGGAAGGCGGTTGCAAGCGGCTTTGCGGCCGTGGACCGCTCCTATGCCTTCTTCTTCGGTTCCGCGGACGACGTGGCCCGCGAGCAGCGGGTCATGGAAGGACTGCTGCCCAGGGGAGCCGTCAAGGAGCTCGAGGCTCCTGCCCTCGCCCGCCTGCAGGCGGACATGGACACGGAGAAGGGCCGCCGCGAGCTTGCCCGCCTCTCCTGCGAGACGAGCGCCAGGCTCCTGGCCGAGGTCGCCAAAAGCGAGAAGGCCGTGCGCTTTCTCGGCGCCAATCTCTACGGAGTCCTTGTCGAGAGCCTCTACATGAGCTCTGTCATGGCGCTGGCCGCGGCCGAGGAGGGCCTCCTCGAGCCCCTCGCCAACGTGCGCGCGGGTGCGGCCGACAGGATGCGCGACGAGCTGGAGCTTCTGGCCCGGCACAGGTGCCTGGGCGACGCAGAGAAGTCCGACGCCAGGGCGAAGGTTGTCCGCAAGCTGATCAGGCTCGTGTCCGCCAACGACTTCCGTCCGCCCCTGAAAAACCTGCGCGAGGTGGTGCGCATCGCTTCGGACGAGCGCGACGCCTTCCTCGGCGAGGGCCGCTAGGGGAAGTCCGGCGCAGACAGCCCTCCCGCCCGGGAGTCTTCAGGAAAAGCAGGGAAATTTCAGGGATTTCAAGGAAGGATTTTGGCAATGTCGGTCATCATCGGCTTTCTCGGCGACGAGCCCCAGGTGCTGTGCCTCAAGGACAGCATGGTCCACGTCAACGACGTGCTCCAGCCCATCAAGGGCATCACGCAGGAAGAAATCGACGCCTTTGCCGAGGAGCTCGGCCAGGCCCCCGAGGGCGACGAGCAGGGCCGCGAGGCCTGGCGCCACACCCGCCGCATCCAGTTCGTGCTGCGTCTGCTCGAGCGCGCCTTCGGGGACGAGTGCACCGAGTACCTCGAGCTTGTGCTGGGCAACCTGCACTGGCGCGTGCTCCAGTACCTCGGCGAGGCCGAGGGCGGCCTCGAGGACTACCTCGCGCGCAGGCTTCCGCCCCGCCGCGACATCGACCATGTCCACGATCATGGCCATGATCATCATGGGCACGGCCACGGGGACTGCGGCTGCCACGGGCACGGGCACGACCGCTAGCCGCGCGTTGGCAGGGACGGGAAAAACGGGCCTGCGAGCAGGCTCCCCGCGCCGGACAGGATCCTTCGTCCTGCCTCGCGCCGCCAAAAAAATCGTGACAAATCAAGCTTTTGCGGCCGTCGTTGACAAAGATTCGCAACTTTTGTAAACGAGCGGCCTCATCGAAGAGGGGGCTGGCCCCTCTTCTTCTTTTGCGCCCCTTCCGGGCGCCCAGTTCCTGGCGCTTCCAGGTGGTTCCATCGGGGAGCGCATTCATTCGGAGGACGAATGCCTACCATCAACCAGCTCATCCACAACGAGCGCAAGGACAGCGTCAAGCACAAGAAGACGCCCGCCCTGTGCTCCTGCCCGCAGCGTCGCGGCGTGTGCACCCGCGTGTACACCACCACGCCGAAGAAGCCGAACTCGGCCCTGCGCAAGGTCGCCCGTGTGCGCCTGACCAACGGCTACGAAGTGACGGCCTACATTCCCGGCGAAGGCCACAACCTGCAGGAACACTCCGTGGTGCTCATCCGCGGCGGCCGCGTCAAGGACCTTCCCGGCGTGCGCTACCACATCATCCGCGGCACCCTGGACACCTCCGGCGTGACCGACAGGCGCAAGAGCCGCTCCAAGTACGGCGCCAAGCGTCCGAAGTAGTTTCCTCTTCCGTGGGGCTTTTCGAAAGCGTCGCGAAATCTTCACGCGGCCTTCTTCAAGCCTTCACGCATTGCATCCATTCTTCCCACCGGCAACGGCGGGCGGTCGTCATGCAACGCACCAGGCAGCCATGGGCGCCGGGC
>CAZWOT010000074.1:0-10430 GCA_964635595.1 uncultured Desulfovibrio sp.
ATCTGGAGGGGTATACAAGCATGCTGCGGGTAGGCATTGCCTTTTTCGGGAAGTCGGTAAAGGTCGGCTTTGAAGAGGTACGTGTCTAGCTCTGTCAAACCTCGAATCGATGGGATACCTTCGCGACGCACCTTTGTTCACTTGTCGGAACTGTTGTCTGTCAAGGTACAAACGCGATTGACAATGTCGCATCTGCACGCCTGACAGGACCTCGAAACCGTCCCTTTCCCGGATGGTCCATTACGGCTCAAGACGCCCTTTTCAGGGCCTTTTCACACCCTTGCCTGACAGCCCCCTTTGTGGCAGACTCCGCGGGACAAAATTTTCGAGTGCCCGGGCCCGGGAGACCAGGGGCCGGACCGCCCCTCGAGCACAGACGACTCCAAGGACCATTCCTGAAGGACATGTCCGGTTCGTGCCGGACTTCAACAAGAAAATGCACTCCATGCCCGACTCAAGCGACATGCCGACTCCCGCAAACGACAACGATGAAATGGCCGAGGCCGCCCAAAACACCGGCGACCTGCCCCCCTCCACGGACGCGGAAAAGTCCCCTGGCGGCGAGACTGGCCACGATGCAGCGCCCATGACCGGGACGGCCGACGCCTCAGACATTTCCGGGCTCGACATCACCCACCCTGTCGACGCGCTCGATCCGGTTTGCCTCGACGAGCTTCCCCAGTCCATGCAGGACGCCTGTGCGCGTGCCGGCTGGACAAATCTCATGCCGGTGCAGTCCCTGGCCCTGCCCTATCTCATGGACGGACGCGACATCATGATTCAGTCGCGCACGGGCTCCGGCAAGACGGGATGCTACCTTCTGCCCCTGGTGCCCTCCCTGCGCCCCGACTCCCCCGAGACCCAGGCCCTCGTGCTCGTGCCCACCCGCGAGCTGGCCCTGCAGGTGGCGGACCAGGCCGCCCACATCTTCGCGGACACGGGCGTGCGCACGGCCGCCCTCTACGGCGGCGTGGGCTACAAGAAGCAGCTCGATCAGCTTGAAGAAGGAGCGCATCTTGTCATAGGCACACCTGGCCGCATCCTCGACCACATCCTGCGCCGCTCCCTCGTGCTCGATCGTTTGCGCGCGCTCGTCTTTGACGAGGCCGACCGCATGCTCTCCATCGGGTTTTACCCGGACATGAAGGAGATCCAGCGCTACCTGCCGAGGCGGCGCGTCTACACGAGTCTCTTTTCCGCCACCTACCCGCCCTACGTCCTGAATCTCGCCAACGAGTTCATGCAGAACCCCTCCCTGCTCTCGCTCTCGCAAAAGCAGGTCTACGTGGCCGAGGTGCAGCACTGCTTCTGCCAGGTGGCGGCCATGGACAAGGATCGGGCACTGGTGCGTCTCATCGAGATGGAAAACCCGGGCTCGGCCATCGTCTTCTGCAACACCAAGGCAAACGTCCACTACATCACGGGCGTTCTGAAGGGCTTCGGGTACAACGCCGACGAAATCAGCGCCGACCTGAGCCAGGCCGGGCGCGAGGACGTCATGCGCCGGGTGCGCGAGGGGCGCGTGCGCATCCTCGTGGCCACGGACGTGGCCGCCCGCGGCATCGACATTCCCTGCCTCTCCCACGTCTTTCTCTACGAACCGCCCGAGGACCACGAAAGCTACATCCACCGGGCCGGCCGCACCGGCCGGGCCAACGCCGCCGGCACGGTCATCTCGCTTGTGGACATCATGGAGCGCATGGAGCTCGACCGCATTGCGCGGCACTACTCCCTGAAGCTCATCGAACTGGCCGACCCCACGGAAGAGGACGTGGCCCGCGTGGCCTCCACGAGGCTCACCGCCCTGCTCGAGAGCCGCTACCGCTCCCTGAACGCCCTGCAGCGCCAGCGCGCGGCCCGCTACGAGACCCTCGCGCGCGAGCTCGCAACCCAGGACGAAGACGAGGACAACGCAGGCGCGGAGCTCCTTGCCATGCTCCTCGACGCCTTCCACCACAACAGCCTCAACGAGCTCGCCCTGCCACGGCAGCGCGCTCCTCAGGGCGAAAAGCCCCAGGGCAAGCGCGCGAAAAAGCGCAAGGGCTCCTCCAGAAACGATGGGGCAGCTGCCGAAAACCAGGGCGAGGAGAGCGCCAACGGGCACCATCCCGGAAACGACAACGCCGACGAGGGTTCGGGCGAAGGCACGAAACGCAGACGGCGCCGCCGAGGCTCCCGCGGCAAGGGCCGCAAAAAGGGCGGCGAGGACGAAACGGGCGCGCCTTCCAGCTCCGGCTCGGGCGAGGGAGCTTCACCGGACGACCACGGGCAGGCGCCCGAAGGCGGATAGGCCGGCTCGGCAGGCCGTCGGCCGGGCATATTTGCCAAACCGGCAGACAGCCCGACCGAGCATTTCCCAACCAGACAGATCTTCAACCAGACAGATCTTCAATCAGGCAGATCTTCAAACAGGCAGATCTTCAAACAGGCAGATCTTCAATCTGTGGACAGTCAATCAGCGGACAGTCATCCTGTCGACACTTCCTCCCCCAACGACGCATCGGCTCCCAACGACGCACCGGCCCCCGGAACGGGGGGCCGAAAACGCGGCGTCACCATAGGGAACTTCGACGGCGTGCACCGCGGGCACAAGCGGCTCGTGGAGCAGACGCTCGCCCTGTGCAGGAAAAACGACCTCGACTGCGCGGCCATGACTTTCTGGCCGCACCCGAGGGCCCTTTTCTCCGGCCGGCACCCGGCCCCCCTGGCGGAAAAGTCCGGGCGCGCGAGGCTTTTGAAGCATCTTGGCGTGCAGAGCGTGATCGAGGTGCCCTTCACGCGCGAGCTTGCGGCCCTGACCCCGGAAGAATTCTACGAGGCGCATCTTGCGCCCCTGAACATGCGCCTTCTGGTGGTCGGCTACGATTTTCGCCTGGGCAAGGATCGTGCGGGCGATTTCGAGGCATTGAAGGCCCTTGGGAAAAAACGGGGCTTCATGGTGCACAGGGTGCCCCCGCTCCTCTATCGGCAAAAGCCCGTGAGCTCCTCGCGTATCCGCGAGGCCATCGAGAACGGCGACATGCAGACTGCCGCGGAGATGCTGGGCCGCCCGCATGCCATCGAGGGCGAGGTGGTGCACGGCCACCACAGGGGAGCCTCCCTCGGCTTTCCCACCGCCAACGTGCGCATCCCGGACGTGCTGCTTCCGCCGGACGGGGTGTACGCCACCCGTCTTCTCTTCGACGGCCGCTTCTGGCCGGCCGTCACCAACGTGGGCTTCAATCCGACCTTCGACGGCGAAAGGCGCACCTGCGAGAGCTTTCTTCTCGACTGCGGCGAGGTCGACCTCTACGAGCGGCACGTGCGCGTGGACTTCCTGTGCCGCCTGCGCGGCGAAGTGCGCTTTGCCAACGTCTCCGACCTCATCGCCCAGATCGACCGCGACGTGGAGGACGGCAGGCGCATCAACGCCGAGTTCCGCATCCGCTCCGTCGGCTAGCGCAGGCAACCGCAAAAGGGCTGCCCGAAGGTCCGGGGACAGGCCCCGAAGGGCAGGCAGCCGTCCTTCTCTGGACAGATTTTCCGGTCATTCCCCCCAAAAAACAGCATGATCGCGGCCCGTCGGGCCGCAAGGACACCCCATGGCCATCTGGGACTTCGCCTGGATAGGCGACCCCTCCGCGTGGGCGGGCCTTGGCACGCTCATACTCATCGAGATCGTTCTCGGCGTCGACAACATCGTCTTCATCTCGATTCTCTCCACCACCCTGCCGCCCTCCCAGCGAAAGCACGCCTTTCTTCTGGGCCTCGGGCTGGCGCTCGCAGCGCGCCTGTGCCTGCTTGCGGGCATCGCCTGGGTGGTGACGCTCACCCAGCCCATCTTCCATCTTCTCGGGCACGACTTTTCCTGGCGCGACATCATTCTCATCATCGGCGGCGTCTTCCTGCTTCTGAAAGGAACCATGGAGATGCACGAGCGCCTCGAGGGGCAGATCTTCGATCCGTCCCGGCGAAAGGAGCACCACGCGGTCTTCTGGCAGGTCATCACCCAGATCGTCATCCTGGACGCCATCTTTTCGCTGGACTCGGTGATCACCTCGGTCGGCATGGTGCACCACCTCTCCATCATGTACATCGCCGTGATCGTGGCCGTGGGCTTCATGCTCCTCATGAGCGGCCCCCTGGTCAACTTCATCGAGCGCCACCCGACCCTCATCATCCTCTGCCTCGGCTTCCTGCTCATGATCGGCCTGAGCCTCATCACCGAGGGCATCGGCCTGCACATTCCCAAGGGCTATCTCTACAGCGCCATCCTCTTCTCGCTGGGCATCGAGTTCTGCAACCAGTATGCGCTCAGAAACCGCCGGCGCAGGGTGAGCATGCGCGACATGCGCGAGGCCACGGCCAGGGTCATCCTGGGCCTTCTTGGCGGCAAGACCACCGAGGCGCCGGCCATGGACGCCATGGCGCTCGGCTCGGTCACGGACGGCACGACCTTCGCTCCCGAGGAGCGCGACATGGTGGGCCGCGTCATCCGCCTCTCCGGCCGCACCGCCCGCTTCATCATGACGCCTTCCCACCGGGCCCCCTGGCTTGATGCGGACGCAGGCTTCGAGGAAGCGCAGGCCTTTGCGGCCAGAACCGGCATGTCCTGGCTTCCCGTGCGCGACGAGGAGACCGACGACGTTCTGGGCGTGGTGCCGGTGGCGAAGCTTCTCGCGAAAAACGGCACCGACTTTTCCCTGCGCGAGCTCGCCCAGCAGCCGCCCACGGTGCTCGAGCATGCGTCGCTTGCGGACGTGCTTGGCGACTACCGCAAAAAGCCCGTGCCCATTCTTTTCGTGGTGGACGAGTACGGCACCGTGGTGGGCCAGATATGGCCCTCCAACCTGCTCTCGGTGCTGGCCGGCCAGATGGGCGACATGCCCGCAAGCCCCGATTCCTGCCGCATGCCGGACGGCTCCTGGAAGCTTCCCGGACGCCTGAGCGTGGACATGGCGACCTCGTGGCTCGGCCTCTCGCTTCCCCAGGACAGCGAGTCGGCCACCCTTGCCGGCCTTGTGCTCGAGCATCTGCAGCACATTCCCGTCGCCGGCGAGAAGTTCGAGTTCCAGGGCTGGAAGATGGAAATCTCGCGCATGGACGGCAAGCGCATCGACGAGATCACGGCCGTCAAGGCATCGCCCCTGCCCATTGCCCGCAAATAGCGGCGGCCGTGCAGGGGACAAGGTATCCTTTTGCCCGATTTCGGGCCCCTGTCCGCACTTTCAAGAACGGCCTTGTTGTGCTAGTCTGCGCGCTGGCTCAAGAGCCTGTCGGATACAAGCGCGTCCCCCCAACAGCCACAAGAGGAGGCCCATCGTGTCAGATCTCAGATTCAGGCGTGTTCTGGTGAAGCTCAGCGGCGAGGCGCTTGCCGGGGAGCAGGGTTTCGGCATCCACCAGGAGACCGTGCAGGAAATCTGCCGCGAGCTCGGCACGGTGCTGGAGATGGGCGTGCAGATGGCGCTCGTCATCGGCGGCGGCAACATCTTCCGCGGCCTGCAGGGCTCGGCCGAGGGCATGGAGCGCTCGTCCGCGGACTACATGGGCATGCTCGCCACGGTGATGAACGCCCTTGCCGTGCAAAGCCATCTCGAAAAGCTCGGCTACCCCACCCGCGTGCTCTCGGCCATCGACATGAAGGCCGTGTGCGAGCCCTTCATTCGCCGCCGGGCCCTGCGCCACATGGAAAAGGGGCGCGTGGTCATCTGCGCGGGCGGCACCGGCAACCCCTATTTCACCACCGACACCACGGCGGCCCTGCGCGGCATGGAACTGCAGTGCGACGCCATCGTCAAGGCCACCAAGGTGGACGGCATCTACGACAAGGACCCCAAGGCCAACCCGGACGCGGTCAAGTTTTCCACCATCACCTTCGACGAGACCCTGGCCCGCCACATCGGCGTCATGGACGCCACGGCCTTCGCGCTTCTGCGCGACAACAACGTGCCCATCATCGTCTGCCGCATGCTTGGCGGCGACATCCTGCGCGCCGTCAAGGGCGAGAGCGTCGGCACCATCGTCACCGGCTGATTGCCCAGGGGCAGGCGACGCGCCAAACGGCCCCTTTTTTCGACAATCCCCTGTTCCGCCCGCGCCTTTCCCGCCAATGACCCGCTCTCTGCGGGTCGCTCAAGGACAGGACAAGGGCAGGAAAGGCCCGCGAACATTGAAGGAGACCATCCCGTGGATCTGGACGAACTGTTACTCGACTCCGAAGAGCGCATGACCAAGGCCTGCGCCGCCCTGGAAAAGGAATTCGCCAAGCTGCGCACCGGCCGCGCCACCGCGGCGCTCGTGGACGGCATCAAGGCCGACTACTACGGCACGCCCACGCCGCTTTCGCAGATGGCGTCCATCACCGTGCCCGACAGCCGGACCATCACCATCCAGCCCTGGGACAAGAGCGGGTTCGCGGCCGTGGAAAAGGCCATACTGAAGTCCGATCTGGGCCTCACCCCGATCAACGACGGCAAGATCATCCGCATCACCATCCCCGCCCTGACCGAGGATCGCCGCAAGGAGCTCGTCAAGGTCGCCCGCAAGTACGCCGAGGACGGGAAGGTCGCCGTGCGCAACGTGCGCCGCGATGCCAACGACCAGCTCAAGAAGATGGAAAAGGACAAGGCCATTTCCGAGGACGAGCGCAAGAAGGCCGAGGAAGACGTCCAGAAGCTCACCGACAAGTACGTGGGCGAGATAGACAAGATCACCCAGGCCAAGGAAAAGGAAATCCTCGAAATCTAGCCCAAAGGCCCCAAAGGCACGCCCAGGGGATTTTTCCCGGGCAAAAGGCAAAAGAGCCCTTGACCCAAGGCAAGCGGCTCTTTTGTTTGCCTCGAGGGGACGCCATATTTTGATTCTGCCAGGCCCTTTTGAGCTTCCCATGGCGCAGGTGCCTGCGCCGACTTCATCAGCATTTTTCCCCCAGAGGCCATACCCGAAGCCACATGGAAGACGCATCGACCACCCCCCGCGAGGCACACGACCGGACATCCCCCGAACCGGCGCGGGCAGCCCAAAAGGGAACAGGCAGCCCGGCGCCTCTTGACCCGGCGCATCTGCCCAGGCACGTCGCCATCATCATGGACGGCAACGGCCGCTGGGCCCAGAGCCGGGAGCTCTCCCGCGCGGCGGGACACAGGGCAGGCGCGGACGCCGTGCGCGAGGTGGTCACCCACTGCCGCAGGCTCGGCATCCCCCACCTCACCCTCTACGCCTTCTCGAGCGAGAACTGGAACCGGCCCGAAAGCGAGGTGTCGGCGCTCTTCTCGCTGCTTCTGGAATTCATCCGGGCCGAGGTCCCGCGCATGGTGCGCGAGGGCATCGCCCTCAAGGTCTTCGGGGACATCGAGGGACTGCCCCTCACGGTCCGCTCGGCCCTGAAGCTTGCCATGAAGACCACCGCAAAGGGCAGGGACATGGATCTCAACCTGGCCCTCAACTACGGCTCGCGCCAGGAACTCGCCCACGCGGTGCGAAAGATCGTGGAAAGCGGCGTCAGGCCTTCCGACATCACCGAGGAAACCATTTCGGCCAATCTCTACTCCGCGGGCCAGCCCGACCCGGATCTGGTCATCCGCACGAGCGGGGAGTTGCGGCTGAGCAACTTCCTCATGTACCAGTGCGCCTACGCGGAGCTCTACTTCACGAAGACGCCCTGGCCCGACTTCAAGAAGGAAAGCCTCGAGGAGGCCCTGAGGGACTTCGGGGGCCGCAAGCGCCGCTTCGGCAAAACACAGGAACAGGTGGACGCGGGATGCAATGCGCCCGCCGGGAGCGCCACATGAGCGTCAATCACAAGACCGACATAACCCGCATCGTGACCGGCCTGATCATGGCCGCTGTGCTGATAGCGGCCCTCTACTTCCGGGGCACGGTGCTGCTTTTGCTCATCCTGCTCGTCTGCGCCCTGGCCCTGTGGGAGTTCTTCTCCATGTTCTGGGGGCCCGGCCAGCGCATCGCCTCGCGCCTGTGCAGCATAGGCCTTGGCTGGGGCATGCTTGTCCTGACCTGGCAGGGACGCCCGCAGGACGCCCTGGTGTGCCTTGGCGCGGGCTTCGTGCTCGCGGCCATCAGCTTCCTCTTCCGTTGGCGGGTGGTCGAGGAGGCCTTCGAGCCAAGCGGGCTCTTCATGGCGGCACTCGCCTACATCCCGCTTCTGCTCCTGCCCGCGACCTATCTTTCCACCACCAAGCTCGTCTTCATCATCGCGGCCGTGTCCATTTCCGACACCTGCGCCTATTTCATCGGCACCCGCTACGGCAAGCACAAGCTCTGGCCGAGCGTGAGTCCCAACAAAAGCTCCGAGGGCGCGGTGGGCAGCCTCATCGGCTGCATCATCTTCTGCGTCGTCTACGGCGCCATCTTCGGAACCATCAATTTCCTCGCCTTCATCCCCCTGGCCATCCTCATCAACGCCTTCGCCCAGCTGGGCGACCTCTTCGAGTCGGCCCTGAAGCGCTCGGCCAAGATAAAGGACAGCGGGCACCTTCTGCCCGGCCACGGCGGCATCCTCGATCGCGCGGACTCCCTGCTCTTCGCCATGCCGGTCTTCGCCGTGGTGGATCAGTGGTTCCACTTCTTCTAGACCGAACGAAAGCAACCCGGGGAGAACCCCAGGGACACGGGACAACAACACGCGACACAAGGACGGGGGGAACGGGGAAGAACCCATGGCCAGTCTCTGGCCCGGCACCGAGGGGCCGGGCATACGCTACATCACAAACGAGCCGCCCGCAGCCTGGCAAAGGGCAAGGGAGCGCAATGTCGTCATCCTGGGCTCCACCGGCTCCATCGGAGGCAGCGCCCTCGAGATCGCGCGCGCCAATCCCGACACCCTCAGGGTGACGGGCCTTGCCTGCGCCAAAAGCGTGGTGCGCCTGGCCGAGCAGGCAGCCCATTTCAGGGCCCCGCACCTGGCCGTTCTCGACGACGAGGCGAAAAAGGAGCTGAAGAAGCTTCTGCCAAGGGGCTATGCGCCGCATATCCACGTGGGCAAGGAAGGCTACCGCGAGCTTGCCTCGCTTGAAGAGGCCGACACCGTGCTCTCGGCCCAGGTCGGTGCGGCAGGTCTTGCCGGAACCCTGGCCGCGGCCCTGGCGGGCAAGATCATCTGCCTTGCCAACAAGGAAAGCCTCGTGCAGGCGGGCGATCTGCTGCGCCAGGTCTGCCGGCGCACCGGCGCCTCCATCCTGCCCGTGGACAGCGAGCACTTTGCCCTGTTCGACGTGCTTGCGGGGCGCGGCGACGAGGCCGAGTGCCTCGTGCTCACCGCCTCGGGAGGCCCCTTCAGGGGAAAGCGCCTCGAGGAGCTCGAAAACGTCGGCCCCGAGGCTGCGCTCAAGCACCCCAACTGGGCCATGGGCGCCAGGATCACCATCGACAGCGCAACCCTCATGAACAAGGCCCTCGAGCTCATCGAGGCCTGCCATCTCTACGGGGTTTCGCCAGAGCGCGTGCGGGTGCTCGTCCATCCCCAGTCCATCATCCACTCCCTTGTCGTCTGCAAGGACGGAAGCCAGCTCGCCCAGATGGCCGTGCCGGACATGAAGCTTCCCATCGGCAACTGCCTGCTCTGGCCCCGGGTGGAAAAAAGCCATGTGGCTCCGCTCTCCCTGGCGGACCAGGGCACCCTCACCTTCGAGCGGGTTGCCTCGGACGTCTTTCCGGCCATCGACCTTGCCAGAAAGGCCATGTCGGTGCGATCCGGCCTCTCCATCGTCCTGAACGCGGCCGACGAGGCGGCGGTCGGGCATTTCCTGCAGGGGCGCTGCGGCTTCAACGACATCACAAGGGCCGTCTCCGCGGCCATGGAGCACCATGCCCTGGGCCTCAAGGCCGACGCCGCGGCAACGAAAAGGCCTTTCTGCCTTGCCGAAAGCCTCTCGGCCCTCGAGGGCGAGGAGCTGGGCAAGGCCTGCGATCGGGCCCTTTGCGCCATCGAGGAGCTCACCCGCAGGACGACCCTGTTCGTGGAACGCTACTTGCAGGAAAACCACCGGCCCAACGCCGGGTGATCATGCCCCCTGCAGGCCGCAGGCCTTCTGTGCGGGGCTTGATCAGACGCTTTTGCTCGGCTATTGACGGGGTGCCCCGGCACCCCTGCCCGTACAGGAATTGAACGGGTTTCGGACAGCCGGACCAATTCCCCCACCATCGAACACTTGCCCCCGCACACGGGGAAGGACCCATACACGTGCTTTTGAGCATTCTCGCCATAGTGATCGTTTTCGGCGGCCTCATCTTCTTCCACGAGCTTGGCCACTTTTCCGTGGCCCGTGCCCTCGGCATGGGATGCTCGACCTTCTCCCTGGGCTTCGGCCCCAAGATTTTGAAGAAGAAGATTGGCAAGACCGAGTACGCGCTCTCCCTCTTCCCGCTTGGGGGCTACGTGGCCCTCGTGGGCGAGAGCGCGGACGCGGAGCTGCCCGAGGGCTTCACGAAGG
>CAZWOT010000075.1:0-5640 GCA_964635595.1 uncultured Desulfovibrio sp.
ATGGCACTTGCACCTCACATTATTTGATATTTGCAAACAAACCGGAAATTAAGGACGCATATCCGAAAAACCTGCCCTTCCTTCATTACGTCGTTTTCCCTCTGTCGGGATTTTTGCGACGGCCTTTTGGCAGGCATTTGCCTCTTAACGTTTTTTTCACGGCCGTTCCCGTAGACATGGAGCCATGAACATTCGTTCAAGGCCCGATGCTCCCGGGGCGCGCATATCTCCAAGGAATCTTTCTCAAGGAATCTTTCTCAAGAAATCTTTCTCAAGAAATCTTTCTCGAGGAATCTCGAGCGACCCGCGCATCGGTTCAGGACTTGAACAATCTTCGAAACCCGGGACAACCTCCCCTCCAGGGGGCAAGTTGTCCGGAACAAGGAGCATGGACATGAAAGCTTTGGCCAAATTCGCCCTGGCCCTGTTCGCGGTCGGCATCCCCTCCGCCGCCATGGCCGACTTCCAGGGACCCACCGCCACCACGGGCGTCAGCAACATGACCGTCGAGAAGGCCCTTTCCCTTCGTTTCGACCGGGACTACGTCTGCCTGACCGGCAACATCGTCAACAAGCTGCCCTTCGACGACGACAAGTACACTTTCCAGGATGTGACCGGCTCCATGATGGTGGACATCGACTACCGTCTCTTCGGGCCCGAGACCGTCACCCCGCAGACGCGCGTGCGCATCTGCGGCGAGGTGGACGCGGAGACGTTCAAGCCCAACGAGTTCGACGCCGAATCCCTTGAAATCCTGCGCTAGGAAAGGACAGGCCGGGCATTCCCGGACTGTCGAAACGAAACGGGCCCCGAAAGGGGCCTTTTTCGCATCATGTTCGGGCGGGCTAGAAGCGGGAGTCCATCTTCTCCCAGTAGGCCTCGTTTGAGAGGTCCACGCCGAGGCTGTCCAGAAACTCGAGGTTCTCCCGTCTGGTGAACGTCGTGCCCGCGTGCCAGATGTTCAGGTCTTCCGCCAGCGAGAGATCTCCCGGCAGGACGAAGCGGTCGTCCAGGAAGGCAAAGGGAATGGCCAGCGAGGAGCCGTCGGACTTGAGCTTGCCGAGGAAAACGACCACCATGCGGCAGTAGTGGGGAGAGTTCTTGGGGAAGAGATCGAGATCCACGAGTCCCCAGGCCGTGTTGGTGCAGATGCTCTCGAGCAGCTCGCCAAGCGCCATGAAGCCGCCGCCCTTCATGGGCACGTCGAAGTTCTCGGCAAGTCCCACCACGTAGCGCTCTATGGTGTCGCGCCGCTCCTCGACGAGATCCTCGAGGGGCTGGACGCTCGCGCCGCCGTCCAGAAGTGCGTAGATGAAGCCCGGATAGTTGGTGTTGCGGGTGAGCGTGGCGAAGGCGCTGTCCGCCACGTGCATGGGATTCCAGATGCGAATCCAGGAATTGTAGGCAACGAGAAGCGGCGTCATGCCGTTGTCGGCCTTGGCGTTGGGATCGACGCCCTCTTCCAGCAGGTAGCGGGCCGTGTCCGTGTTGCCCACGAGTGCCGCGAGATGCAGGAGGTTGACCTTTCTCAGGTTGTTGGTCTGCTGCTTGCCCGAGGACATCTGCATCATGATGCGTCGCCGCATGGCAAGTCCCACGCTGCTCTTGTCCTGACGCTCGCGGGGTTGCACGCCTATGGTGTAGGTGGCAAGCGGCGAGAGGCCGAGCCGCTGCAGGAAGAAGGCGAGCGTGGGACCGTCCGTGTAGATGGCCGAGAGCCACACCGCCTCCTCGGTAATGACGGCTCCGGCGTTGACCGCCGCCAGTATTTCCCTGCTGGACGCCCTGCGTATGGACTGGATGAGCCAGGTGGTGGGGTCCGACATGATGGAGGACTCCTCCACGGGAATGACGTTTCCGGCGCTTCCGGCATTGGCGCCGTTTCCGCCAGCCGCACGGGCGTTGCCTGTGGCGGCTGGGCCTTGAGCCCCGCTGGCTTCTTGCGTCTGCGCATGGTCATTGGACTGGGAATTGGCAAGGGCGTCGGACGCCGTGGCGCAGGCAAGAAGACAGGCGGCAAGGAAAATGGCCGCGAAAACGAGGATGGCAGGGAAATTGAAGGCGTGCGCGAACGTGCAGCGAGGTTGGGGCTTTTTGGGCATGATTTGGGCCATGGGCAGGGAGGCTCGGGTATTCTCTCGGCGACATGGGACGGCCGGTGATCGGCGGCCGCGTTGGGAAAGGGAGCAGTTTTGACGCATGTGCGTTCCAACCATGTTCATAACGCAAGCCGCGCCCAAGGAAAAGGGCGCGAAAGCCCGAGTTGTCAGCAGAGATGCCGATTTCGAAAAGCGCGCAGGCCCCCGGGCGATTTGCCTGGCGGACATGGCTTTGGCAAAATGGACCCAGGGACAATCTTTCTTCAGGAGTTCTTTCATGCTTCACGGGACCCGACTCGAGTTCTTCGGCTTCGCGCCCTGGCTGGTCCAGCTGCTCGTCTTTCGGGCGCTGGTCGCGCGTGCGCATGCACCGCTCACGCTTGCCGCCGCAATCTGCGGCCTGTTCGCCATGGTCGCGGCCTACCTCGTCTACGCCCTTGTGCGTGTGCCCGACCGCTACGGCAAAAGGGCTGCGGATTGTCTCAACCCCCTGTCCTGGCCAGCGCGAGAGCGCTCGCGACTCCTGCGCGAGTACTTCGTCATGATCGTTGTGGCGGGCGTGCTCTACATTCTGGCAGTCAACTTCGGAAGAGGGTAGGGCAAGGGGGCAGGAAGAATCGGCGTGTAAGGAGAAAATTCGGTCAGGGCGCGTCAGATGTACGCAATTCGGGGCCTTGCGCGGGCCGAGTTTTGTTTCTCCATTTCTTGCATCCCGGCCCGCCCTGTGATTAAATGCCCTCAATCGGGAACCTCCCGTTCTCTTTGCACAAGCCGCTTCAATGGGGGAACATCCATGCAGTACCTGAAAGCCCTTGTCATGGTGGTCTTTTTCTTTCTGGCCATGGTCTTCCTGTGCCAGAACCAGGGACCGCTCTCGAGCGAGGTGACCCTGCAGCTCAACCTCCTGCTCCTGCCCACGGACAACGCGCCCTCGGTGACGCTGGACTTCTATCTCGTGGTCATAGCGGCCTTCCTGCTCGGTGCAATATGCTGCTTCCTCATCCTGCTCTGGGACAGGGTGCGCATGAGCGCCAGGGCCATGCGGGCCCAGTGGCGCGTGCGCACGCTGCAAAGCGAGCAGCTGCAGATGGTGGGCCAGATTCGCCAGCTGGTGGAGGCCCCGGTGGAGGCCCGCCCGGCGCTGTACGCCAAGTTCAAGTCCCTCTACGAGGACCACAAGAAGGAGCGCGAGGAAGAGCGCAGGAAGGGCGACAACATCGACATCAAGCAGCTCACCATCGACGCCACCGCAAGCACCACGCCCTCCAAGTAGCAGGTCCAGGGACCAGGCGGACAAAAGACCGCCCAAAAGGAATTATCGGGGGATTTTCCCGCAAGGCACGCGCCTTGGGGGAAGTCCCCCTTCTCCTTGCCCGCCCAAATCTTCGCCAGGGCGTTTGACAAGGACGCAAAAAGCGGGAAAAGCCGGGGACTTCAAGGCTTTTTCCAACCATCCCCCAACCCTCGAACGAAAACGTTGGACTCCACATGAATACGGGTCGCGCAAAGCCGAACCAACTGGTCTGGCTGATGCTTGTCCTTGTCTACGTTTCATGGGGAAGCGTCTATCTCGGCAACAAGCTGAGTCTCGAGATAGCCGGCCCCTTCCTCGTGTGCGGCGTGCGCAACACCCTGGCGGGTCTGCTCATGCTGGCCTTTGCCCTCTGCCTGAAGGACAAGTGGAAAAGGCCGAGTGCGAAGGACGTGGCCCTGCATGCAGCCATGGCCGTTTTGCTCGTGCTGGCCTCGGGCGGCTTTCTCGTGCTCGGCCAGACCAGGGTCTCCTCCATGGTGACGGCCGTGGTCATGAGCTCGACGCCCATCTTCATGCTTCTTGGCGCCTGGCTATTCGCCGGCGAAGAGCGTCCCAACCTGCCCCAGTGCGTGGGGATGATCACGGGTGCCTGCGGTGTCGTCTTCCTTTCCCTGCGGGAGCAGAGCGAGGCCGCGGGAAGCCTTCTCGGCATCGTGATTCTTCTGGGCGCCGTGTGCGGCTGGGTGGCGGGCTCCCTCGTCATGAAGAAGATACCCGTCGGCAGGAACTATTCCATGCTCGAGTCCACGGGACTCATCCTTTTCCTGGGCGGGGTGGAGAGCGTCGTTGCGGGCCTCCTTCTCGGGGAGGCAGCCACCTTCCGCCCGGAAAACATGGGCCCTGCCAATCTCGCGGCCTTTGCCTGGATGGTGGTGGGCGGCTCATTCATAGCTTACTGGAGCTATCTCTGGCTTCTCGCCAACGTCTCCGTGTCGCTTGCCGTCTCCTACGAGTACGTGGTGCCGGTCATAGGCATCTTCCTCGGCTGGTGGCTCGGGTGCGAGGAAGTGCGCCCGAGCACCATACTGGCCTGCCTCGTGACCGTCTCGTCGGTTTTTCTGGTGGTTCGCCACCGCCACGGCATCAAGGTCTACGTGCGCCACTACTTCATTCACCGCGTGCAGATGCGCAAGGAACGGGCCCTGCGGGAAAAGGGCCATTGAGCCGGCAGGCCGGGTCTGCTCCGACGGCTTTTGCCCAAATAGGAAGAGGGAGAAAGTTTCCTTTCTCCCTCGGGATGCGTGCGGGGTTGAGCGGCCCGGCATGGGCTATTCGTCGTCGGACAGGCAGGCCTGGCGTTTGAGCCGCCTTTTGTCGAAGGGGAGAACTGCGGCAAGCGTTTCCCCGTTGCCGGCCTCGGCAACGGTGGTCTCGCAGGAGGGGCAGCGCCAGGCGCCGTGGTGCGGGCGCAGCCGGATGAGGCTTTGATCCGCCTCGTGACACATGGGGCAGAAGGGGCCCTCGCGACCCTCGTCCGTCTCGAGCCAGAGAAATCCGCCGTCGTTTTTCGGATGGTCCTTGAAGCGGACCATGCCTTCCAGGGCTTCGAGCCTGAGCCTGAGATGACGGTTTTCCTCCTGCAGGGCAAGACAGCCGGCCTGCAGGGCCAGAAGCCGGTTTCTGGCCTCCTTGCCCTGTCCGTTCCTGATGAGGTCCCTGAGCTCCGAGAAGGCAGCGGTTGAAAGCATGTGCGAGTATCCTTGTCTTTGAGATTGCCAACTGGGGACACCTGCCCTTCAGAAGGCCCGAGTTCCTTCAGGGGACTCGTGTCCCGTCACAAGCTCTTTTCGACATGCGGGGGCAAAGCTTTAGGGTGCCCATGGCCTGCCGGGAGCGACTGTTGGGCTCTTTTGCCATCCATGACAGGCTCGGCTTGCCCCTGACCCGAGCCCGATTGCGGGCGGCATTCATGCGGGACGTGCGGGGCAAACAGCAAGGGCCCCGACCCCCAAAGGGAACCGAGGCCCAAAAACGGGAGGGGAAGCCGTCGGGACTCCCCCTGGGAAAAATCGAGGTCGGAGGCTATCTGCGGCCGCCGCCACCGCCACCGGGCTGCTGCTGGCCGCCACCGCCACCGGGCTGCTGCTGGCCGCCACCGCCAGATGGACGTCCGCCGCCGGACTGTCCGCCTCCGGGCCTGCCGCCTTGACCACCGGACTGTCCGCCACCGGGCCTGCCGCCCTGACCGCCGGGCTGCCCGCCACCGGACCTGCCGCCCTGACCGCC
>CAZWOT010000075.1:5740-10405 GCA_964635595.1 uncultured Desulfovibrio sp.
GCCTGCCGCCCTGACCGCCGGGCTGCCCGCCACCGGACCTGCCGCCCTGACCGCCAGGCTGCCCACCGCCGGGCCTGCCGCCCTGACCGCCAGGCTGCCCGCCACCGGGCCTGCCTCCGCCGGGCTGACCACCGGGGTGTCCGCCTCCGGGCTGACCACCGGGGTGTCCGCCTCCGGGCTGACCACCGGGGTGTCCGCCTCCGGGAGCAGGTCCGCCTCCGCGCGGAGCAGGCGGGGGAGAAGAGTGGCCACCGGAAGGAGGCGGCGGGGGAGGCGTGGCGCCTCCGTAGTAGGGCGGTCTGGTGCATCCCGCAAGGGCCCCGCCCGTCAGGGCGAACAGACCGAGCAGAAAATTGCGTCTCAGCATTGTTGTTCTCCAATAGGGTGTCGCTGCTGGAAAAGTGAATCCCGTGTGCGAGCAGCAACATGGGGGAGAGGTGTCCCGTTTGGGAGCCTTCCCGACGCTCCCAGGACACAGGGGTGTCCGAGGATGCGACATGCTTTCTTTATCTTGATTTTGCGCACATTTTGCAAGTCCCGACGCAAATGCCGGAATTTGCGTGCAAATCATGTTGCTCGACTCTGTGTCACATGATGTTGCTGATGGATTTTTCCTGTCGTGTTTCGCGGTCCAGGCAAGATGCAGTCGCCCCGTCAACCGTCAAACGGTTTCTCGAGAGGCATTCAAGGGACGGCAAGGACGCAAGGCTCGAAATGCGTTTCCCCTGAAGAGGCGCGGGTCCCGTATGCGCGGGGCAAAAGGGCACAAGAAAGGGCAGGAGCGAGGGGTTTCCTGTTCGCTCCTGCCCGTGAAGAACCGTCTGTTCAGGCAGTGCGCCCGACAAAATCCGATGACCGAGCCGCGGCGGGATTCATCCTACCTGCGTGGGCCGCCCTGCATGTGCTGCGGACCGCCGGAAGGCCTGCCGCCGCCGGGCTTGCCTCCTCCGGGACGCCCGCCAGGGGCCGGCTTTCCGCCGCCAGGACGTCCACCGGGACCTGGCTTGGGGCCGCCGCCAGGACGTCCGCCGGGGCCCGGTTTGGGACCGCCGCCGGGACGTCCGCCTGGACCGGGTCTGGGGCCGCCTGGACCGGGCTTCGGGCCTGGACCTCCGGGACGCGGACCGCCGCCGCGCGGCGGGGGCGGCGCGGGTCTGCCGCCACGGGGAGGAGGCGGTGGCGGGGGATTGCCGCCGCCGTAGTAGGGAGGCTACGTGCAGCCGGACACGAGCGACGTGCCGGCAAACGCGCACAGCATGAGCAGAAAATCGCGTCTGCGCATCGTGATTCTCCGAATTGAAGGTGGGGTGATGCTGATGCAGCGGGGGAATCGCGGAATCTTCGCAAGCGTGTCATGAGATTCTCGAAGAGACGCTCATGGGCTTGCAAGATTTTCCTTTCTGACTCTTTCCTTCTAGCCCCTTGCGTGTTCCCTGCCAAGTGGGCGAAATGCCGTGAAAAAGGACGTTTTTCAAAGAATCACGCGATATTGCGAGAGGTTTACGCATTTGTTTGATGCGATAAACGGCCCAGGATGCCCATGACCATGAAGCCGGGAGGACCTGGCTCCTGGTCTTGTCAGGCGGATTCGCCCGATTTTCCTGAAGCGGCTTTGCGGCCTTCGTTTTCGGCTGTGTCGGACTCCCCTGCCTCGACCGTTTTCACGTCTTCGTTCCAGAGGATTTTCACCCAGCCGCCCATGGTCTGCTTGACGACCACCTTGTCGGGCAGGCGCACGTCGGGCCAGCGTGCCACGATGCCGGCCCTGCTCGCCGGAAAGGTCCCCTTGCCGCAGACCTTCCAGAAATCGCGGCTTTCGCGCAGGGCCCAGAAGGCCGAGCGGGCCTTGCGCCCCATGGCGCCTTCGGGATCGAGCACAAGCTGCACGCCCCGCCTGCCGACGCCCTCCACTTCAACCACAAGGTCCACCTTGAGAGCCAGGGCGCCTGCCGCGGCGCCGTTGCGGATGCGGTAGTTTTCGGGGCTTGTGCAGCCGACGACGCGGGCAACCACGGGCTTTCCCCCGTTCAGGAGCGAGGCCTTCCAGCGTGCCCTGGCCTCGGCCTTTGCCCGCTCGCGCTCCTTCTCGAGCTCCGTTTCCCTTGCGAACTTCTCCTCGCGGACCTTCCGCACCTCCTCGCCATGACGCATGCGGCTCTCCAGCAAGGAAAGGTCGATTTCGCGGAAGTTCTTGCGCGACTCCTCGAAGTCGTAGAAGGGGGAGAGGCATTCGGGGCATTTGAGCCCGACCTCTTCCGGAAGGACGGCGTCGCAGAAGGGACAGCGGCGTACTTGCTCCTCCTCGTCCCTGGAGGAGGAAAAGCCCCCAATTTCCTCGAACTCGTGGCGGCCCTGGCGGATGCGGGGCGCATTGGGTGAGCCGTGGCGGTACACGTTGCCGGAGAGATCCACGAGCAGGCAGTCCGTCTTGCCCTCGGCCACGCGCAGGCCGCGTCCCACCATCTGCACGTAGAGCGCCGGCGAGAGGGTGGGGCGGCACAGGACAAGACAGTCCGTGGCCGGGCAGTCCCAGCCCTCGGTGAGCATGCCCACCGAGCAGAGCACCCGTATCTCTCCCCGCTCGAAGGCATGAAGCGTGTCCAGGTTCGACTGTTGGCCCATCTTGCTGTCGATGGCCGCGGCCAGGAACCCCTCCTCGCGAAAGCGCGCGGCAAGGGCCCTTGCGTGGGCGATGGTGACGCAAAAGACAGCGATACGGCTTCTGCCGGCGCAATGGGTCTCCACGGCCTTGACGGCGCTGCCCAGGTGCAGGGGCTTCAAAAGCGTGGCCTCGAGGGCGTCTTCGCTGAAGTCGCCGGAGCTGCCCACGGGGACGGCCAGAAGCACCTCGTCCGGTGCACAGCAAAGGGCCGTGAGCGGGGAGAGCCACCCCTCTTCCTGCAGCTCGGCAATGGAGAGGCGGACGTCGAGGGTGTCCCACCAGGACTCGAGACCGGGCTTGATGGAGGGACCGTAGATGGGGCCCTGGCCCAGGCGCCAGGGAGTCGCCGTGATGCCGAAGACGCGTGCGCCCGGGCGCTTTGCGGTCACGGCCCGGATCACTTCCGCGTAGAGGGAGGACTGCCCCTTGGGGGGCACCCGGTGGCATTCGTCGATGATGACGACGTCGACCTTTGGCAAATCGTCGAGCCTGCGGGCAAGGGTCTGGGGCGAAGCCACGATGATGTGCCCGGAGGCCGTTCCCGGGCGCTCCACCGAGGCGCAGAGCACGTTCACGTCGAAATCGGCGTCCTCGAAGGTCGCCTGCATGCGGGAGAGGGCCTGGCGCACGAGGATGGCCTTGTGGGCAAGAAAGAGGCAGCGAAAACGCCAGTTGTCTGCGTAGTGCTGCATGAGGCTCGCGGCCATGACGGTCTTGCCCGCGCCTGTCGCTGCCTGGAGCAGGAGAAACTGCTTTTCTCTTGCCAGCCGCTGGAGGGTTTCCACGGCACTCTTCTGATAGGGCCTCAATATGTCCACGGGATGCATCCTCATGCCGGGAGCGGGCGCGCCCGGTTCCAGAGTCAACTGGCCGACATCGCGTACAAATGTGTATAGTACGCGATGTCTCCAAAATGTCCCACATGTCTGAAATGTCTTCTTGAAGCGCTTTGAGTGCCCTGTCAACAAGAGCATGCGCGTCCATGATCGGGATTTGACTTTTTTCTTGGGGACAAGCTAAATTGCAATTAGCATTGGGAGAATCCCAATCTGCTTTCTTGCGTTGTCGCAACATGCAGTGCGACCGACTTGCGTGACCCGAACTGCGTGACACATCGCATGTGCGGGGCACGACATACAGGAGACCCGAATGCTTGCACGCAGAGAACTGCTCAAGACGATTTTCGCCGGTTTTGCCGTGGCGACGGCGTCGGCCGTGACCGCAAAGGTCGCCATGGCCGCTCCCGAGCCGCCGAAGCCGCAACCGAAGAAACCGGAACCCAAAAAGCCGGAACCCAAAAAGCCGGAACCCCAAAAGCCTGAGCCCAAGAAGCCTGAGCCGAAGAAACCCGAGCCCAGGCACAATGATCCCAAAAAGCCCGGCGGGCCCAAATAGGAGTTGCCAGAATGCTTGAAAGAAGAGAACTTTTGAAGGGCCTCGCCTGCGCCATGGCTCTCGGCGCCGCCTTCAAGGCCGGCGACGCCTTCGCCAAGGAGCCTGATCCGAAAAAGGATCCCAAGAAGGAACCCGCAAAGACCGAACCCAAGAAATCCGAACCCGCCAAGGCAGCCCCCAAGAACGATCCGAAGAAGGATCCCAAGGGAGCCCCAAAGTAGCCACATAACCTTCAACTGACTAAGGGTGCCCGAACAGGGCACTTGGAGGTCGTATGCTCAGCAGACGTTTCTTGCTCAAAGGCCTGTTCGCAGCAGGCGCCATCCTGGCGACGTCGCTGCTTGCCCCGAGCGCCCAGGCTGCTCCTCCCGGACCGCAACGCGGTGGTGGTGGCGGCCGTCCCGGTGGTGGCGGCGGAGGTCGTCCCGGCGGTGGCGGAGGCGGTCCTGGCGGAGGTCGTCCCGGTGGTGGCGGCCGTCCCGGTGGTGGCGGCCGTCCCGGTGGTGGCGGCCGTCCCGGTGGTGGCGGCCGTCCCGGTGGTGGCGGTGGCGGCCGTCCCGGCGGTGGCGGAGGCGGTCCTGGCGGAGGTCGTCCCGGTGGTGGCGGCC
>CAZWOT010000076.1:0-10338 GCA_964635595.1 uncultured Desulfovibrio sp.
CCGGGTCTGCAAAGCCGGGTCTGCAAAGCCGGGTCTGCAAAGCCGGGTCTGCAAAGCCGGGTCTGCAAATGTCGGGTCCGGACCCATGCCCTCAGGCAGTCGCGGCTCCCCAGACGAGGGCAGCCCCGGAAATGAGGTAGCACAGGCGCACAAGATGGCCGTGGGCGTCCAGGGGAAGCCAGTCGCCGTCCCCGTGGGCGGCTATGAGGCGCTGAGCCTTGAGCCAGAAGGGCACGGCCAGAAGACAGAAGACCACGGGCCAGCCGGCAAGGTCCGAGAGCCACAGGTTGAACATGAGAAACCAGATGGCCGGCCACCACAGGCGAAAGGCAAAGAGCGCGTGGTCCTTGCCGAGGATGTTGGCGAGGGTTTTCTTGCCTGCGGCCAGATCCGTCTCGATTTCCGGCAGGCTCTGGTAGTAGAGAATGCCCGCCACCATGCCGGCCACGGGCAGGGAGACGGCCAGAGAGCGCTCGTCGAACGCTCCCGCCAGGATGGCCGACGAGGCGCCCACGATGACAAGGCCCATGTTGAGGCCCACCATGACCTCGCCAAGGCCCCTGTAGCCGTAGCGGATGGGCGGGGCCACGTAGAAGACGGCCGAGGCCACGGCAAAGAGCGTCAGAAGGATGAGTGGTGCGTGCAGGTTGGCGGGCAGCGAGCAGACGAGCGCAAGCCCGATTGCGAGGGTCAGGACGACGAAGAGCAGGGTCGCGAAGAAAAGCTCGCGGCAGGAGACAAGGCCCGCCTGAATCATGCCCGTGCCGCCGATGGCCCCTTCGCGATCGTCCACGCCCAACACGTAGTCGAAAAGCTCGTTGGCGAGGTTGGCTATGGTGAGCCCGCAGAAGCAGCCAAGAAGCAGGCCCGCGAACTTGAGCCAGAAGGTGCCGTCCGGGACGACGCCCTCCCGCAGCACAAAGGCCAGCGCCACGCACACGGGCATGGCCGCGGTAATGAAAAAGGGCGGGCGCAGAAGCTTCCACCAGGTACGCGCAAAAACCCTGAAATCCTTCTTCCGGGCGCCCTCAGGATAGCCCGCAAGGCATTTCTCGAAAAATTCGGCCGCTCTCACTTCGCTTCCCCCAACAGTTTCTCGCCGGCTTTGAGCTTTGCAAGGGCTTCCCCGCTCGTCCAGTCGAAGGGGAATCCTCCTGCAGCCCGAAAGTCGAGCTTTTCGGCCTCGGAGGGGTCGTGGGGGATGTCGGCCGCGTTGCAGATGATCGCGGGACCCTCCCCGAAGGCGCAAAAGCCGTACCAGACCAGGGGCGGAATGCGCAGAAGGACATATTTGTCCTTCCTGCCAAGCACGATGCCCTGCACGGCGCCATGGGTGAGGCTGTTTGTGCGATCGTCGTAGAGCACCACCCCAAGGCTTCCCACCGGCACGCAAAAATGCTGGGTCTGGCGCCCGTGGCGCTTCCAGGCCTTCACGGCCCCCGGCTTCACCTCGGAAAAGTAGATTTCCCCCACGGCGAGCGTCTCGGGGTCCAGCATCCTCGCAAAGGGCAGATCGGGCCGCAGCATGTGCAGAACGTCCCCTGCCCCGGTCCCGACCACGTCAAGGTCCATGTATTCCACGCCCACGATGGACGTGGCGTGCACCTTGCCTTCCATGTTTCCTCCTCGACGCAGGCCGCCTGAGCCGCTTCATGCGGGACGGGCGGCCAGGAAAAGCAGGCCCTTCCCCGGTATCGGGGCCGAGGGCCTGCCTGTTTCTTGCGACGTCGTCTACTTGACCCAGGGCACTGCGCGCATCTCGGCCGCGTTGGCGTAGGCCGAGATCTGGCCAAGGGTGAAGTCGAGCATGCCGTCGTCACAGCCTCCGCCCTGGTAGAAGCGGCGGTACCACTCGGCCGTGTAGCGCATGGTTTCCTCGAAATCGAGGGTGGCCTTCCAGCCGAGGCAGGCAAGGGCCTTGTCGCAGCACAGCTTCAAAAGCGTGCATTCCTTGCGCGTGGCCTCGACGCTCATGTCCATCTCGCTTCTGAAGCCCGGCCAGTGGCGGGCAAGCTCCTTCACCACGTCCGAGACGGGGTTGTTCACGTCTGCAGCAGGGCCGAAGTTGTAGGCCTCGCCCGAGAGCGCAAAGGGGGATGCGGCGCCCTCGCGCAGAAGGGCACCAAGCCACAGGTACCCCGAGAGGGGCTCGAGCACGAGCTGCCAGGGGCGCGTCGCGTGCGGGGAGCGCACGAGCACGGGCTCGTTCCTGGCCCAGGCTCTCGCGCAGTCGGGCACGATGCGGTCGAGCGCCCAGTCGCCGCCCCCCACCACGTTGCCGGCGCGCACGGTGGCGCAGGCAGGGCCATCCTTGAAGAAGCTTTTGAAGTAGGAGTGGGCCACTATCTCGGCGCAGCCCTTGGAGGCCGAATAGGGGTCGTATCCGCCCAGGTGGTCGTTTTCGCGATAGCCCCAGACCTGCTCGTCGTTGCGGTAGCACTTGTCGGAGGTGATGGACACGAGAGTGTCGACCGAGGGCGTTGCCCGCACGGCCTCGAGCACGTTCAGGGTGCCGAGCACGTTGGCCTCGAAGGTGGCGGCAGGCTCGTTGTAGGAAAGCCTGACCAGCGCCTGGGCCGCCAAATGGAAGACCATCTCCGGCCTTGCCTCGGCCATGGCCTTCCCGAGGGCCTCGCGATCGCGGATGTCGCCGCGGATGTCGTGCATGTGGGCGCCAAGCCCCATGGCCTCGAAATGGGAGGGGCTTGTCGGGATGTCGAGGGAATACCCGGTGACCTCGGCCCCCATCTGCACGAGCCAGGCCGAGAGCCACGAGCCCTTGAAGCCCGTGTGGCCTGTCACGAACACCCTGCGGCCACGGTAGACGTCATGAAACATGCATATTTCCTTGTTGTTTGCCGGTTTGATCGTTCCCTAAGGACGTAAAAAAGCCGTCATTTCCGTTTGGAACGCCATTTCCAGACGGGATAACGTGAACAAATCACGCAACTCCACCCGTCCTGCGGGTTCTCTTCCTCAATGGCTGAGGCATCCGGATTGCCGGCAATATCGTTTGTTCCCAGCTCATGCGCATTGTCGATCATGCAGGACGCATCCTGAGTAGACAATGCGTTTGCGACATTGACGAGCGACACGTCAATCACGACCGTTTCCGGTGGATGTCCTTTCCAAAACGACGTCACCTCGGAAAAAAACAGATGCTTCTTGTTGTCCCATTTCGTCGTGCCGGGCGGAAAATGCAAAACGTGGACCGACAGGCCCGACCTGTCGGCAAGCTCCGGGAGAGCCGTTTTCCATGTCCGTGCCCGGTGCCCTTCGCCGCAGTCGGCCACGAAGAGGAGCCTTGTCGCGTGCGGGAACCGCCCGCTGCCATCTTTGTGCAACCAGTCGCACAAGCGCGCGACCGCGGACTCCGCCGCGTCCCTGATGTCCGCATCGCCCGCAACGGCATTGTCCTCATCCCTGCTGCGTGCACAGAATGGCAAAATATGGCCGTCTTTCCACACGGTCTTGACCTTTTTAGCCTCCGCAAAGAATACCGGGCACATTTGCGCCGAAAACGCCCGGCACTGCTCGTTGACGAGCCGAAATTGGGCATCCCGGTCCCTGTCGCCCTTTCGTGCCGGTCCGCGGCCTGGCTGCAGGACAAAGCCCATGTCCCTCAATTCCCTGGCCACCGTGTTCGAACTCACGTTGTGGCCAAGCTCCTTGAGAAGCCTGCTCAGCGTGCCGGTGCCTTTTGTCGTCCAGCGCAGGGCATTCCCGCAGCCTGCGGCTTGCTCGCCCCCATCGATCAGCCCGTCCAGCGCCTCCAGCAAGCCCGGATTTGCCTCACTGGCCCTTTTCCTGCCGCCGCCTTCCTTGCGTATCCGCCTGCCGGCCAGTGCGTCTGCCGAAGTGCGGGCCCTGGGGGTGCAGACAAGTTCGGCGCATTCTCTGCGGCCCTGTGCAAGCGCCGTCTGCGAGAGCCCGGTGATGCCGCCGACGCACTCCATGCCGCCGGGCCCCAGCATTTCCCCCAACGCGGCCGCGAAAATTCGCCGATCCTGCTCGTTCAGCCTCGGCATCATGATGCCGAGGCATTTCTCGAGCGCGTCATGCGTGAACGTGTACTGATTTTTCATGAAGATGCGTCCTCTTCCCGACATGGGCGAACGGCGCATGCCTGTCTTGTGCTGGCTTGTCATTTGGCCCAGAAGGCCTGGCCCTTGTCCCAGAGCTCGTTCAGAAGCAGGCTGTCGCGCAGGGTGTCCATGCACTGCCACTTGCCGGGATGGGGATACATGGAGAGCTGTCCCTCGGCCGCAAGGCGCGTCAGCGGCTCCTTTTCGAGGTCGCAGGCCTCGTCTTCCGAGAGATAGTCCAGAAATTCCCGCCTGAACACGAAAAAGCCGCAGTTGATGTACTCGTCGAGCACCGGCTTTTCCTCCCAGGAGAGGATCTTGCCTGCCTCGTCGGTGCGCACGGTGCCGAAACGCGAGGGCATGCGCACGCCCGTGAAGGTGCCGATGCAGCCGGACTCCTCATGGAAGCGGATGAGGGCGTTCAAATCGATGTCCGCCACCCCGTCGCCGTAGGTGACCATGAACCGGTCCGTGTCGATGTGGCGGGCGACGCGCTTCAGGCGCGCGCCCTTCAGGGTTTCCTCGCCCGTGTCGCACAGCGTCACGCGCCAGTCCTCGATGTCGCTGAAGTCCGTGGTGATGGCGCCGCTTTTCAAATCCACGGTAAAGTCGCTGTGGCGCCGGTGGTAGTCCGCGAAGTACTGCTTTATGACGTCGCCCTTGTAGCCCAGGGGCAAAATGAAGTCGGAAAAGCCGAAACGGGCGTAGATGTGCATGATGTGCCAGAGAACGGGCCTGCCGCCTATCTCCACCATGGGCTTGGGCTTCACCGCGGTCTCCTCGCGAAGGCGCGTTCCCTTGCCGCCGCACATGATTACAACCTTCATGTCGCTCATATGGTCGCATGCCCCCGACTGGCAGGGCCATCAAAAGCCCGGTTCCTGCGGGGGCTCTCCTTGACGTGCACGTCGTGAGGGGTCCTGGCCGGGCCATCGGGGCCCGACGGAGAGGGGGAATGGGAAAGTGGTCCTTGAATCCCCGAAATTACGGCTCTTTTCACAAAGGCGTCGGGGCTTTTCAGGGAAGGCCACTGTAGCCCACGATCCCCGCTCCCTTCAAGGCCGCGGAACGCGGATCTTTTCTTGACCACACGTGCCCGGGGCGTCTATTTAGTGGCGACAACCACCCGGGGCTCATGATGGCCCCAAACCGGGGAGCCGCCCCGGCCCCCGCCGGATTTTTCCCCCGCGGAGCGCCCCGCAAACCTCAAGGAGTCCGCCCCCTTGCTCAAGAAACTTCTCCTCGCGGCCGCTGTCCTGACCATGAGTCTCGCCAGTCCGGCCATTGCGGTCGAGACCTACGTGGTCGCCACCGACTGCACCTTCCCCCCGATGGAGTACCTCGACGACAACAAGCAGCCCACCGGCTTCGATCCCGCCCTCATGAAGGAAATCGGCAAGGCCTGCGGCTTCGAGGTGGACGTGCGCAACATTGCCTGGGACGGCATCTTTGCCGGCGTCGCGGCCGGAAACTACGACATCGTGGCCGCAGCCGTGAGCATCACGCCCGAGCGCGCCAGGGCCTTCGACATCTCCGACCCCTATTTCGATGTCCATCCCACCATCCTGGCCCCCATGGACTCCACCATGACCAGGCCCGAGGAGCTCAAGGGCCTCAAGGTGGGCGGCCAGATCGGCAACTCCTCCCTCATGGCGCTCGAAAAGCTCGACACCGGCTGCTCCATAAAGGAGTACGACGACGTGGGCCTCGCCATCGAGGACATGATGCAGGGCCGCATCGACGCGGTCTCCCTCGACAGCCCGGTGGCCTTCTACTACCTCAACAAGAAGGCCGAATACGCCGACAAGATGCGCGTGGCCATGCAGTTCGGCGAGCCCGAGCACTACGGCCTCGTGGTGAAGAAGGGCAACAAGGAACTGCTCGACAAGCTCAACGAGGGCATCCGCCTTGTGCGCGAGTCCGGCGCCTACGACCGGGTCTTCGCCGAGCACATCGGCAAGGCCGAATAGCGAAGGCTTCGCGCATTCGCCGACATTCTGGGTCCGGGATGTTCCCGGACAGGGGCGGTCCGGAGGTGTCCTTCGGATCGCCCGACATTTCAAAAGCCCCCGGGCCTGCCCTGACGGGAACCTTTTTCGCACAGGGCGCACGACGGCCCTTCGGGCGCAAGGGGGGAGCGAACCAGCGATGCCAAACCAATCCGACAAGCGCGCCGAGAAGGAAAGCTTCGGCAACATCGTGGTGATCACCACCGAGGGCCCGTCCATACCGAAGCCCTGGAGCAGGAAGATCATCTCGGCCTGGTCCATTTCCCTCACCGGCGCCATCGTCACCCTGTTCGTCCTGTGCGCGGCCTGGCCGGACCCCTACCTGGACGTGCTGACCTTTCTGCCGGACGGCATCATGGTGACCTTCAAGGTCACGCTGTGCGCCATCTGCTGCGCCGTGCCCCTGGGGCTTCTGACGGGCCTTGGGCGCATCGCCCGCAACCCCTTCATCAACCTGGGCGCGTCCACCTATGTCGAGATCATCCGCGGCATCCCCCTGCTCGTGCAGATCTTCTACATCTACTACGCCCTTTCCCGCTTCTTGCAGGTCTCGAGCTTCACGAGCGCCGTGGTCGCCATCGCCTTCTGCTACGGCGCCTACATGGGCGAGGTCTTTCGCGCCGGCATCATGGCCATTCCCAAGGGACAGACGGAAGCGGCCCGCTCGCTCGGCTTCAACCGATTCCAGACCATGTTCTACGTGATCCTCCCCCAGGCCTGGCGAACGATCCTGCCCCCGGTCGGCAACGAGTGCATCGCCATGCTCAAGGACACCTCGCTCGTCTCGGTCATGGCCATGCCCGACATCATGCAGCGAGGGCGCAGCTTCGCGGCCAAGACCTACCTCTACTTCGAGACCTACACCATCGTTGCCCTCGTCTACCTCGTCATCACCCTGCTGCTCTCGAAGTGCGTGTCCATCATGGAGGCCAAGCTGAACTACTATGACAGAAAACGCTAAGGTCATCCGCCAGGACAGGGCCGAACAGGGAGCACCCGACTCGGGCGGCGCAATGCCGGAGAAGATGAGCTCCGGCAAGGACTCGGGCCCCGCTCGGGACGCCCAGCCCATCATCGAGATTTCCCACGTCTGGAAGTTCTTCGGCCAGCTCACGGCCCTGCAGGACGTGAATCTCACCGTGCAGCCCAAGGAGCGCGTGGTCATCATCGGCCCCTCCGGCTCGGGCAAGTCGACGCTTCTGCGCTCCATCAACCGCCTCGAGACCATCGACAAGGGCAGCATCGCCATCCGCGGCCAGGACATCTCCCACTGCCGCGAGCACGAGCTCAACCGCCTGCGCCGCAACGTGGGCATGGTCTTCCAGCAGTTCAACCTCTTTCCCCACAAGACGGTCATGCAGAACCTGACCATGGCCCCCAGACGCCTTCTGGGCCTCTCCAAGGCCGAGGCCGAGGTCAGGGCCCTGAAGCTTCTGCAAAAGGTCGGCATCTCCGACAAGGCCACCGTCTACCCCTCCATGCTCTCCGGCGGCCAGCAGCAGCGCGTGGCCATCGCGAGGGCGCTTGCCATGCAGCCCGAAATCATGCTCTTCGACGAGCCCACCTCGGCCCTGGACCCGGAAATGGTGGGCGAGGTGCTCGACGTCATGGTCAGTCTCGCCGAGGAAGGCATGACCATGTGCTGCGTCACCCACGAGATGGGTTTCGCCCGCATGGTGGCCGACCGCGTCATCTTCATGGACCAGGGGCAGATCCTCGAGCAGGGAACGCCGGATCACATGTTCGGCAATCCGCACCACCCGCGCCTCAAGCAGTTCCTCGAACAGATTCTCTGATTTTTCATGGATGGGGCAGCAGTACCCCCCCAAAAAAGACCGTAACCGGAACGATATTGCCGGTTAAGGCGCCTTTGCATGCACAATACTTCCAGTTTCGCCGCCAGGCTGCCCCAGGGGCCCCTGGCGGTCGCCGTTTCCGGCGGAGTGGACAGCCTCTGCTCCCTGATTTTAAGTCATGCCGCGGGCCGCGAGGTTCTGGCCGTGCACGCGAGGATGCACGGGGACGGGCAGGAAGATGCAAGGGCCGTCGAGGGGCTTGAGGCGGCCTGTGCGAAGCTTTCCGTGCCCTTCCATCTGCTCGACCTGCGCGAGGCGTTCGAGAAAAGGGTGGTCTCGCCCTTCGTGAGCGCCTGGGGGGCTGGGCTCACCCCCAATCCCTGCTCGCGCTGCAACCGGGAAATCAAGTTCGGAGCTCTTTTCGAGGAAGCGCGGCGGCTTGGTGCATCAGCCCTCGTCACCGGCCACTACGTGGCCCTCGACCATGGCCATCCCTATGGCGGCGAGGGGCCGCTCATCAGACGGGCCCGGGATCTTGCGAAGGACCAGAGCTATTTTTTGGGCCTCGTGCCAAGAAAGAGGCTTGTGCATGTGGCCTTTCCGCTCGAGGGCATCACCAAGGCCGAGGCACGCCGGCTGGTCGCCGAGGCGGGACTGACCGTGCCCGTGCCCTCGGAGAGCCAGGAAATCTGCTTTGTGCCGCCAACGCCCAACGGCTATCGGGACTTTCTTGGCCCGCGCCTTGCGAACATGCCGGATGTCGCGAAAGAGGGCGACATGGTGGAGGTGGTCACGGGCAAGGTTGTCGGCCGCCACAAGGGCCTTTGGCAGTACACCGAGGGCCAGCGGCGCGGCCTTGGCGTCGCCTGGAGCGAGCCCCTCTACGTGCTCGGCAAGGACGCCGCCCAAAACCGCCTCTACGTGGGCCCGAAGGAGAAGACGAGCGTGACCGGGGCATCCGTCTCGCACGTCAACTTCCACGTGGAGCCTTGCGAGATTCCCGCCCCCTGCCTTGCCCGCCTGCGCTACCGCCAGGAGCCCCTGCCGGCCAGGGTCAAGGTCCATGCGGACGGCACGCTCGAAATCGGGCTTCTCGAGCCTGCCCAGCTCTCGGCTCCGGGGCAGACCGCGGTCTTGTACGATCAAAAAGGCCGCCTGCTGGCGGCCGGAATACTGGAGAGGCTCTTCTGAACGGAACGGGCCCGGGGATTGAACGGGCCTGTCCGAAAGGAGCCGGACACTCCAAAAAAACTTGAAAAAAGTCGGGAACCTGTCCCGGCGGACGCTATCTGCTCACCACCCTGGCGGAGAGGATGGTCACGTCCTCCACGGGCTTGTCCTTGAAGATGCGGTGGGCGTTGGAGGTCGGCACGCCGGCAATCTTGTCCACCACTTCCTTGCCCTGGATGACCTCGCCGAACACGGCGTAGCCCACGCCGTCCTGGGCCTTGTCGGGGTCGAGGAAGCGGTTGTCGGCCACGTTGATGAAGAACTGGGCCGTGGCGCTGTCCGGAGCCGAGGTGCGGGCCATGGCGATGGTGTACCTGCGGTTGCGCAGCTGGGTGGAAGCCTCGTTCTTGATGGGGGCGCGGGTGGGACGTTCCTTCATGTCCCTGTCGTAGCCGCCGCCCTGGATCATGAAGCCCTTGATGACGCGGTGGAAGATGGTCCCGTCGTAGAAGCCGGCATCCACGTAGTCGAGGAAGTTCTGCGTGGTCACCGGAGCCTTGCGCGGCTCGAGGCGGACCGTGATGGCGCCAAGCGTGGTGTCGATACGGACGACGGGGGCTCCGTCGGCAAGGGCGTTGCCGGCAAGAAGAAGGCCGGTGCAGAGGAAAAGGGCGAGGGAAAGGAAGAGTTTTTTCATGGTCGTTTGGCCGTGTCGCGACGGCGTCTCCTCATGGTCTGGAGTTCGAGTGGCGGGGGAAACCGGCTTTGATGGGCGCAGATCGCGGCCTGGCCTGCGTTCGGGACGCGTCCGCAACCTGTCCTGGAGCTGCCCGGAGGCTAGCACGGGACTTTTTGTTTGCACAAGCGCTCCGCACCTGCCCTGTACTTTTCCAAAAACAGCAGGACGCGGCACTCCATTTTTCCGGAAGCCTGCCGTCTTTTGCCTGCATCTGCCCGTTTTCCTTGAAGACAGTCCTGTCATGACTGCACCTGGACAAGGAGGGGAATTGGCCGGTGAGACAGGGCTGCTATAGTCCACAGGGAGAGTTTCCCAGGACAACGGCGACGAGCCCGCCACCTGCTCTTGCGGGTATAATCTTTCGTCGCACCGAGAAAACCGCAGAGCCGCAGCCAGGGCCGCAGCCACAGGCCGAGAACATGACGGGGTGTTCCAAGTCCCTGGCCCTACGCGCCGAATCCTTAGAATGCGCTCGAATGCGGCTGGAGCGGCCAATTCCATGCTCGAAATATAACAGACCGTCCGGAAAGGCGCAAGCA
>CAZWOT010000077.1:0-10319 GCA_964635595.1 uncultured Desulfovibrio sp.
GCCTGGAGCGTCACCACGTGGGTGAGCAGGCCCTTTTCGTGCAGCATGTGCGCCTGGGTGCGCGGGCCCTCGCCGCCGGCCTTGAGGAAGTTGGAAGACACCATGGCCGTGGAGAGGCGGATGTCCGGGCCCTTCAGAAGGTCCGCCCTGACGCCCCCGGGAATCTCCGGAATCTCGCGGCGCTGGCAGACGAGCACGCCTTCCTCGAGGGTGTAGACCGTGTCGCAGAATTCGGCCATGTTGGCATCGTGGGTCACCATGACAAGCGCCACGCCGCCCGTGTGGCACAGCGTGCGGAAATTTTCCATGACGAGGCGGCTCGTGCGCTGGTCGAGGGCGCCCGTGGGCTCGTCGGCCATGAGGATGCGGGGGTTGTTCACCATGGCGCGGGCAATGGCCACGCGCTGCTGCTCGCCGCCGGAGAGGCGGTTGCTCGGGTAGTGCACGCGCGAGGAGAGGCGCACGAGCTCGAGGGCGCGGATGACCCTGGGCCAGCGCTCCTCGGCCGGAACCTCGCGGTAGATGAGCGGGAACTCCACGTTCTCGAACACCGTCGAGTGGTCGAAGAGGTTGCTTTGCTGCATGACAAAGCCCAGGTTGTCCCGCCGAAAGGCCGCGGTCTCCTCGCGGTTCAGGGAGAGCACGTCCTTTCCCAGGATTTCCACGGTTCCGGAGTCCGGAGCGTGCAAAAGCCCCAGCACGTGGAGCATGGTGGACTTGCCGCAACCCGAAGGGCCCATGATGGCCACTATCTCGCCCGGGTACACGTCCAGGTTCACGCCGCGCAGGACCGGCGCAAAGCCCGCGTAGCGCTTGCGCACATCGCGGGCCAAAATGACCGGGGCGCCCTGCCCCGGGCCCGGCCTTGAGGCATTCGCGCCCTGCGCGTTCCTGCTCTCGCCTGTTGCGCTCGAGCTGTTCTTCCCGGCTCCCACGGACTGTTCTTTGAGGAAGCCCGCGGTCTGCGTCCCCCTGGCAGCCATGTTTCCGATATCCGCCATACCGCCTCCCTACTCGAAACGCAGAGCCGAAACCACGTCCATGCGGCTGGCCTGGATGGCGGGATAGATGCCGCCGGCGACGCCGATGATGGCGGAAAAGACGATGGAACCCGTGCAGCTCAGGATGAGCTGGATGACGGGCACGTTGGTGCCAAGGGCGATGACGCCGCCGACCACGCTGCCCACGCCCAGGATGATGCCGAGCACGCCGCCAGCGACCGACTTGCACAAGGCCTCGCACAGAAACTGCGCCATGATGTCGCGATCCGAGCCGCCCATGGCCTTTTTCAGGCCCACCTCGCGCGTTCTCGCGCGCACGGCGGCAAAGGTGCCGTACCAGATGCCGAAGCCGCCCAGCATGAGGGAGGCGATGATGCCGAGCCACAGAAGCGACTGCACCCACATGAAGGTGTCCTCGAGACGCACGAGCTGATCGTCGCGGGTCTGGACGAAGAGGTAGGGCGCCGACTGGTGGGAATGGATCACCTGGGGGATGGCGTTGGCGAGCCTCGGCACATCCTCCCAGCCGACGGCCCGCACGAAGAGGCGGGTTATCCTGGCGTCGCCCCACTGGCGGTCGATGAAGGTCGTGTAGGGCATGAAGCAGCACTCCGACCAGTCGCCCAGCATGACGCCGGAGATGACGCCCACGACCTCGAGGACGTCCTGGCCCACGAAGAGCAGCTGGCCAAGGGCTGCATTGGGGTCGGAACCGTAGAGATCCTCGGCGCGCTGGCGGCCCATGACGCACACTCTCCTGCGCCTTTCCATGTCCTCCCTCGTCAGGCCGCGCCCGGCAATGACGTCCACGGAAAAGGCGGGAATGAAGAGCTCGTCCACTCCGTAGACGAGCGTGCCGAGCGTGCGCTCGTTGCTGCCCTTCAGGTTGAAGTGCTGGGCGTTTCTGGAGGAGACGCTCACCATTTCCACGCCCTGCAGGGCGCGGATGCCCTCGATGGAATCGGGGTAGAACTCGCGCTGGGGCTGGCCGGGATACTGGCGGTCCTCCATGGTGACGCGCATGACGTTCACGCCGCCCATGAGCACCATGTCCTGGCCGACCTTGTAGCGGATCTCCTGGCCCAGCACGGCAAGGGCGATGAAGGCCGTGATGCCGAGCGCGATGGACACCATGACGCCGTAGCTCTTCTGCCTCGAGACCTGGCGCAGGGAGACGCGGGCGAGATCGGAATAGGAAATCATCTTGGACTGTATCTGCCTTGGCGCGCCCCCGGCAGACAGGCGAGCCGCCAGGCCGGAAACACGCATGGGGAAAGGACCTGCTTTTTGTCCTTCCCGCTCGATCTGTAGCCTTTTTGCAAAATCCCTCGTGAACGGCCCCATTCCGGGGCGGATCACGCGGGCCAAAGACAGGGTATCATGCAAAAAAAACGTGCTCCTGTCAAAATGGAACGGGAGCACGAAATGTCAGCACAAGCTGCTGGAATTTTTTTGTTTTTCAAGCACTTCGAGGACCCTGGACAGGGGGTGGGGCCTGCTGCCCGAAGGGGCGATTCAGGGCCTTCTGATCTGCCAGACCTTGCCGCCAGGACCCACCTCGTACCAGATGCCGTGCCAGAGGATGCCGGTGGCGGTCAGGGTCTTGAGCCAGATGCCGGCAGCGCAAAAGCACGTCACCCAGAAGGCGCCCATCCAGCGGATGAGGGGCACGTGGCGGGGCAGAAGCGGCCGCATGGCCGAGAGGGTGATGGCCGTGGCGAGAAGGTAGACGCCGGAGGCAAAGAAGGTGCCGAAGCCGAAGGGCCCGAAGAGGGCCCCGAAAAAGCCGATGAAGCAGATGGCGGGCATGGCGGCCATGAAGAGGACCACGAGGCCCAGAAGCCACCACTGCGGGCGCACGCAGAACTTGAGGAAGAGGATCTGACGATCGAGCCAGGCGCTCCAGACATCGTAGTGGTGGTGCTCGGCGCGGGTGCGCAGAAGGGCTGCCGGACTCAGCGCCACCTTCACGCCCTTCCCGTGCAGGAAGGTCACAAGCGAGCAGTCGTCCACCACGTTGTCGGCCCAGTGTTCGGCCATGCCCTTCTCCTCGAAGGTTGTGCGCCGGCAGCACATGGCGCCGCCCCAGGGCTGGATGAACCTGGCAAGACCCTGCATGAGGCGCATGGCGAGCACCGCGAAGGCGTAGGCCAGGGTCACGAGCTCGTTGTCCTTCGGAACCACCTCGTGATAGCCGGTGGCAAAGTCGGACTCGTTCCTGGCCACGGGCTCGACGAGCCTCGCCACGAAGTCCGGCGAGGCAAGATGCGTGCTGTCGCAGAAGGCGTAGACGTCGACGCTTTCGCCAAGGGCGTTCACGGCGGCAATGGAGTTGAAGTTCTTCTGCCCCGAGCGCGTGGCCTTGCCGGCCACGACATGCGTCACGTCCAGCGTGTCCCGGTACTCGTCCACGAGGCGCCCCACGAGCTCCGCTGCGGGTTCCCTGTCCCCTGCCGTCACGAAGGCGAACTTCAGCTTGCCGGGGTAGTTCTGCGCAAGCTGCGAGCGCAGGGCGCGTTCCATGTCCGGATGGGAGCCCGCACAGGGGATGACGAGGCCCACGGACGGCCAGGCATCAAGCGTTGCCATGGGCGTGCCGGCCCGCTCGCGCAGCCGCTTGCCCTGGGCGGCAAGGAAGAACACCAGGGCGGGCCCGCAGAGGGCAGCCAAAAACAAGACAATCCACATGGGCAAATCCTTGGATGACGGTTGTGTTGCGGCGAAATTTCCCGGCCTTGAGGCCCGGGGTCCCGGACAGGGAATGTCAAGGGCGCCAGTCCGTCGGTGCGCAGTCGTCGGTGACGGGCACGTCGTACGTACGCGGGCTTTTGAACTTGAAGCTCATGCCGTTTTTGAGGCGCATGCGCCCGGACACCTCGCCGGGGTTGCCGAGGTCCCCGCTGATGACATGGCCCGAGCCGTGACGGGCCTCGAAGCTGTTGCCCTCGACACGGCCGAACACGTGGTAGGAGTCGGTGCTGCCGTTCTTGTGCGTGAGCAGAAAAACGCCCCGCAAGGCCCCGTCCGGGCGCCTGCACATGGTGGCCCGAAAGGTGGCGGAGAGGATCTTGCCGCTCCAGTACTCGGTGCGCTCCCGGGCAGGCGGGGGCGGCGATGCCTCGCCGCCGTGGGCATGGGGAGCCGGGGGATCTGCAAAAGCGTCGTTTGCGGTGCCGAGAAAAAGAAGACCCAGGGCGCAAAGCACCCAAAGCGCCCGTGCGCTCGAAAAAAGGCGGCCGAAGAAGGGGTGTTCGTGGTCGGATTGAACCAAGGGGAAGGCTCCGGGGCGTGATTTTGGGGGAAACTGGCGCCGTCCAGTCTTTTGCGGACAGCGGGAAACCGTCCGGCGCAACACCGTCCCTTGTCGGGCCCGGCGTTACGCCTCCTGTGCCGCCGCCTCGTCCTGCCCTTTCCTGCAAAGCCGCTCGAAAACGGCTTCGTGCGCGCCCACCATAGCCGCGAAAGAGAACTGGTCGAGGGCCTTCTGCCGGTTGGCCCTGCCCATCTCGTCGGCGATCTGCGGGTTTTTCAGGACGCGCAGCAGGTTGTCCGCAAAAAGGCCGGGATCCTTTGGCCTCGAGAGGAAGCCGTTCACCCCGTCCTCCACGAGTTCGGGGATGCCGCCCACCTTGGTGGCGACAATGGGCAGTCCCGCGGCCATGGCCTCGAGCAGGACGTTGGGCTGCCCCTCGCGGATGGAGGAGAGCGCGAAGACCCGGGCCTCGGCCAGATGCGGGCGGATGTCGGCGGTGCCGGGCACGATTTCCGTGCCGTACTGGGCGGTGGTGGAGGCCACAAGCTGCTTCACCTTCTCGGCCCAGGGGCCGTCGCCCACGATGCGCAGCTTCGCCCTGCCAAATTCCGAGTGAACCTTCTCGAAGGCATGCACGAGGGTCTCGTGGTCCTTGTCCTCGCAAAGCCTGGCCACGCACACGACCAGCGGATGGCGAGCGGACGGCGGGGTGGCTGCGGGCGCAAAGCGCTCGGTGTCGACCCCGTTGGGGATGCAGGAAAGAACGCCCGGGTCGGCCCCAAGCTCCTTCATGTGGCTTACGAGGGCCGCGGAATTGCACACGATGTGATCGGCATGGCGCCAGAGAAAGCGCTCGTGCTGGCGGTCCGGGGCGCCGCCCCCGCGCACTGTGCCGACCACGCCGAAGGGCTTGCCGAGGGTTCGCTTGAGCCAGCACCCCCAGATGCGGGCCCAGATGTTGGGCCTCGCCATGCAGGGCACCACGATGTCGCAGTCGAGCCTTTTCAAGAAGGGCAGAAGGCGCAGGAAGAAGATGAGATCCACCTCGCGTCCGCGCCCCATGTGATGGAGCTCGATGTTGGAGGCGCGGGCCTCGTCGTCGAGGTCCGTCTCGCCCATGAGGCTTACGATCACGGGCTCGAACCGCTCCCTGTCGAGGCGCTGGGCCAGCTGCAGGGTCTGGAGCTGCGTGCCCCCGAAACACAAATCCTCCAGCACGAAGACGACGCGAAGCTTTTTCGTGGCATTCATGGGCACGCTCAAGGCCTCCCTTGCGCGGCTAATCCCCGGCATGCATGGGCTTTGGGCCCGAGTTTCGGGCCGGGGCCCCCTGTCGACCAGGTGCATGCATCGGGAACACCGCCAAAAAATCTGGAATATCGGGGCTGACAGGCCCCTTTCGGGGCGGATCGACAGGCTGTGGAAGTGTACGTTGCCCCAATGAATTAGGCAAGGACGCGAAACCGCTGCGAAACAGGCCTCCAAAAAGTCGGGCAATGGAGGGACCTTGCCCCTGGTCGCCCGCCCTTTCGGCATTGCCTTGCGCAAGAAGAGCACTTATATCTGGGGCATGACAGAC
Source organism: uncultured Desulfovibrio sp. (assembly GCA_964635595.1). Lineage (GTDB taxonomy): Bacteria > Desulfobacterota > Desulfovibrionia > Desulfovibrionales > Desulfovibrionaceae > Desulfovibrio. The sequence goes on from CAZWOT010000077.1 coordinate 5,834, forward strand.
AAGCACAAGCCCCTGTCGGTCCTCGTGACCCTGGACGTCGAGGAGGAAGGACTTTTTTCGGGCCAGTACCGGCGCAGGAACCCGGGCGTGAAAAACGTCCTGTCCCTCGCACGGCTCGCCCCCTTGAGCGACGAGCTGGGTCTTCCCATGACCCTTCTCTGCTCGCACGCCGTTTTCCAGGACAGGGACGCCTGCCGCGTGCTCGAAACCATGCGCGATCACCACGGCGCGGAAATAGGGGCCCATCTCCATCACTGGAGCACGCCGCCCTTCGAGAACGAGGAAACGTTCTGCAAGGGAACGCCCGAGCGCACGCACACCCTCGACCCCGAGCTTCTGGAGGCGAGGCTCGTCTCGCTTCTCGAGGCAGGGTCCGCCTTCCAGGGCGAAAGGCTCACCTCCTTCCGCATGGGGCGCTGGGATCTGAAAAGCCCGCTCTTTGCCATGCTGCAAAGAAACGGCATTTTGGCCGACAGCTCAATCTGTCCCCTTCGCCACTACAAGAGCGGCGCAGACCATTTTCTGGCCCCGCACCAGCCCTACTGGGCCCTTGGGGCGCAAACGCCCTTCCTGGAAATTCCCGTCACGCAGATCCCGCTTTTCAACTTTCTGCCCGGGCTCTGGCACAAGCTCTACCGCGGCGGCGAAAAGCGCGACAACTTCCATTTCGTGGGGGCCTTGAGCGCAAGCCCCTTCTGGCACGACGACGCGGTCATGCGTCTTTGCGTGCGGCTCATGCGCCTGCGCCGCGAAAACGTGCTCTGCGTCTTCTGGCACTCAACGGAAATCGTGGCCGGAGGCTCCCCCCACGTGCCCGACGAGGAAGCGGCGGACAAGGCCATTGCCCGCATCATGGGCTTCTTTGCCTGGCTTCGGAACCATTTCGACGTGCAGGGCAAGACCATGACCCAGCTCTTTCGTGAGGCCTGGGCCGAAACCGAAGGCAAGGATGCAGGGCACGGGGCGGGGCACGGGGCCGGCCATGGCGGGATCTATCCCGACAAGGCCCGGCTGGGCCGGGTGGTCGGCGACTGGTAGCCCGGGAACGGACTTCACGGCGGCCACGAGCCGCGACAGCGACAGACATCAGCAAGGCAGCAAGGCGGAAAAGACCTCGTGACAGACATGATCGTCCGCGACCAGGAACACGCCAAAAGGCTCGAAGACTGGCTTGCCTCCAGGGCCGGCAAATGCTTTATGCAGGCCTCCGAGGAGCTTGTGCTCTCCCGCCTTGCCCATTGGGCCAAATCCGGTCGCACGCTCCTCGAGGTCAACTGCGGCCTGGGGGAGCTTCAGCAGCCCCTGCGGGGCATGGGTCTCGACGTCACCGGCCTCGAACCCTCGCCTGCCCTGCGGCAGCGCTTTGTCCAGATTCTCGGCCCACGCTACCTCATGGATCCGGGACACGCGGATCTTCTCCCGCACGGGGACGGCTCCTTCGACTGGGTGCTCCTGCACCTGGAGCGCGGCCTCGAGCCCAATTTTCTCGAAAACGCCATTGCCGAAGCCCGCAGGGTGGCGAAGATGGGCGTGGCCGTCCTTCTCTGGAACCGGTATTCCCTGGCCAGTCTTTTGCCCGCCAGGGAGAAGCCGCCCTTCACGGCCTTTGGCGTCCTGAAGGTCTGCCGCCTTCTGAAGCGTCCAGGGGAAGGCAAGGTGTCCCTTTGCGGCAGGCTCTACAAGCCCCTGCGCTTCTGGAAGGCGGTCGACGAGGAAGACGGGTCCGCCCGCAAGTCACTCAAAAGACGCCTGTGCGCCATGCGCTCGTTTTGCAGGCGCATCAACCTGCACGCGCCGGGTCAAATCGCGTCCCCCTTCGCGGCCGTATGCCTTGTCACCCTGGAACTTCCGCCCTCCCGTCCCATGACCGCCACCCCCATCAAGTTCAAGGGCTTCAAGTTCGCCGGCCAGGGCCTTGTGGAAGGATATGGTGACCGCTCCTGCCGCGACGGCAAGCTGTTGGGCGACGGCAACAGTCTTCAGGAGGAGGCATCCCCGGAGGAGAACAACCCCGGCAAGCGGCTTCGCGAAGGACTTCAGGAGGGGACCCTGCAGGAGCGGGCGTAGGTGAAGCGGACTTCGGGTTCCGCACGGGACATGCCGGGTTCCTTCGCCCATCTTTGTCCAAAGGTTTGCGGGAAATCCCGAAAAACGCCGGCAGGGCCGCAACAAGGCCAGGAGCACGCCGCTTTCACGTTGACAGGCACCTTGCATTTCGCAAGAAAAAGGATACGTTGACCTTTCGCACGAACGACTTTCCACGCGCACCCCGCACCCGCAAGGCAAGGGCGCGGGCATTGTGAAGATTCTTTTTCGCAATGCCCGGCGCGCACCAACGAAGGAGGCCACTTCATGCAGGCCATCACCCCAATCCAGAGCAGATCCATCCACCTCAAGCTGCACATCCACAAGGATCCCGACGCCATGGCCGAGCGCGCCGCGCACATCATCGCCGAGAAGTGCGACGAGGCCATAGCCGAGCGCGGCTCCTTCAAGATGGCCATTTCCGGCGGCCACACGCCCATTCCGCTCTTCCGCCTGCTCACCCGCAAGGACTGGGTGGGGGCGCTTGCCTGGGACAAGATTTCCGTGTTCTGGGCCGACGAGCGCTGCGTGCCCGCGGACGATCCCAGAAGCAACTACGGCATGGCCCGCCGCGAGCTTCTCAACTACGTGCCCTGCACGTCCTACTACCGCATGCGCGGCGACCTCGAGCCCGTGCGCGCGGCCATCGACTACGAGAACATCCTGCGCCAGGAATTCAGCCTGAAGGACGGCGAGGTGCCGCGCTTCGACATGATTCTGCTCGGCATGGGCAAGGACGGCCACACGGCCTCCATCTTCCCCAACTCCCCGGCCCTCGTGAAGCAGGACCGCCTCGTCATCGACCAGTACGTGCCCGAGCGCAAGGCGGACCGTCTCACCATGACCCTGCCCGTCTTCAACAACGCCCGCTGCTGCATGTTCATGGTGACGGGCGAGGACAAGCACCCCGTGCTCTCGCGCGCCCTGAACCTTCTCGACAAGCCGGAGCTCCCGGCCCAGCTCGTGCGCCCCAAGGGCGGCGACCTCATCTGGGTCGTGGACGAGGCCGCGGCCACGGGCTCGCAAGGCTAAAGGACAGTTTCCCAATTGCCGGGCCGAAAGGCCCCGGTGCGATCGCAAAAGGCGCCTGCCGGACACTCGGCAACGGCGCCTTTTTTGCGCCCCCGAAAAGGGGAAGATGGCCCTGCGCGGCATGGAGCTATCGCGACGAAGGGCTGCCGCAATGGATGCCCCATGCGATGGAGTCCCCACGCGATGGAGTCCCCACGCGATGGAGTCCCCACGCGATGGAGCCCTCATGCGCTGGAGTCTTCAAGCGATGGAGTCTTCAAGCGATGGAGTCTTCGCGCTCGTCCTTTTCCTTGTCCCAGGCCGCCATCTTGCGCAGCCTCGGGAGCTGGAGAATCTTCACCTCGCGGCCCTTCACGGCGATGACGCCCTCGTTCACGAGCTTGCCGAGCACGCGCGAGAGCGTCTCCCTCGCTATGCCCAGCATGTTGGCCATCTCCTCGCGGCTGACCTTGAGGATGAGCTGGGAGTTCTGCTCGACGAGCACCCGGTGCAGGATGTAGCGGCACACGCGCTTGTTGGCGGAGACGCCCTGGTTCGAGAGCTTCTTCACGAACATGCGCAGACGCAGGGACACGATGCCCAGAAGATGCAGGGCAAAGGCCGGGTCTGACTGGGCGGCCTTCGTGATGGCCTCGCGGGAGACGCGCACGGCCAGGGTGTTCTCGAGGGCCACGGCCGTTGCCGGATGATCCCGCTGCCGGAACATGGTGGCAAGGCCGATCTGGCCCTCGCCCTTGATGACGTGAATGAGGTGCTCGCGGCCTGATTTCGTCCTGTGCAGAAGCTTCACGCGCCCGCGAAAGATGCCGTGGAAGGACTCGGCCGGCTCGTTTTCCTCGTGCAGCACGTCCTGAGGCACGTATTCCACGAGCTCCGCCTGCTCGGCCACGATCTGGAGCACCGGCTCGGGGGCATCGCGGAAGAGCTCGAGACGCTTGAGCTGCATGATCATGCCGGATGGCGGACACTGGACGACACGCATGAAACCTCCGAGGCTCTCTCCAGAAAACGACGGCAGGACGGCTGAAAATGCGGGAAAGCCGCAATGATTGACTTTGCCAGTACCGGGCGCATCTTGCAACCGGCCCGAAAACACGCCGAAAATGTCCCGCACACTCCCCCCAGGCGGATCAGGGGGAAACAATTGCGCAGGCAACCCTCAAGTCTCCCCGCCGATGCAAATTGCCTGCCGCCCTGTCGATTTCGACCAGGGCGGCATGGGGGCTTTTGAAAAAAGGGAAGCCCCCGTCCCGTCATGGGCGCCTGAAGCGCCACGACGGAACGGGGACAGGGATGCACGATTCTTCCTGACCCTCCCGAGTTTGACACTTTTTTGAGAGTTTAGACCTCTCCCGTCGGCCTCAGAGGC
>CAZWOT010000078.1:0-10144 GCA_964635595.1 uncultured Desulfovibrio sp.
CCAGCACCTATACCGATGAATGAAATTGCTGAAATCACTCTGCCCAATGTCGGTCTCCCCATCCGCTAAAAAGATTCAGGGTATCCAACCCCGCGTCAACCCGCCTCATCCTCTTCTCGAAGACCTCCATTTTTTTCGAGCACGGGATCCCCATTTGATGAACGATCGAGCAAACGAACAGCCGAAAAGAGATGCCGAAGCCGTGACGGAAAAGCCTGCGCCCCTGGACGGGGAAGTCCTGGACGCGGAATGCGGGCCGGTTGTCGATGGCCAAGAGGATGGCTCGCCGCTCGACCTTCCCGCGGACGACCTGGACGAAGACAGCGCAGGCGAGGAGAACACGGACGCGCCGGATGACCTCCCGCAGTCGGGCTCCGGGACAAAAGCCCTTGCGCAAGCTCCCAGGCTCGTCCGCGAGCTTGCGGAAAAGCTTGCGGCCTGCCTTGACGAGGGACTTGTGCCCTCCTCCGTGGAAAAGTCGGCAAGACGCCTTGAAAAGGGCCTTCTGAAGCGCTTCGACCTCGGGGACAGCCTGGTCGGGCAGGAGCGGCCCAGGCCCCGCAAGGGCAAGCAGGAGCGCGAGCACGACGAGCGCTTTGTGGCCAACACCCTTGTGCGGATTCGCCTGGCAGCCCAGGAGGGTCAGGACACGAGCGCCCTCGAGGCTCTCCTGCGCGATCTCGCCGCCGGCGACCGCAGCATCCGGGAGCGCATGAAAACGGCCCGCAAGGAGGGCAAGCGCTTTTTCGCCCGAACCCGGGAGTTCACGGCGCTTTTGCGCCGCGGCGTGCTCACGGACGAGGTGTACGCCTTCTGGCGCGGCATCAGGAAGACCGAGCGCGAGTTCGGCCAGCACGCGGGACGCCTCCTTCTCGCCCAGGCCCGCGGCGAGCTCAAAACCTGCCTTGCCGGCAGGGGGCGGGCCGAGGCCGTGCGCATGCACGAGCAGATGAAGGCGCGCTTCGGACGGATCATGGATCTTCTGACCGTGCCGAAGGACGGCGAGTCCTCCTTCGTGAACATCCCCCGCCACACCGACCACAGCCTCATCCACATGCAGCCGACGCAGCGGCTGCGCGTCTACATCGACGAGACGGGCCAGAGCTTCAGCGAGAACGAGAAAGGCCGCGAGGGGCGCATTGTCGCCGTGTGCATGCGCGACGGCGAGGAGCTGCCGCCGCTTTCCATCCACTGCACCAACGCCGGCCAGGATCGCGTGCTCTCGGCCTTTGCCGAGCTTCTGCTCCTTCCCTGCGGGATACTGGGCCTTTCGCGCAAGAGCCTCGACATCCGCTCGGCCAACGGCTGGCTGCAGTGCGTGCGCGAGCTCGTGAAGTGGATATGGCGCCTCGTTCCGCTCATGCCGGGCGGCCAGAAGACCTGGATCGACGTCAACGTGGAGCGCAGGGGCGGCTTCGACACGGACACGCCCACGTCCTTCGGCAGGGACATGCTCAACGCCGAGCTCGCCAGGGAAAACCCGCAGCGCGCGGCCAAGGTCGTGCTCTCGAGCCTTGTCTTCGTGGGCAAGGACGATCCCCACTCGAGCTGGGCGGACGTGGCCTCCTACTGCTGGGGAACCACGCACGATCCCGTGCAGCGCGCCCTGCGCGAGAGCGGCCTCTTCGACCGTTGCCTCATCCGGCATCCCTCGCGGGTGGTGGACGCCTGCGAGGACATCATGGCCGAGACGGCCCCCAAGGGCGACGACTGGGTGGAGCTCGTGAAGGCGCACGTCCTGCGCACCACCCCCATGACCATAACGGCGCTCACCAACCTGCGGGCCCTGTGCGAAAAATCGGCCAACCTGTGGCAGGAATACGCCCAGGCCATGAACCGCTACCTGCAGGAGCCGAACTACGATCCCGCGGCCATCGAGTTCATGGGACGCTGGATAGCGCCCATGCGCGACAAGGAGCCCATCACCAGCTATTTCTGGCTCGCGGGCAGGCTCACGCACCTGAACAACGTGGGCGACGGCACGAGCCGCAAGGTGCGGGAGGTGAAACGGGAACTGATCGAGCTCGAGCCCCGCATGCGTACCCTCTCGCCCCTGACGCCCCTGCACGTGGCCCTTCTTCTCGCCCGTTCCGAGGCCAATGCCCTCGACTTCGACGAGGGGTTGGCCCGTCTCGCTCCCTGGGACGAGGAGGCTGGCGGCACCGGGATCGGCACCGCCCTCTGGGACGGGCTTGTGAACCTGCACCTCGGGTGCCTGCATGCCTGCAAGGGGGATTTTGCAAGAGCGTTCGGTCTTTTCCGGCACGCGGTCGAGCTCTTCGGAACCCTGCCCAAAAAGCAGGCCCGCAAGCAGCTGCCCCATGCTCGCGTGTTCCTTGGCAGGACGGCCCTGCTCGTGGACGGCCTCGATCGCGAGAAGGCAAGGGCCTGCGTGAGCGAGGGCCTCGACGAGGAAATCTATTCCCTGGCCTCCCAGGTGGCCACGAGCATCGTCCAGGAGGACGAGCGCAAGATGCGGCTCCTGCTCCACTATCTCGTGCGCATGGGCACGGAGAAGGAAATAGAGGCGCACCTTTCGACAAGCGCCAGATGGGTCCGGCAGGAAAAGACCCCGGCGCCCTACCACACGGGCACCCTGCTCAACTACCTTCGCTGGCTCCTCGTGCGCGAGCGCGACCCAAACCTCGCCCACAGCCTCGAGCGTATTGTCTTCGAGGAAAAGCCGCCCAAGGGCAAGGCCGAGAAGGAAATCCCCCAGTTTGCGCTCGGACGCCTCGCCATCAAGCTCTCCATGGGGCTTCTGCTGCCCTACGACCCCGAGGTCGAGCGCCAGATCTCGGCCATCGCCGAGCGCCTGCCCAAGGCCGAACCCCTGCTTTCCCGGATGCGCTCGATTTCGTCCACGGACCCGCACCTGGCCCTCACGAAGCTCCCCTTCACGCTCCTCTAGGCAATGCGTCCGGCAAGGGCCCAGGAAAGGACCAGGGGCTTCACAGAAATCCGGCCTTTTTGGCCAAAGCCTTCGGCGCGAAATGTGTGCAGCATGGGGAGAACCGGGGGGCATCGATGCGCCACATTTTTCAAAATACCTCTCTTGCAGAGACCCTTGAGCTCGGGGGTGTTGCGACTCACCGATCGCAACGACCAGTCTCCCCGTGCACTCGGTGAGCACCCTCATGCCGGGGCCCGGAAAAAGCATGGGACCTGGCTCGGTGCACCTGTTGCCAAAACAGTCCTGCCGTTTGGAGCAGCCGAAATTCCTTTTTTGCAGCAACATTCGGGCATATCGACGTGTTCCCGGACTCGTGCCGTTTCCGAGAAGACGGCATGAACCTGCACGAAGTGCGGGCGGAAAACGGGAGCCGGAATTTTTGAAAACGCTTCAAAAATTCTCCTTGCCAAAGTCGATGAAAACCGACATGCCGCAAAATCTTCACAAAGATTTTGCATGCCTTGAAAGCTGGCCGCTCATGCGATTTGCGCTCCATGTTGCGGGCGGCTTTCGCATTTGCAAAACCTTTTTCTTTGACGCAAGATCCTGCCCGCAAAACGAACGGGGAACACAGGCATCCTTCGGCCCTCGTCCCCGTCCCGTGATTGCATTGCCCTCCCTTGTCGTCCCGCACTCCAGGTCCCCCGAATTTCAAGGTATTTCATCATGCCGAGCACCAAGGCCTTCAACCCCAAGGACATCGATCCCACCATTCCCGTTCTCGGTCCCTGCAAGATACCCTCGCCGCTTTCCTACACGGTGTGGGCCGGGGACAGGAAGACGCCCATCATCGTGGACGACGAGATGTGCACCCAGGTCCAGGATCCCTTCATGCTGGACTTCGAGACCGCGGGCCCGAGAAAGGACATCTATTTCGATCCCTTCCGCTCCAAGGCCGCGGTGGTCACCTGCGGCGGGCTTTGCCCGGGCCTCAACGACGTCATCCGCGCCATCGTCATGGAGGGCTTCCACGGCTACAAGATGGCGGGCATCCTCGGCATTCCCTTCGGCCTCGAGGGCTTCATTCCCAAATACCAGTACCGCAACGTGGAGCTCACTCCCGACAAGGTGCGCGACATCCACCTCTTTGGCGGCACCACCCTCGGCTCCTCCCGCGGCCCCCAGGACCCGGCGGAAATCGTGGACACCCTCGAGCGCAGCAACGTGTGCATGCTCTTCATCATCGGCGGCGACGGCACCATGCGCGCGGGACAGGCCATCTACAAGGAAATCACCGAACGGAAGCTCAAGATAGCGGTGGTCGGCATCCCCAAGACCATCGACAACGACATCAGCTTCATTCCCCAGTCCTTCGGCTTCGAGACGGCCGTATCCAAGGCCACCGAGGCCATCGAGTGCGCCCATACCGAGGCCCTTGGCGCCCCGCACGGCATCGGCATCGTGAAGCTCATGGGCCGCGAGTCCGGCTTCATCGCCGCCAGGGCCACGCTGGCCATGAAGGAAGTGAACTACGTGCTCATTCCCGAGGCGCCCTTCACCCTCGAGGGCGACGGCGGCCTTCTGCCGGCCCTGGAAGAGCGTTTGCGCAGTCGCGGCCACGCCGTCATCGTGGTTGCCGAGGGAGCCGGCCAGCATCTGGTCGAGGACGGCGGCGAGGGGAACGACGCCTCCGGCAACAAGATCCTCGGCGACATCGGCAAGTTCCTCTGCGACCGGATAAAGAGCCACTTCGCCACCACCGACATCAACCCCTCCATCAAGTACATCGACCCGAGCTACATCATCCGCTCCGTGCCTGCTGCCGCCAACGACAAGGTCTATTGCGGCTTCCTCGGCCAGTACGCGGTGCATGCCGCCATGGCCGGACGCACGGGCGTGGTCATCGCCAAGGTCCAGAGCCGCTACATCCACATGCCGCTCGAGCTTGTCACCATGGAGCGCAGGCATTTGAGCATCAACTCGGATCTGTGGCGCGCCGTGCTCGAGTCCACGGGCCAGGGCAACCTCAAGGGCATGCAGGGATAGGGCTCGAAAGGCCCTGCCCGGGGCCCGCGCTTCATCGGGAGCAGGCTTTCATCTGAAGGATCCGACGCATGGCCAAGGCAGCCCCAGAACCGAAACCCACGTCCGTGGGCATCGCGGGCCTCTATCTCGACAGGACGACGCGTGCTCTTGTCCTGCGTGCCGAAGGTTCTGATGCCGGTCATGCGGAGAACAGCCTCCCTCCCCAAACGGGAGGCATTGTTGAATGCCGCAACGCGAAGCTTGCCCGAGCACGTGAGAAGGCCTTCAAGGAGCACGGGTCGGCCGATCTGCGTCAGGCGCTTCGCGTCTTCCCAACCCTTGCCTCCCCGCTCGAGGGCAAATACGGCAAGCGCGCGGACTTCGGGCGGTTCTTGACGGATGTCGAGAACGAGTTTTCGCAAGGTGTGCAAGCAGCCATCCACGTGCTCCTCGAGCTCGACATGCCCGAAAAGAGGCAGGACAGGCTGAAAGCGGAGCACCCTGCGGTCTCTTTCACCCAGGTCTTCGAGAAAGACAGGTGGCTTGCCGAGGCTGGCATCCTGCTCGAGGTTCTCTCCTCCAGGGGCAGGAAGGATGCCGCAAGCGATCCGACAGACTTTCGCGAGGCCCTTGCGACCTGCCTCGAGTACTGCATGGGCGAAAAGGCCCATCCCTTTGCCTGGCGCGCCCGCAAGGTCGGCGACAGTGCCCTGGCGCAAGAGACCACGGCATGACGCTGGAGAACAGGCTTGGCCTTGCGGATGAAAAAGCCCTTTGCGAGGCCGAGGAGCGCATCTCGAAGATTCGCGCAGGCAGCCTTTTCGCAAACCCCCTCCCGAAAAGGCTCGCGCCAGGAAGCTTTGCCGCCCTGGCCCATGTCCACAGGCACCTCTTCGAGCAAATATACCCCTTTGCCGGAAAGTTGCGGACGCAAAACATCTCCAAGGGCGGCTTTCTCTTTGCGCCTGCCCGACTGCTCCACATCGTGCTCGGCAACGTGGAGCGCCTGCCCCAGGGCACGTTTCGCGAAATCGTGGCCAAATACGTGGAGATGAACATCGCCCACCCCTTCCGGGAGGGCAACGGCCGCGCCACGCGCCTTTGGCTCGATCATCTGCTTTGCTCGCAGACGAAGATGGTCGTGGACTGGACGAAGATCCCGAAGGACGCCTATTTCGCGGCCATGCGCAAAAGCCCGGTCGACGAGAGCGATCTTGCCGCGCTGCTCGAGGGCGCGCTCGCAGGCGACACAGGGGACGCTGACGCCTGTTGCGCCCGTATCGACGCAAGCTGGGCCTACGAGGGGCAGTCGCTCTTTTCCGCTGCCCGGCTCATGCGCGACGTGGGCGCAAAAGAAGACAACGGGGCCCTATCGGGCACGGACCGCTGAGCCCTCGTCTGCCGGCAGAAGAAGAGTGTCGCCTCTTTCCGGGACATAGCTGAAGTCCCTGCCAAGCCTCGGGGCGTCATAAAGGTCGATCCAGCCGTCCAGGCCGCGCAGATGCTCCATACGCTCCCGCATGCGGTCCTTCTCCTCGGGATCTGTCCCGCCGGCCCCGAGGAGACACAGCGCCTCCCCGACAGAATGGACCCGCGTGTGGTCATGGGCCCATTGAACGGCCTCGTGGAGCGGGTTTTCGTCCGGCCGAAAGTCCGTCAGCCACGTGCTTCCAACCGTGGCGAGGGGCTTGAGGAAGGCGGTCGCAAACGCCTCTTCCGGCGTGCAGGGAGCCTCGGATGCCTCGGGCGCATGGAGCTTGCTGCCCGCGGGTTCTCCGACAGCCAGCCTCGCCATGTCCGCGAATCTCGAGAGCGCCTCGTCGACGGCAGCGTTTGCAAGCGTGATTGCCATTGTCCGGATGCCCCTGTGGGCCCTGTCCGCGTCAGGAATGTCCGGCTGCACGGCGAAGAAGGAAGACAGGTCCGAAATCTCGTATCCTTCCGAAAGCGCCTTCTGGATCTGCTCAAGAGCCCTGGCAATCAGGGCGGACAAATCCCAGGCCCCGCCAAGGAGTTTCAGGCGCGCAATATGCCAGATGGACCAGTCCAGGCGGGGCATGACGCAGCCTGGCGTGTTCTTGACAAGCTCGTAGTCGGACACGACAAGCCCCCGCAGGGCAGCCGTGAGAAGCTTCACGCCCTTGTGGTTCAGAGAGCCGTCGCCGTCGGTCAGACCGGGCAGCTCTTCTTTCAAGATCACGCCGTCTTCCACAAGCGACGCGGCAAGGGCCGGGCTTTTGGGAGGCTCGTAGCAGTCGTGCCGTGTGCCCTGCACAGGCAATTCCCTGCACAAAAGATCCAGGGTGCGGAAGCTCACGAGACTTGCTCTCGATGCCCCTTCCTGGTCCAGCGAAAGCGGCCTGAAGTCCGAGCCCGGAAACCTTGACATCTCCCATTGTTCGAGTGCCAGATCCTCCTCGTAGGTCAGCGTGGTCCACCAGGCCATCTTGCGCAACGCGCCACGAAGAACGGGATTTCTCATGGACTGACGCTCAATTCGGATTCCGGCCGGCAACAGGAAGTCGGATGAAGCGAGGGAAACGCCAGCCATGTCGACGCTCGCATCCATGGCGCAGCTGCGCTGGCGAGTCCAGGCTTGCGCGAAAAGCCCGCTGGACGGTATCCGTTCAGGGGGTAGTTGGAGCCAGCTCCAATTGTGCACGTGCTTCAATGGCCTGACGTTTCAGTTCTGAATAACGCGAGAGGTCCCAAGATATGGACGAGGCACTGAAGGAACCGCTCTCATAAAGTTCAGCTTTTTCTCGTTCAAACAGGCCTCAACAGCCAATTTTATAGCGACAAAACAAAAAGTTATTTGCTAGCAGTTTCTAACTCCTTGAGCAACCGGCTCCACATTTTGCAATGTCCGGGTCGGGTTCTCCAAGTGCTTTTTGGCGGCACGAATCTGGTGCGGTTCTGAGCTGCCCTTCATGGATATCAGGCTCATACTGCCTCAAAATGGTGGTTGCCCTTGGCCACCCCCTGAACGGATACAACGTGTCGGCCTGCGCAAGGCGTCAGCCCAAAGCCCGCAAACCTCGCAAAACCCGCCGATGCTCGGAACGGCGTGACGCTTGGCAGCCCAATGACGGCCGATGGACATCCAGTCGGTGGGCGGGCCCGCGCCGGGTTCTGCCAGGACTCGAAGGACACCACCTTTCGCAAGCAACGCGCACCCGTCCCGCAACCCGGGCAAGGCGGCCCGGGCAAAGCGCCTCGTACAACGCGATCTGGACAAGGCGGCACGAGCAAGACGAACAGTTCTTGCAAGACTTTTACGGGCCCCCTGATTTCGGGATTTGGGAGAGTGCAGTCAGCGGGTGAAGAAGACATGCTTTTCGTCAGCCCTGTCCTTATGCATCCGGCACTTGGTCATGTCGGCAAAACCTGCTATTGCTCGGGCATGGACTGAACGCATCACCTGCTTTCGGAAGAACGAGAGACAGTGTGAGCCTCCCCGGGGAAAAACGTCTGTACGCTGTCCTGCACATGGTCACATGTCCCCCGCCAGAAATCCTCGGAGAGTGCACCCCCTGCCCGAAGCATGCAATCTGTATACGCACTACGCACTATCTGGTTCTGAGGCTGCTCCCAGCACCAGAGGCGTACGTCAATTGGTGCAGAGTCTGTCACACCTGGACTGTCACATATGGTCTGTTCAGCACACTGTTCCGGACGTCAGAACAATGGAGAAGTCGTTATGTCATTCAAGATTTTTCCTACAGACAACTTCGCCAGTCTGCGCCAGAATGGCGGCTATTATGTAGATAAAACAAGATTTCTGGAGCTATTTCTCAAGGCATGGCCAGAAGCCACTCTGTTCACTCGCCCAAGGCGATTCGGCAAGTCTCTCTTCATGTCCATGCTTGCCGAGTTCTTTGACATCAAAAGGCAGAATAGCGGGCAGAACCTTTTTGAAGGTCTTGCCGTCTCATCCAACGAGAAACTCTGTCAGGAGTGGCGGCACCAGTACCCTGTGATTTCGATTACATTAAAAGGCGTTGATGCCAGTTCATTTTCAGAGGCGTTGGAAAGGATAGGACAAATTGTCAGTAGGATATGTAAAGAGAATAGAGAGCTTTTGAACAGTTCAGCTCTTGATTCACAAGATCATAAACTGTTCAAACAGTTGCGCAGCATGGAAGCCAAAGCATCGACACTCGCAAATGCGCTTTTCTGGTTGACGGACGTCTTGCACAGTCACTATGGCAAACAAGTCATTCTGCTGATCGACGAATACGATGTCCCTGTCGCGAAGGCTGCCGAGAATGACTATTATGCAGAGATGATCAAGTTCATGCGCAATTTCCTCTCTGATGCCCTGAAATCAAATCCTCATCTCAACTTCGCCATTCTCACTGGAGCTCTGCGCATCACCAAGGAAAGCATCTTCACCGGACTCAACAATCTGATGTGTTTCGACATTTCATCTCATCGCCACGCGGACATCTTCGGCTTCACCCAGGACGAAGTGGACAAGATGCTGGCAGATGCCGGTTGCGAGGACAGGCGGGACATCATCAGGGAATGGTACGACGGGTACCATTTTGGGGATCGTACGGACATGTACTGTCCCTGGAGCATCACGAAGTACCTGCGCGCCTTGCAAAAACGCCCCAGGGAACCGCAGGCCTGGTGGGTCAACACAAGTGAAAACGCGCTGACGCGGGACTTTGCCAAACGCCTTCCCGATGGGGCAAAGGTGCATGAAAACTTTGCCATTCTCCTGGGCGGTGATCCCATTGCGGTCACGCTCAACCCGTGCATGAACTATGTCGATATCTTTACAGGCACGGACAACTTCTGGACACTGCTGTATCTGACCGGATATCTCACCATTGCCAGAGATCCCGATCTTTTTCATGTCGACACAAACGCCGAGGAGAGCCTTCTTGTCATCCCAAACAGGGAAGTACGTGAGGTCTTCCAGAAGGAACTGAGAGTTCTGCTGAAGGGCATTCTTCCTGAAAACATGAGAACGACCCTGTACGAGGCGCTCTGGAAACAGGACGCAGCGGAACTTGAGAAGCAGCTAACCGTCATGCTGGAAGGATGCAGCGTGCATGACGCCAAAGAAGCCTGGTACCATGGCATGATGTACGGTATTCTGTTGCCGAAGAACGAGAGCACCGATTCCAACAGGGAGTCTGGCCGCGGTCGCTACGATCTCCTCGTGCCGGACAAGCAGAACTTGCGCGCTGCGGTCCTTGAGTTCAAACGCGCGAC
>CAZWOT010000079.1:0-10067 GCA_964635595.1 uncultured Desulfovibrio sp.
AAGCTTTTTCCGGATTGCGAAGGTGTCCTGGTCGCCCAGTGCACCGTTGGCGAGTAGAAAGCCGGCCACCCCCCGTGTCACGTCGAGCTTGGACAACATGTGCAAAATCCAGGCATAGTTGGCGTTGCTTGCTGGAGGAAGGCCGTAGCCGGCCCAGCGCACGTCGCTCACCAGTTCGTTCTCGCTGCGCCACTTCTTCAGGTTGAAGGGAGGATTGGCCATGATGTACGTGGCCTTGAGATCCTTGTGCTGATCGTTCGTGAAGGTCGAGGCCGCGGCGCTCCCGAGGTTGTAGGATATGCCGCGCACGGCCAGGTTCATCTTGGCCAGGCGCAGCGTCTCTGGCTGGCTTTCCTGTCCGTAGACCTGAACCGTGGTCGTGTTGCCCCCATGGGACTCAACGAACTTGGCAGCCTGCACGAACATGCCCCCGGACCCGCAGCAGGGATCGTAGATGGTGCCGTCATAGGGCTCGATTAGCTCGCAAATGAGCTCGACTATGCTGTGCGGGGTGTAGAATTCCCCCTCTTCCTTGTCGGCGTTGATGGAAAAAGCCTGCAGGAAGTATTCGTAGACGCGGCCGATGAGGTCCTTTTCGTGGAAGCGCTCCTGACTGATCTTGTTGATCTCGTCGATAAGCGCCTTGATTGTTTTGCCCTCGATGCGTGAATCAGAGAAAAGCTTCAGCGGCAACGCGCCCTTGAGAGAAGCAATTGTGGAATCCAGAGTGGTGAACAGCGTGTCTATGGCAAGAGGGAGGTGTGCGCTGTCGGTCTTGAGCAGTGTTTCCCAGCGGCAATCTTTGGGCAGGTAGAAAACCCCGTCCTGCTGATAAAAATGCTCCTGTTCGAGGAAGATAGCGAGCGGCATGTTTTTTTGGCGCAGGTCTTCCTCGAGAAACGCTCTCTGTTTCTCGAATTTTTCGTTGATGAACTTCAGGAACACGAGCGAGAGAATCATGTCCCTGCGCGTGGCGAGGCTTGCCTTGCCGCGCAGGATGTCACGGCAGTTGAAAAGGACGTTTTCGAGCTTGAGTTCCTGGGGCTTCTTGTTCTTTGCACCTTTTGTTCGCGCCATTTTGTCTCCGTTTGTTTTCCTGAACCGACGTCGATCTCCGCAGTGATCAAGACTGCGTGTTCCATTTCAGGCATCCCATGTGGTTCACCTACTTGTCTTGGCATGTCTTGAAATTTTCCACCTGTTCCATAACCTTTTTGAAGATCTCGTCGTTCCATTCCGGGGGATAGCCCGCATGGTAGAGGAGAACGACAAGATCCGAGCGCAGCTTGGCTTTCATGTTGGCGTTGTTCAACCAGTCCGCGTACACGTCAGCGTTTTCTATAAGATCCTTGATCTTGCGGGAGAGTGCGATGCACTGTTCATCCGGGTATGCGAAACGATGCGTGTCCCTCTGGTCGACAAGGATGTCGTAGAAAGCCTTCTCCTCGAAAGAAATGCCAAGTTTCTTGAATTCCTCGCGATCCTTGTTGAGAAGTTGCAGAAGATCCTGGACTTTCGTCGTCAGTTCCCCGACTTTTTCGTCCACAACTTCCTGGATGGCATTCACCGTTTGAGTGGCTACCTTGTTGGTGAAGGTCAGTTTGTCGCGGTTGTTGTAGTCGTCGACAATCTCTCGCAAAAGCTCGTCGAATCGCCGGGCCTTGAGCTGGTTTGTCCTGCCGTAGTCGCGTATGGCCCGTTTGAGCAGTTTGACGAGGAGCTGGAACTTCGTGTGGGGCAGCCGAACGTTCTCGAGCTCCTGTGCGAACTCCTGGGAAAAGAGCTCTTCCTGCCCCTCGGCGTCGAGCACTGTCTCCACACCGGTGCACTGCAAGGCCTCAGAGACCATCTGCTCCACATGCCGATTCATGGTCTGGATGCTATGGCGGGAGTTTGTGGTCTTGTCGAGGATGGACTGGACAGCCATGAAAAACTGGGCCCAGGTTGTCTCATCCTTGTTCAGCCTGCCCGAGGGCTGGAGAATGCCGTAGGCGGACTTGAGACGTTTCACATGCTCCTTGAAGCGCGTGGGAAAGGTTGACCCCTCGCCTTCAGCCGGTCTGGACAGGACAAACTCGGCTGCCCCCTGCAAGGTCAGGTAGCGGCGCACCGGCTCTTCCGAGAGGAATCCCAGGACATTGAATCCATGGAGCAGCTCCTTGAGGATCTGCATCTCGTTGGCGAAAATCTCGTAGGTTGCCTCGATGTCGTCCGGCTCCTGCTCCTCGTCGCCGGCGTACTGCTTCAGGGCCTTCTTCATGTTCTCGCGAATGCCGATGTAATCGACAATCAGGCCGTATTCCTTTCCCTCGTACCTGCGGTTGACGCGAGATATGGTCTGGACAAGCGAGTGCCGCTGCAAGGGCTTGTCGTTGTAGAGAATGGCGAGACAGGGGACGTCGAAGCCAGTGATCCACATGTCGACGATGATGGCGATGCGGAAATTCGACTGGGGCTTCTTGAACTCCCTGTCGAGCATCTGGCGGTGGGACTTGTCCCCGAGAAGATTGTACATCTCCTTTTCGTCGTTGCTGTCGCGCGTGGCCACCAGGTTGACCATGGGCAGTTCCTGATAGCTTTCAAGTTCGGCCAGTTTCTCGGGGGTGTTGAAAATCGACTCGTCTGGCACGCGCCTCGGGACAAACCACTCTGGCCGAACCGCTTTCAGCTCCTGGTAGAGCCGGTAGGCAATCTTCCTGTTGGAAGAGGCGATCATGGCCTTGGACACGATCCCCTCATGCTCGGCAACGTAGCTTTCGTAGTGCTCCACGATGTCCTTTGCCATGCGCTCGAGGCGATCCTCGTCCCCGAGTATCACCTCGAGCCTGCTCATGGCGTGACGGCTCCGGTTGACTGTTTCCTCATCCGTGCCGTCTGCAGCGCAGCTCTCGTAGTAGTCCTCGATCTCCCTGGCCTTGTCGCCGTCCAGCACGACTCGCGCCAGCCTCGCTTCGTATTTCAGGGGGACCGTTATGCCGTCCTCGACGGCCTGGCGCATGGTGTATTTGTCCACGATGGGGCCGAACACCTGGACTGTCTCTTCGATGGGAGTGCCGGTGAAACCTACATAGGTTGCGTTGGGCAGGGCGTCGCGCAGGTACTGGGCAAATCCCATGGTCACGTAGGCGCCTGGCTCCTTGCCGTTCTTGCCGTCGCTGATTTCAAGGCTCGTGCCCAGTTTGAGCTGCGTCCTGTGGGCCTCGTCGCTGAAGCAGATGATGTTTGCCCGCTCTGAAAGAAGGCCGGTAGTTTCGCAGAACTTTTGGACCGTGGTGACAAATACGCCCCCGGACTCACGTGCGGTAAGCTCCTCGCGCAAGTCCTTGCGGCTCTCGAAGCAACGTATGGAAGCGTCGCCAAGAAAGTCGGTGGAGGCCTCAAAGAGCTTTCCTGCTTGGGCTTCCAGATCATCCCTGTCCACAATGATCAGCAGGGTCGGAGAAAGTTCTGTGCGCCGCAAAAGGCAACGGGCGAGGAAAAGCATGGTATAGGTTTTTCCGCACCCCGTCGCACCAAAGTAGGTGCCGCCCTTGCCGTCGCCGCCCCCGCTCATCAAGTGTTCGAGAATGTTGGCAAACAGTTTCCTAACTGCGAAAAACTGGGGATATCGGCACACGATTTCCGTTTCCGCCAAGGCACCTTCCTGCACGTCGGGGAAATAGACAAAGTCGCGAACTATCTCGAGAAGCCTTGAGGGTGCCAGCGCCCCTCTGACGAGGGATTGCAGCTCGCCCATTCCCTGCGCCGCATTCTCCTCGTTTTCCACTTTTTTCCAGGCGTAATAATGCTCGTAGGGCGTGCAGGTGGTGCCAAGACGCGTCGAGCCCCCGTCACTGATGCAGGAAAGGACGCAATATTTCAAAAGCCTTGTGATATCCCGCTTGTATCGGACATGTATCTGTTCCCAGGCATCATAAATCGTTGCATTGTTTACGGCAGGATTCTTCAACTCGACGATGCACAGAGGAATGCCGTTGACGAAAAGAAGGATGTCCGGCCTGCGTTCTTCTTGGCCGCGGTACGTGAATTGGTTGACAGCCCTGAAGATGTTGTTCCGGGTGTTTTCAAAGTCGATGAAGCTTATTTCCATGTCCGGGAGGGAAGAATTGTCCCGGGAAAAGACGAAGCCGTTCACGCACAATGAAGCCGTTTCACGCAGGGAGAGATAGTCGTTGTCGCTTCGGGTGCCAGTCAATGCGTTGATGACGCGGCCAAGATCGTTGAACGAGAGGTCAGGATATTGTCCCCGCAAAAAATTCAGCAGATCGTCGCCAATGAGAGCGTCGGTATACTGCCGATGGATTTCGTCGCCATGCGTGCAGGTCCAGCCTTCATTTGCCAGGAGAGCCAACATTGCGTTTTCAAATTCTTGTTCGAGATAGCCGATGGACATCGATTCTCCTCGAATATAGCGGGGCAGTTGCTGTTTTCGTTGCTTCCAGACCATTCCTTTTCCGGCAAGGAAATGGCCACGCTAGGGAGGACAAAATTTTCCAGGGGAAGACCGAAACGGACAAGACGGGCGGAAAGGAGTGTTCCTCCTTTCCGCCCGTCATAATAGCTGGTTGCGACCCGAATTGCTATGCCGCGGAAGTTTCTTCTCTCTCCCGCTGCTGCCTGCGCACGTGGAGCCTGTGCATCACAAGGACCGTGACGGCCAGGGTCAAAAGAGCCGCCGGCAGGCTCGCAAGCAGGCTTCCGTCCGTGAAGCCGGCCACGCAGTAGCCCACGAAGCAGGCGCCCGCGACCACGAGGGCATAGGGGAGCTGGGTCGAGACGTGCTCGATGTGGTTGCAGCCGGAGCCCGCGCTCGAGAGGATGGTGGTGTCGGAAATGGGCGAGGAGTGGTCGCCGAAGACCGAGCCCGCGAGGGTGGCGGAGAGGCAGACCACCATGAGCTCGGGCTGCACGGCCTGGGCCACGGGGACGACGATGGGGATCAGGATGCCGAAGGTGCCCCACGCCGTGCCCGTGGAGAAGCTCAAGAAGGCCGCCACAAGGAAGATGATGGCGGGCAGAAAGCCCGCTGCCAGCGCCCCGTCGCTCACCACGTGCTGCACGAAGGCGGGCGTGGAGAGCAGGTCGCGGCACACGCCGCTGATGGTCCAGGCAAGCACCAGGATGATGTTGGCGGGGAGCATGGTCTTCATGCCCTCGGTGCAGCCGTCGAGGAAGGCCTTCATGGAGACAAGGCCGCGCGGCACGAACTGGATGAAGGCCACGGAGAGGGCCCCGAAACTTGCCCACACGAGGGATTCGGCTGCGGTGCAGTTGCCGAGGGCTGCCGAGATGGTGTGGTATTTGGGGTCGGTGCCCCAGTAGCCGCCGTTGTAGAGGAAGGCGAGGCAGGCAAAGACCACAAGGCAGAGCAGGGGCACGGCCATCTCGGCGATGGTGCCCTTGTTGGAGACCTTGGAGTCGGCCTCGGAGGGCGTTGCTATGCCGAGGTCCCCGCGTTCGGCCCGCTCCTCGACCCTGGCCATGGGGCCGAAGTCTATCTTGAAGGCGCACACGGCAAAGACCATGGCGATGGAGAGCAGGGCGTAGAAATTGAAGGGGATGGTGGCCACAAAGGCCGCAAAGTCGCTGGAAAAGGCCCCCGTGACCGCAAGGGAGGAGCCCACGGCCGCGGCCCAGCTCGAGACAGGGGCTATGATGCAGATGGGGGCCGCCGTCGAGTCGATGATGTAGGCGAGCTTGGCGCGGGCTATCTTGTGGGCGTCCGTCACCGGCGCCATGACCGTGCCCACGGTGAGGCAGCTGAAGTAGTCGTCGATGAAGATGGCAAGGCTAAGCCCCGAGGTAGAGAAGAGGGCCGAGCGCTTGGTGCGGATGCGCCTGGCCGCCCAGCGCCCGTAGGCCCGGGTGCCGCCGGCAAGGTACACCACGTGGACGAGCGCTCCCAGAAGGGAGCAGAAGATGAGGATCTGGAAATCCACCTTGTCGGTCATGACGTCGAAGGCGACGTCGATGGTCCGCATGACGACGTGATCCGCTCCCGTGCCCACGGCATAGATGAGCGTGCCGCTCAAGATGCCGACCATGAGGGAGAAGAAGACCTCCTTGGTCACGAGGGCCAGGATGATGGCAATGATCGGGGGAAGAATGGAGAGCCAGCCGGCGTCGTAGGCTTCCATGGCGTGTCCTTGGTCTTTGGGTTGGAACCTCCGGGGGCATTGGCGTCGCGCATGAAGCGCGACACAAGGGGGCTTGCCCTGGAAGGTTCTTTTTGGGGTGGTGTGCGAGTTGAGGCATGTTGGTCGAGCCTTGGGGGGCCTTCGGGAGTGGCCCCGAGCCTTGTCCGGTGCAGGGACGCCGCTTGTGGAAAAGGTTCTTGGGAGAGGCCCCTTGCCGGGAGTGTCCCTTGTGGGGTGTCCCCTGTGGAATGTCCCTTGCTGGAGGCTGTCCCGAGGAGATGGCCCCCGGGAGGTGCCCCAGGGAAGGTGGCCAAGGTCGGTGGCTCCAGGAAGGGAGTGGAACGGGCCCTTCGTCCCCTTGTGCCCTGCCGAAAGGCCCGAAGACTATGGCAGAAGCCCCCTGTCCTTTCAAGACACGATGACGTTTTTTTGTCGTCGGCAGGGCATGCCAAAAAGCCTTCAAGCTCGGGCTTTCGGGGCAAAGGGACAGGGTGGACGCAGGCGTCTTCGGATGGTTTCGGACAATAGGGGACGAGAAGGGAGGGCCGCGGTCCGCAAAGCGACATAAGTCACGTATTCATACAAATAAGTGACTAATGAAATAGGTAATTAAAACAAAATGTTGTCATGCCAACTTGAGGGATCTGGCCCACAAAAGAAGTCACGAATCTTGACATGGGGGGCAAAGTGGGTATGGTTGTAGGCATATGAAACCCGATGCTTCCCCCCATAGCCTTTGCGACCAGCTTTCGCGGACGGTGACGTATCTGCGCCTTTCGGTGACGGACCGCTGCAACCTGCGCTGTCTCTACTGCCGCGGCCTGGGGGAGGAGCACGTGCTCGAGCATCGGGCGATCTTGAGCTACGAGGAGATCATGCGCCTTGTGCGCGTGGCTGTGGGACTTGGCGTCCACAAGGTGCGTCTTACCGGCGGCGAGCCTTTTGCGAGGCGCGACTGTGGAAAGCTCCTTCTGGCCCTGCGCGACGCCCATCCCTTCCTCAACATGCGCATCACCACCAACGGGACGCTTCTGGCCCCGCATCTTGCGACGCTGATCGAGGCGCGCATCAATGCCGTGAACGTTTCCCTGGACAGCCTGAACCGCAAGACCTTTGCCCGCATCACGGGCATGGACATGCTGGCCAGGGTCGTTGGCATCATCGAGGAGATGCTCGCCCGGGGCATCCGCGTGAAAATCAACGCCGTGGCCATGAAGGGCGTCACGGACACGGAGCTGCCGGCCTTTGTGGACGCCATCAGACGCTGGCCCATCGACGTGCGCTTCATCGAGTTCATGCCCATGGGCTCGCGCACCATCTGGCATAAGGACACCTTCCTCTCGGCAGCAGACCTGTTTTCCGAAATCTCGAAAAACGTCGAGCTGACCCAGGTCGAGAACTTGAGCCCCGACCGGGGACCGGCCAGGCTGTTCAAGGTGGAGGGTGCGAAGGGCCGAATCGGCATCATCTCGGCGCTCTCGAACCATTTCTGCGACACCTGCAACCGCCTGCGCATAACGAGCGACGGGAATTTGCGCACCTGTCTTTTCGGAGACCACATGGTGCCTGTGCGCGACCTTTTGCGCGACCCGAAGATCACGGACAGGGACGTGGAGCAGGTCTTTCGCGAGGCCCTGAAGGTGAAGCCCCTTGGCGCGGATCTCTTGCGCGACAAGACAAGCACCGCAGTGGCCTCTACCCCCATGGACAGCATCGGGGGCTGAGAGCAGGAGCTGCTCCGACAGGACAGGTCTGGAAGGCAGTCGGCCACGCCGTGCTGCGACATGAGGCGGTGAGGAGGGCCGCCGCAAGGCGGGGCAAAAATGCCCGCGCCAGCAGCCTCGCCTGCCGAGAGCTCCATTCGCCGCGCCCAAAAGGGCGCGCAGGATGCAAAGCGCAGAAAGCAAGTTTCAGCTGCCGTTCCCGAGATGGGCGCCAAAAAATGTGACGCAAGTTGCTGAAATATCGTCATTTATATGGCGTCCATGAGGTCCTGTTTTTGACGCATTGCCTGCAATCCTGCCAGGGGGCGTCCCGGGCGTGCTTGCCAGATGATATGCGTCCTCTCGCCCCATTTCACCGGGCCTTGTTCAACGAAGAAAGAAACAGTATCGATGCAGGCCATGAAGCCAATATCCATGAAAAGCATTCCCATGAAGCCAATTTCCACGAAGACTTCTCCCGCCGGGGCAATTGCCATGAAGACAACAGACGCTGCCGCAGCAAGGACAGGTGCGGGATCCAGCGCGACGGGATCCATGACAGCCGCCATGACAGCCGCCGTGCCGCGGCCAGGACCGACAGAATCGGCACTTCCGTCCCGCAGGCGTGTTCTCAAGTCTTTTGGGGCCCTTCTTGCCGCTGCGGCCGCAACCCCAGTCTTTTTGCCCGCAGGGCCACTTCTCGCAGCAGGGCGCCCCAGGGTGCTTGCCGCCACCTATCCGGCCTGGCTTGCGCTTGAAGCCGCCACGGAAGGGCTGTCCGACTTCGAGTGCGATCTGCTCGTGGACTCCCTTGCCGGCTGCCCGCACGACTACGCCATGACGCCCCAGGAGCGCATGAAGCTCTCTTCCTGCGACATCCTGATCCTGAACGGTCTCGGCTTCGAGGCCTTCCTGGACGAGACGCTTCTCTCCTCCCTGTTCTGCCAGGTGGTGGATTTGGCGGACGAAATCGCAAGAATGCCCATGCTTCCTGGTGAAGGAGCCCAGGGGCCGTCCATGCCCCTTGCCCCCGTACATGGAAACGAGGGCGAGAATGAGGAGCCCCGCGGCCATGACCATGCTCATGGCGGCGTCAATCCCCACTATTTCGCCAATCCCTCCCGCTTTGCCCTGATGGTCGAGGTTGCGTCAAGGGTTCTGGGCAAGGCAGTGCCCGCCGCTGCCCCAAAACTCGAGGAGCGGGCACAAAAGATCGAAGAGGAGGCCGGCAAACATCTGGCCGCCATGCGAAAACTCGAGGCTGCCTTGAAGGACGCGAAGCCTGGCCAGAAGGTTCGCCTCGTTCTCCAGCACGACACCCTTGCCTGGTTTTTCGCGGACACGGATTTCGTTCTCGAGGCCGTGCTTCAGGAAGGCGACGACGAGGCCCCCTCGGCAGCGCGTCTGCTGGAGCTTTCCACCCGCATGAAGGAGGAGCCGGGGCTCTGGCTTCTCGTGGGCGAGAGCCAGTACCCAAAAAGTCTCCTCGACGTGCTCGGGCAGGAAACGGGTGTCAGACCAATCGTTCTCGACCCCATGGCCGCAGGGCCAAGGGAGACTTCGCCCAATTTCTATTTCGAGACAATGGCCCAAAACAGGCGCGTTCTCGAGGAAGCGCTTCTTGGAGAACCCCTTGCCGGAAAATAGACCCAGGAAGCCGCGACACCTGGCAAGCAGGCTCGGCAGCGGACCTACGCGTCCACAAGCTGAACCGCAACCGCACGCCCACCAGGCTCATTCGTCAGCAGGATTTGCCGACCATCGGTCAGCTTGACATAGTCCTGGGTTTTGACATCCCGCTTGTCGGTGATGTCTCTCATGCCCTTGAGGCGCCGGTTCACGAGAATCCAGTTGCCATTCATGAAGTGGAAATCTCCCACCGGCTTTTTGTCCGCGTCGTTCACCTTTTCGTTGGGCGAGATGAATCTGTTGGCGTGCCAGGCATAGAGCGACTGCTGGTTGTAGACCATGAGCCTGTAGCCTTCCGGCTGAAACTTTCCATCCTTGGAGGGGGAATAGAAGTTCAGGACGGGAAGCTTGCCGTGGAATGGCGTTCCGCAGAAGGGACAAACGGGCTTTTTCGTGTTGCCAAAGGCATACCACTTTTCGGCGCAGTTCTTGTTTTGGCAGGGTTGCAGAAGATCCGCGGTCTTGATGAGCGCCTGCTCCCAGTCTGCAGCGGAAGGCCTCGCATCCGGGTCGTGCAGCCCCTTGATGAACGCCTGAT
>CAZWOT010000080.1:0-10063 GCA_964635595.1 uncultured Desulfovibrio sp.
GTTTGCTTCCAGATGGCTGGCCAGGCTCTATCTGGGGAGGAATTGCAACCTCCATGTTTCCGCCAGCTTTCGTGGCGCACGGATTCTCAAATTTTGGCCAAATTTCGAGATGCGGGATCTGCACGGTAAATGGGCCCGCATGCACCGATTTATCGCAGCAATTTCAACTTGTTGCATGAGTTGTCGACATGTTTTGAACAAAGACCCAAGTTATGAACAAAAAACGAACATGGGCATGCGTTGTGCACACCGTTACTGTTCGCTTTCTGTTCCCAAAATGTTCATAACGGGAGGAGTTACGAACATTGCCTTTTCAATGATTTAAGCTGGTTGGCAAGTTTTTGCACAAACGAACAGAGCATTATTATTCTTGTTTTTCTTTTTTTAAAAATTTGTAAAAATTGGGTGCCCGACAGGACGCAAGCACACTCCCTTCAGAACGGGGAAGCTCGTTGCCGACATGGACGGCATTGCCGTCCGTGACGTCGGCAGGCGGATTTGTTCCGGGAAACGTTTCCGGCATCCATGGCATCCATGGGATGCATGGGAGGCACGGGAGCCATCGAGGCAACACAAGCGGCCCCGCATGAGGGAGGCACCCGGCCCATGTCCCAGGTGCGGGCGTTGTCTTTTCGGGAGCAGGCATGGAAACGGGCCTCGCAGGTGGCGGGCATTGCCGCACGGGAACATGCCGTGCGTTCCAGGACTTGCGGGGCCTGCGCGTCACATGCCGAAACAGGCTCGACACAGGGGACCGCAAGGAGAGGTCCTTGCGAAAAGCACCCTTGAAAATGCAATGATTCAAAACATTTGAAAAAGCCCCCCGGACTTGTTTTTTTGCTCTGCATCTGCTACTTTGCCCTGTCCGGGATGGTTGTGGCCATTTTGGATCATTTCGGCCCAGTGCCCGGACTTCGGCCCCCAGGAACGGGGCCGGAAGAAAGGCCCTGGCTGCGGCACCTGTCGGGACGCATGTTCCCCATGGAACTTTCCCGACGGGAAGAACGCCAGGCAGGCCGGGCACGAAGGTTTCCCACCCCACGAGGGCAACGAGCCCGAATCAAAACGTCAAGGAGTCAGCCGCCCGCACGTCGTCGAAGGGACAAGACAGACATCGAGAGACGAAGGGAGGCCGCAGGGATCGACATGAAAATCACAATCAATACCGAACATTGCGCACCGGGCATACAGAAGGCCAGCAACATCACCCCCTCCAAGGCGGGACAAACCTACCTCAAGACCATGTGGCTGAGGGCAAACAAGGAAAACGGCACCATTTCCTTCATGACCACGGACGCCAGCACCGAGTACACCGGCACCTACCCGGCCGAGGTCATCGAGGAAGGCCTTGTGGGCGTGCAGTCGCGCTCCATCACGGAGCTCATCCGCTCGCTTCCTCCCGGACTTGTGAACATCGAGACCGACGCCGAGAACAAGACCGTCACCGTGGTGCAGGGCAAGCGCACCTACAAGCTTCCCGCCAGCTCCTCCACCTGGTTCCAGGAATTCTCCGCCTGGCCCGAGGGCAGCGCGCTGGTGTGGAACGGCGAGAGCCTCACGGACATCCTCGAGAAGATCTTCTTCTGCATCAGCGACGACGAGGACAGCAGCTTCGGCTCCCTGTGCATCATCCCCAACGCCAGGGGGTCCATCGACTTCTGCGGCCTGGACGGCAACAAGTTTGCCATCTGCACCATCTCCAACGAGGAGCTGCTCGCGAAGCTCCCCGGGGACGGCATCAAGATCCAGAAGAAGTACATTGCCGATTTGAAGAAGCTCGTGTCCTCCGACGACATCGAGATCATGATCGGCGAGAAGCGCTTCTTCATCCGCGACAAGGAATACCGCGACATGTTCAGCGTGCCGCTGGCCCAGACAAGCTTCATCGACTACTCCATCTTCCTGAACAAGGCCAACCAGGAAGACATCTCGAAGGTGACCGCCAACAGGGACGAGATGATCAAGGCCCTGTCGCGCAACATCATCTTCAACACCAAGGACGAGATCTGCGTCTACCTCTCCATCAGGGACGACAGCCTGACGCTCACCTCCAGCGACAAGACCACGGGCTCGGCCACCGAGACCATTGCCGCGACATGCGCGAGCACGGTGCCCGAGGTGGCCTTCGTGACCCGCACCCTCATCGACATCGTCCAGCACCTGTCCGGCGAGGACGTGACCGTGAAAATCGCCGGCGAGGACGGTCCCTGCTGCTTCTTGAGCGAGACCGATCCCAGCTATCTCATCATCGCCATGCCCATGCAGGTGGTCACCAAGTCCTACTACGAGGAAGACGAAGTCTAGAGACGGGCTGCAGGCAGAGACGGGCAAACAGGCACGCAGGACGGCCATCCGGCACACGGGCAACGGCAAAGGACACAGACGGCACATTATGGAAGAGACGAACAAGACGGACCTGGTTCAGGACGCGCAGGCCATGGGCGGGGAGGCCGGCGCCAACTACGACGCCTCCGCCATCACCGTGCTGGAGGGCCTCGCGGCGGTACGCAAGCGCCCGGCCATGTACATCGGCTCCGTGGACTCGCGCGGGCTGCACCACCTGGTCTACGAGGTGGTGGACAACAGCATCGACGAGGCCATGGCGGGCTATTGCGACACGATCAAGGTCACGCTGCACGAGGACAACAGCATCACCGTGCGCGACAACGGCCGCGGCATTCCCGTGGACGAGCACCCGAAGGAGCACGTGCCCGCGGTCCAGGTCGTCATGACCAAGCTTCACGCCGGCGGCAAGTTCGACAACAACAGCTACAAGGTGTCGGGCGGCCTGCACGGCGTGGGCGTCTCCTGCGTGAACGCGCTCTCCGAGTCGCTGGTCGTCACCGTGCGCCGCGACGGCAAGGCCTACCGCCAGACCTACTCCCGCGGCGTGCCGCTCGACGAGCTCGCCGTCATCGACGAGAACGTCCAGGGGCACGGCACCTCCGTCCACTTCAAGCCGGACGAGGAGATATTCGAGACCACCGAATACTCCTACGACATCCTCAAGCGCCGCTTCGAGGAACTGGCCTACCTCAACAAGGGCCTTACCATCGAATGCGAGGACGAGCGCACCCAGGAAAAGCACGTCTTCCACGCCGAGGGCGGCCTCAAGCAGTTCGTGGAGCAGCTGGCCGAGGGCGACGAGACCCTGCACCCCATTCTCTTCCTCGAGAACGTGGTGGACAACGTGACCGTGGATTTCGCGCTCCAGTACACCACAAGCTACAAGGAGACGGTGTACTCCTACGCGAACAACATCCGCACCGGCGAGGGCGGAACACACCTCTCGGGCTTCCGCGTCGGCCTCACCCGCGCCATCAACAACTACATCAAGGGCCAGCAGGACCTGGTCAAGAAGCTGAAGGCCGTCCAGCTCTCCGGCGAGGACACCCGCGAGGGGCTTGTCGCCATCATCTCGGTCAAGCTTCCCAACCCCCAGTTCGAGGGACAGACCAAGACCAAGCTCGGCAACTCGGAAATCGCAGGCATCGTGTCCGGCGCGGTCTATGACGGGCTTTCCCGCTACTTCGAGGAAAACCCCAGGGACATCCGCGCCATCGTGGGCAAGGCCGTGGACGCGGCCAGGGCCCGCGAGGCAGCCCGCAGGGCCAAGGAAATCGTGCGCCGCAAGGGCGCCCTCACCGACAACGCCCTGCCCGGCAAGCTCGCCGACTGCCAGTCGAAGAATCCCGAGGACAGCGAACTCTTCCTGGTCGAGGGCGATTCGGCAGGCGGTTCCGCCAAGCAGGGCAGGGATCCGAAGCACCAGGCCATTCTCCCCCTGCGCGGCAAGATACTGAACACCGAGCGCTGCCGCCTCGACAAGATGCTCGCCAACAACGAGGTGAAGTCCCTCATCACGGCCATGGGCGTGGGCATAGGCCAGGACGACACGGATCTCTCCAAGCTGCGCTACGACAAGATCATCATCATGACCGATGCCGACGTGGACGGCGCCCACATCCGCACCCTGCTTCTGACCTTCTTCTACCGCCAGTACCCGCAGATGGTGGAACAGGGCCACGTCTACATAGCCCAGCCGCCGCTCTACCGGGTGCACAACTCGAAGTTCGAGAAGTTCATCAAGGACGACGAGGAGCTCAACGCCTTCCTCCTGAACAGGGTGGGCGAGAACGTGGTGGTCGGCACGAGCAACGCCACGACCCTCAGGGGGCGCGAGCTCACCGGCTTCCTCCACGACGTCGAGCAGATGCAGCTGGCCGTGGACAACGCGGAGCTCACCGGCATTCCCAGGAACCTCTACCTCGCGCTCGTCACCTGCCCCGAGTTCGTGGAAAGCTCGGACCAGCTGGCGGATCCCGAAGGCCCCGTGGGCAAATGGCTGGCCGAACACGGCTACACCTGCCAGCTTCTTGCCCAGACCTCCGAGGAGGATGGGGAGGAGCGCACCTTCGTCGTCTTCCAGAACGAGCAGAGCCACCAGACCCGCAGGCCCATGGAGTTCTTCACCTCCCGCACCTACAGGAAGGGCTGGAAGTTCTTCGAGGACATCCGCAAGGACTACGGCGGCCCCTCCTTCACGCTCAAGAAGGACAGCGGCGACGTGCCCGTGGCCGACAGCTTCGCTCTTTTGCAGACCGTGCTCGACGAGGCCCGCAAGGGCTACAACATCCAGCGCTACAAGGGTCTTGGCGAAATGAATCCCGAGCAGCTGTGGGTGACCACCATGAATCCGGAAAACCGCGTGCTTCTGCAGGTTCAGGTGGAGGACGCGGAGCAGGCCAACGACGCCTTCCAGGAACTCATGGGAGACCGGGTCGAGCCGCGCCGCGAGTTCATCGAGCGCAACGCCCTGAAGGTTCAGGATCTGGACATCTAGGGAACAACTTGAGGTTGATTCGGGCCGGGGGACGAACGGGTTTCGCCCCCGTCTGCCCCTGACGAGCAAGCGTACAAGAGTGAGCGTGACATCGTGAGCAGCAACTTGAGCACCGGAAATCTTCCGGACAATACCGTCGACATCGAAAAGGAACTTCGCAAGTCCTATCTCGAGTATTCCCTCTCGGTCATCATCGGCCGCGCCATTCCCGACGCGCGCGACGGCCTGAAGCCCGTGCATCGGCGCATTCTCTACGCCATGTCCGAGCTCGGCAACGTCTACAACCGGGCCCACAAGAAATCGGCCCGCGTGGTCGGCGACGTCATAGGCAAATACCACCCCCATGGCGACAGCGCCGTGTACGACGCCCTGGTGCGCCTGGCCCAGGACTTCAGCATGCGCGATCCCCTGGTGGACGGCCAGGGCAACTTCGGTTCCATCGACGGCGACTCCGCCGCGGCCATGCGCTACACGGAAGTGCGCATGGCCAGGCTCGCGAGCGAGTTTCTGGCCGACATCGAGAAGAACACCGTCGATTTCCGTCCCAACTACGACGGCTCCCTGGACGAGCCCTCCATCCTGCCCACCAAGGTCCCGAACCTCCTTCTCAACGGCTCCTCGGGCATTGCCGTGGGCATGGCCACCAACATCCCCACCCACAACCTGGGCGAGCTCTGCGACGCGCTGGTGCTGCTTCTGGACAATCCCGAGGCCGGCGTGGACGAGCTCATGCACTGCGTGAAGGGCCCGGACTTCCCGACAAGGGGTTTCGTCTACACGGGCAAGGGGCTTCGCGACGCCTACCACACCGGCCGCGGCACGGTGAAGATCCGCGGCAGGGTGGAAGTGGAGGAGCGCGGCAAGAACGCCCATTCCATCGTCATCCGCGAGATACCCTACGGGGTCAACAAGTCCGTCCTCGTCAAGAAGATTTCCTCCCTTGTCAACGAGAGGAAGATCGACGGCGTGGTGGATCTGCGCGACGAGTCCGACCGCAAGGGCATCCGCGTGGTGCTCGACCTGCGCCGCGGCGTGATCCCGGAGATCATCACCAACTACCTCTACAAGTACACCTCCCTCGAGACGAGCTTCGGCATCAACATGCTGGCGGTGGTGGACAACCGCCCCGTCCTTCTGAACCTGAAGACCGCGCTCTCCTGCTTCCTCGACTTCAGGAAGGAGGTGGTCATCAGGAGAACCCGCCACGACCTCGAGAAGTCCGAGGCCAGGGCCCACATTCTGCGCGGCCTGCGCATCGCCATCGACAACATCGACGAGGTGGTGAAGCTCATTCGCGCCTCGCAAAGCCCCGAGGAAGCCCGCAACGGCCTGTGCGAGCGCTTCGGGCTCGACGAGATCCAGGCCAAGGCCATCCTGGACATGCGCCTGCAGCGCCTCACCGGCCTCCAGCGCGAGGAAATCGAGAACGAGTACAACGAGCTTCTGAAGAACATCGAGTACTACAAGTCCATTCTGGCCGACGCCAACGTGCTTCGCGGGGTGATACGCGACGAGCTGATCCAGATCAGGGAGACCTACGCGACCCCGCGCCGCAGCGTGATCGTGGAGGAAGAGGCCTCGGGCATCGAGGTGGAGGACCTGATCCCGGACGACGACGTGGTGATCACCCTCTCGCGCCGCGGCTACATCAAGCGCACGAGCCTCGAGAACTACCAGCAGCAGCATCGCGGCGGGAAGGGCATTTCGGGCCTGTACACGTCCGAGGACGACTTCGTGCTCGACTTCCTCGCGACCACGAACCACCAGTACCTGTGCCTGTTCACCAACAAGGGCCGCATGTACCAGCTCAAGGCCCACCGCGTTCCCGAGGGGAGCCGCACGGCCAAGGGCGTGCACATCAACAACCTCGTTCCCATGTCCGAGGGCGAGTGGATCACCAACGTGCTCTCGCTGCGCGAGTTCTCCGAGGACAAGTACTTCTTCTTCGTGACCCGCTACGGCGTCGTGAAGCGATCCCAGGCGTCCCTCTACGCCCGCCAGAACAAGAACGGCATCATAGCCCTCTCGATGCGCGAAAACGACAGCCTCGTGATCGTGCGCGACATCCGCGAAAACGACCACGTGGTGCTCATCACCAGGAAGGGCAACGCCATCCGCTTCGCCTGCTCGGAAGTGCGCTCCATGGGCCGCGCGGCCACGGGCGTCAAGGGCATCAGCCTCAAGCACGGCGACGAGGTGGTGGCGGCCGTGATTCTCAAGGGAACCGACATGACCACCACCATCATGTCGCTCTCCGAATGGGGCTACGGCAAGCGCTCGAGCGCCGATCTGTACCGCCTGCAGTCGCGCGGCGGCTCCGGCATCATCAACTTCAAGGTCTCCAACAAGACCGGCAACGTGGTGGCGGCCATGCCCGTCAAGGACAACGACGGCCTTGTGGTCCTCACCTCCACCAACAAGATAATCCGCATCAGCGTGGGCGATGTGGCTGCCCGCAGCCGCGCCACCATGGGAGTCAAGATAGTCAACCTCGACGAGGGCGCCCATGTGGTTGCCTGCGACCGTCTCGACGACGGGGCCGCCCAGGCGGCTGCCCAGGCCGCCGAAAAGGCGCTCGAGGCCGCGCAGGCCGCATCGGATGCATCGGATGCATCGGATGCATCGGATGTGTCGGGCGCGGACGGCAGTGCCGACGGCAACGGCGAGGAATAGCCGAAATCCTTGATTGACGCCGGGTGCATCCCGGCTGGGGGCTTGAGAGAATGATCCATCACAGCTGCGGGCTTTTTGCCGTCTACGGCCATCCCGACGCTTCCCGCCTGACCTACTTCGGGCTCTACGCCCAGCAGCACCGGGGACAGGAGAGCGCCGGCATCGTGAGCCTGGACGAAAAGGGCCACTGCCAGCAGCACAAGGGCATGGGACTTGTGCCGGACGTCTTTGCCGAGGAGCACCTGCAAAAGCTCCAGGGGGCCATCGCCCTCGGCCACGTGCGCTACTCGACCACGGGCCGGCCCTCCATCGTCAATGCCCAGCCGCTTCTGGTCCGCTTCAAGGACAAGAACATCGCCATTGCCCACAACGGCAATCTCGTGAACGCGCTGGAGCTGCGCCGCGAGCTCGAGAACGACGGCGCCATCTTCATGGCGACCTCGGACACGGAAGTGATCATGCACGTCTTCGTGCGCGAGCTCGCCAGACACGACGTCATCGACGCCATCCGCGCCACCTGCAACAGGCTGAAGGGCTCCTACTGCCTCTTCTTCCTCGTGGACGACAAGCTCGTGGCCGTGCGCGACCCCTTCGGCTTCCACCCGCTCTCGCTGGGACGCCTCGACGGGGCCCCGGTGCTGGCCTCGGAAACCTGCGCCTTCGACCTCATGGACGCGGAATACGAGCACGGCATCAAGCCCGGCGAGATGTACGTCATCTCCCCCGAGGGCGAGATGAGCCTCATGATCTCGGACAACCTGCCGGCAAGGCCCAGGCAGTGCATTTTCGAGCTGGTCTACTTCGCAAGACCCGATTCCTGTATTTTCGGCGAGCAGGTCTACCAGTGCCGCAAGCAGATGGGATGGCAGCTCGCCCACGAATCCACCCCGGACGTCGACTTCATCATGCCCTTCCCGGACTCGGGCGTGTATCCTGCCGTGGGCTTTTCCCAGAGCGCGGAAATTCCCTACGAGCACGCCATGATCCGCAACCACTACGTGGGCAGGACCTTCATCCAGCCCTCGCAGAGCATGCGCAGCTTCGGCGTGCGGGTGAAGATCAACCCCGTGCGCGGCATGATCGAGGGCAAGCGCATCTGCATCGTGGACGACAGCATCGTGCGCGGCACGACCATGCTCACCCGCGTGAAGAAGCTGCGGGAGCTGGGCGCCAGGGAAGTGCACATCCGCATTTCCTGTCCGCCCGTGAAATTCCCCTGCTACTACGGCATCGACTTCGCGAGCCCCAAGGAGCTCATCGCGGCCAACCACTCGGTTGAGGAAATCACCAGGATCCTCGACGTGGACAGCCTGCACTACCTGAGCAAGGAAGGCCTCCTTCGCTCGGTCATGCAGGAAGACCACTACTGCACGGCCTGTTTCGACGGGGACTACCCCGAGGCCCCCTGCACCAGGGCCGGCAAGTTCGGCCTCGAGGGCTAGGAGCCGGGAGCCGGGCCCGATCGGACCAAAAGACCGACCAAAACTCACCATTTGACAAACGTAGAACGTCTCTTCATCATGTTTCGCCCCTGATGGCACGTCGGGGGCGAAACCTTTTTGCCGGAACCGGCATCCTTCCTGTCCGGACAAGTCTCCCGGATCAGTTTTCCCGCACGATTTTCCTGCACAATTTTTCCAATGAGCATCAAACGAATCAACGGCTTCGCGGATCTCTTCGACAACGACGCCCGTGTCTTCGAGTTCATGGAAGACACCTGCAGACGGGTGTTCTCCACCTTCGGCTTCAACGAGCTGCGGGTGCCCATCATGGAGTTCACGGATCTCTTCGCGCGCTCCATCGGGACGGAAACGGACGTGGTGCAAAAGGAGATGTACACCTTCCCCGATTCCCACGGAAAGGAACAGTCCCTGCGCCCGGAAGCCACGGCCGGCGTCATGCGCGCCTACATCAACGCGAGCCTCCATGCCCGCGAGAGCGTCTCCAAGCTCTTCACCTTCGGGCCCATGTTCCGCCGCGAGCGCCCGCAAAAGGGCAGGATGCGCCAGTTCCACCAGGTGGACGCGGAGCTCATCGGCACCAACGCCCCCACGGCGGACGCCGAGGTGATAACCCTCCTTCTGCAGTACGTGCATGAACTGGGGCTCGAGAACCTCACCCTGCGCCTCAACAACCTGGGCTGCCCCAAGTGCCGCCCGGGCTACCGCGAGGCCCTGGTGGCCTACCTCTCGAAGCACGAGGAGCATCTGTGCGACGACTGCAAGAGGCGCCTTGTGACAAACCCCCTGCGCGTGCTCGACTGCAAGAAGGACCATGATCTGGCCTTCATGCGCGAGGTGCCGGTGTTCACGGACTACGTGTGCAGCGAATGCCGCGACCACTACGAGACCGTGACCGGGCTTTTGCAGGATTCCGGCATCACGTATGTCCAGGACGACTGCCTTGTGCGCGGCCTCGACTACTACTGCCGCACGACCTTCGAGCTGCAAAGCGACGCCATCGGCGCCCAGACGGCCGTGGCCGGCGGCGGCCGCTACGACGGCCTCATCCAGAACCTGGGCGGCCCGGACGTGCCCGGCATCGGCT
>CAZWOT010000081.1:0-10062 GCA_964635595.1 uncultured Desulfovibrio sp.
AAATTTGCATAAACTTTCTCAGATCTTACTCGTATAATCTTTCCGGAATTTCTGTCCTTAGAAGTCCATCTTCCTGTATTCCTCCAGAGCCTTTTCCTGTTCCTCGAAGGTCGCGAATCCCGCGTGATGCAGGGCATCCTCAACCGTACGCGCCCAGTCCCAGGTCGCGTAGATGACGGCCTTGTGGAAGGTGTTGCGGAAGGTCTCGAGCTCGGTACGGTAGAAGCCTTCCTTGGGAGTGCCGAGATGCTCGCGCAGCTGCTGGAAGCGGCGGCTCTGCTCGCCGTCGTACCATTCCTGCAGATCCTCGGCGAGGCTGTACTTCTTGAGAATGTGGCCGTAGCCGTTTTCCTCGAGCAGGGCGGCCAGATGGTTGTAGTGCTGCTTCGAGAGCCACGCGCCGAGCTTGCTCACGGGGATGTTCTCGCTCTCGATGGCGTGCACGTCGTGCACGGTCTGCTGGTAGGTGTCCGGCACGACCGAGGCCGAGGCGATGCCCGCGATGGCCACCACGCCGCGAATGATGAGGCTGTTGGAGACGCCCTGGCCGCAGAAGCCCACTTCCTTGCCCCACTTCTGGCCGGTGAAGATGCTGGCGAGGATCGTCCAGACGACGGCCGGATCCTCCTCGTCGTAGATGCGCTGGAGCTGGGCGTTGTCCCTGTCCGTGGCCAGCACCATCTGGGTCATGTCGTTGGAGCCGATGGAGAAGCCGTCGAACTCCTCGATGAACTCCTTGGAGATGATGGCGTTGGAGGGGATCTCGGACATCATGATGACCTTGAGGCCGTCCTTGCCGCTCACCATCTCGTGGACGTTGGCGAGGTACTGGCGCATGGCGCGCGCCTCCTCGAGGGTGCGCACAAAGGGCAGCATGAGTTGCAGGTTGCTTGCGCCAAAGACGCTTCTGGCGGTCTTGAAGGCCTCGAGCTCCCAGTCGTGGATGTTGCGGGAGACGCCGCGGTAGCCCAGCATGGGGTTGGCCTCGTGCATCTCGAAGAGGTTGCCGCCCACGAGGTTGCGGTACTCGTTGGACTTGAAGTCCGTGGTCCGGTAGACGATCTTCTTCCCGTAGAAGGCCATGGCGAAGAGGGCCAGGTTCTGGGCCAGCGTCTGGATGTAGTGTTCCTTGCCGGAGCGGTAGCCGCGCGACTTGATGATGTCGGCGATGGTCTTCGGCAGGTTGCGCATCTCGTCCAGTTCCTTGCGAAGGCCCACACGCAGGGCGACCTCGTTGCGCAGCTTCGCGATGTCCTCGAAGAGCTTGACGACCACGGGGCTGTCCTTGCAGCGGGAAACGTGTTCGTCCACGTCCGCGTTGATTTCCGAGATGCGCTTGGCTCCTTCCGGATCGTTCGGGTTGCAGCGGGCCAGCGCCTCGTCGTAGCCCATGATGGCGCGCACGTGGGCAGCGAGATCGAGCGAGGTCTTCAGAAGGGTCAGATGCCTGGTGGCGTTTTCCAGGTACTCGTCGAGCTTGTGGTCCACCTCGCGCATCTTGCGGTGGAGACGCAGGATCTCGTCGGCGTTGAGGCCCTTGTCCTGTTCGGCCATCTTCTGCATCTTGCGGGTGAGCCCGGTCACCTCGCCCACGTAGGCGCGCAGGTCGAAGTCGAAGACGATGAGGCCAGCCTCCATCTGGGAGGCAATGACCTTGGAGAGGCGTCCCTCGAGCTCGTCCATGTGGGCGTCCACGATGGCGCCGAGCTCGCCGTTGTCGTAGGCCTCGAGGGCCTGGGGATGCACGCTGATGTTGCCGAGCATGAACTCCGCTCGCAGGAGGCCCACCTTGAAGCGGGGGTAGTTGCGCAGGCGGGAGAGGAAGAGCGCCTGGCCCACGTCGGCCAGAACGAGGCCCACGCGGCACTTGGTTGCGGGGAGCTTGGAGACGTCAAGCTCGCCGCCCACCTCGTGGAGCGGGAGCAGGCCCTTGTAGACGCGGCCGCGGGTGCCGTCCACCGTGACCTCCACGCCGTCCAGGGCGCGGATGCCGTCGATTTTCTGGATGCCGATGACCGCGGGGATGCCGAGTTCGCGGGAGGTGATGGCCGCGTGCGAGGTGTCGCCGCCAACGTCCGCCATGATGGCCGTGGCGATGCGCATGCCCGGCACCATGTCGGGGTCGGTGCGCTCGGCCGCCAGAACATCGCCCTTGTTGACCTTGTTGAGCTCGAGTGCTGAGCGCAGGAAGCGAACAACACCGTGGCCGGCGCCGCGGGAGGCGCCGTTGCCCTCGAGCAGAACCTCGGCCTCGGAGGCAGCCTTCTCGTCCACCTCGCGGCGGTGCATGAAGATGGTGTCGGGGTGGAGCTCGAGCTCCTCGTTCCAGCGGGTTTCAGGACGGGCCTGCACGAACCACAGCTTGTCCTTGGCGTCGATGCAGAACTCGGTGTCCATGATGATGCCGCCGTAGGCCTTGCTGACGGCGCGTACGCCCTGGGCCACCATGGCGGCCTGGGAGAGGGAGAGCGCCCATCGCAGGCTCTCGAGCTCCGGAACCTCCTCCTCGCGGGTGCCGCCGCGCTCGTCGTAGACGATGCGCATGTCCTTGCAGCCCATCTGGCGGATGATGATTTCCTGGCCGTCGTCGCGCTTGAAGACGTAGAGCTTGTCCGGGGTCACCTTGCCGCCCACCACGGCCTCGCCGAGACCGTAGCTCGCGTCGATGGAGACCAGATCCTTCCGGTCGGTGCCGCGGCAGCCCGTGGCCGTGTCGGCGGCAAAGGCCGTGCCGGAGACCACGGGATTGATCATCTGCATGACACAGACCGAGAGGGAGGTGCCCTCGATGGCCCATTCCTTCTTGGCCTGCTCGCCTATGGACTCGTCGCCCAGCTCGTCGGCCCTGGCGATGGCGTCGGAAATGGCCTCGCGGCGGTAGGTCATGGAGCGCAGGTTGTAGGCCGAGGCGCAGTCCCAATGGTAGGCCTCGACCACGTTGTCGGCGCCGACCATGTTCAGATAGGTGTCCTGCAGACCCGCGAAGGCCTTCTTGCGGGAGTCCTCGCCGGCTGCGGAGGAACGCACGGCCACGGGCACAAGCTCGTCCTCGTTGGCCTTGCAGATCTGCTCGTAGGCGTCGCGCACGGCCTTGTCGACCTCGGCCGGAAGCGGCGTGGACAGGATGGCCGCCTGCACCATGACCGAGCGCTTGCGCAGCTGGTCGATGCCCTCGGGGGAGGTCGCGAAGCCCTCCACCACGTTGTTGATGAAGGTGCGAAGCTTCGTCGAGCCCGGATCCTTTTCCTCGAGGATGTTTTCCCGAATCTGCTTGCCAAGCCTTCTCACGAGTTTCTGCAGATACTCGGGGTCGCGGTTGATCTCGGGGTCGTTCCAGTCGATGCGGCCGTATTCGCGGTCCACCACTGCGCGCACGATGCGGCTGTTCACCTTGCACTCGTCGAGAACGCGGTGGAAGGCAATCGAGGAAATGGCCCGGAAATGGGGCGCCTGTATTTCCTTGATTTCGCTGATGATGGCGGTGTTGTAGTTCTTGCCGCCGACAAGCAGTTCGGCGCTTTCGCCAAGCTGGACGATATCCGCACCTGTCAGGACCAGCTGGCTTCTGATCGCCTCGGGCGACGAAGCCTCCTTTTTCTGAGTCCTCGTCTTTGCGGATGGCTGTTTGTCCATGATTTCCTCCGGTTTCGGAACGGGTGGGCAAAAGGGGTCGACGGGGAAGTCCCCCGGGCAAGTCGATATGTCCCGGCTTCAAGGGGCTTTTTTACGCAGGAGCCCATGAGGAACAAAAGGCCGGGAAAGGCGTATGTAAAAATTTATGCAAAGTATGGGTTTGAAAGTCCATCCCCTGGGCACATCGCCGCGTATGGCCTGGCATGGGCGCGAACGGCACTGTTTGCGAGTTCCTCTCGCAGGAGCTGTTTGCTGGAGAGCCAGGAGAGCCCAATGCGGAGATCTGGGGCAGGGAAATGTCCTCGCGGCCTTTGAGATGGCTTGCAACCCTATACCGACGAGAGCGTTTTTTGTCCACAGATCGGGGCAAATTTGCCCGGTGGAACAAAAATCCTTGCGTTGGTCATGTGCTCCAGGCATCCACCCGAGCGGGAAGCCGGATCTCCAGGTGCTCTTCTCACAAGCCTTCCTCCGAGCCTTCGGGAAAAGAGTTCGAGCGAATTGCTCCTGGGCGGGAACACCAGCCGGAAAACGTCCGCCGCCCGTGCGAAGGGATGCCCAGGGCCTACTCGGCAAGCTTTTTGCCGCACACGGGGCAGAAGTTGGCGTCCGGGTCGGTCAGCGGATGGCTGCAGGCCGGATTCGGACAGAGCCTCGGAGCCGGGGCAAGCTCCACCAGAAGCTCGCCCTCGCGCACGGGCACCATCTTCTTGTTCTCCTTGAAGTCTGCGGTCTTGAGCACGCGGCGGACGATGCCGTCCACCGGGGCCAGAACCGCCTTTTCCTGCTTCATGATGGAAACGTTGAAGATTTCCTCGCCCTTGCGGACCAGGTCGCCAGGGGCCACGTACATGACCCACAGATCGCCGTTGCTCGGGGCCGGGACCTGGTAGATGTTGTTGGGATCGGCCATGGGCACGCCCGATCCGGTGGCCTGGCTCGGTTCCACGAGCTGCACGCCCGTGTTCAGAAACTCGGAGTCGAGGATGTAGCGCACCTCGCTCATGCCGTCCTCGTTGGGACGGGAGATGTGCAGCATCTGCAGGGTGTGGGGCTTGCCGCCGCTGTCCTGGAAGCTCACGGACTGTCCCGCTTCCAGCCCCTCGAACCAGACGTGCAGGGGCAGGCAGTTGGGATTGCCGAAGCGGGCCTGGAACTGGATGGTCTTCAGGGCGTCGCCCGGGAAGTTCAGGTACATGATGAACTCCTCGGAAAGGGGCTTCCTCTTCAGAAGTCGCTCGCACTCGGCCTTTTCCGCCTCGAGGTCGATGTCCTGCAAAAGCTCCAGCGGCGAGACCTCGACCCTCTCGGCGATGGCCTTGTGCCACTCGTTGCCGAAGGCGCTTTCGTAGACCCAGTCGGGCGGGAAGCCGAGCGGCAGGCGCCCGAAGCGTCCCATCAAAAGATCGCGGAAGGCATCGTTGCAGTCGTGGTAGATGCCGAGGCGCGCCTGGCGCATCTCGGGCGAGAGGTCCTTTTCCGGGGTGGAGGTCACGTGCTGCATGACCTCGAGCAGGTATTTGACCTCTTCCTCGCCGCCGCGCTTGTAGGCCGCCGTGACCGCGAGGAAGGAGGTGTTCCAGGTGATCTGGCTTCCGGGCGTCACGTCGTGGTAGCGGACGATCTTCCTCGTCTGTTCGAGGAAGCGGAGCATGTAGGGCAGAAGGTGGATGTAGCCCTGCTTCATGGCCCCTTCCTGTGAGGAAGAGGTTGCGCCGCCCGGCATGCCGTGCAGGACGACGTCGTAGTCGACGCCGCGGAAGTAGGGCGAGCAGTAGCGGTCGTAGTAGGGCATCATCTGCTTGCAGACGAAATTGGCGTCGCGGATGGCCTCGATGTCGAGATTGGTCTTGAGGCCCAGCTCGCCCTCGAGATAGGCCGCCAGCGACTGGATGTCGCCCTGGCCGTAGGAGCGCACGCTCGAGCCCAGGGCCGCGTCGAGAATGTGGCAGCCGGCCCTGGCGGCGGCACCGCAGGCCGGCACGAAGAGCCCGTCGGTCATGTGCCTGTGGTAGTGCAGCACAAGCTCGGGGTAGGCCTTGCGAAGCGCCGTGACCAGCTCCGTCATGAAGCGCGGCGGGCAGGCGCCGGCCATGTCCTTGAGTCCCAGGATGATGTGGCGGGCCGCGTCCTTTTTCGTGGCGCCCATGACCTTGGCCATCATGCCGAGGAGCTCCTCGGTGACGCCCAGGTAGTGGTTCACGTCGAAGCCCGAGGCCCAGGAGAGCGAGATGGCGGGCTCGAAGACGCAGTCGCGGCGGTTCATGACCACTTCGGCGAAGGGGCGCATGTTGTCCGCGTTGTTCAGAAAGTCGAAGCAGCGGATGATCTGGTAGTTGTCGCAGATCATCTCGCCCGTGACCTGCATCAGGTTGCGCGGCTGGGGCTTGTAGCCAAGGACGTTGGTCGAGCGGACGAGGAGCTGCTTGAGCGTCTTCGGCGCAAAGTGGTTCCAGTCGTGGGCCTCCGAGAAGGGGTAGGTCATGTTGGCGAGCATGGCCACGTGGAAGTGCGCCCCGCCGCCGTTCTCGATGGAGAAGTAGCCCACGTTGTCCATGTAGGGACCAATGAGCCTGTCCTCGGCAAGGCGCATGCGGTTGCCCGTGTTGGACTGGGTGATGTCGCGCGGGGTGGTGTCCGTGAAGTGGACGTGGTCGGAGCCGCGGATGTAGTCGAGCAGGGCCTCGCGATCGCCCCTCGGATAGGGGCTTTCCCTGCGGCGCTTTGCGCCGTCGATGACCGGGAGCACCGGCTCGAAGGGGCCCATGCGCGGGGTGTCCACCGAGCGGTAGGCGCCGAGGGAAACGTAGGGGTTGTAGCCGCGCGCGGAAATCTCGGCCACGAGGCGGGCAAGGCGCTCGGCCTCGGGTGCCAGGTCCTCGTAGTACATGAGCTCGGGATGCTTGCCCACGAAGTCCGTGGTCACCTCGCCCGAGCGGAATTCGGGCGACTTGAGCACCTGCTTGAAGAAGGGAATGGTGGTCGAGACGCCGCCGATGATGTACTCGGAAAGCGCCCGGTCCATGATGCCCAGGGTCTTTTCCCAGTCGTGGGAGAAGGCGATGAGCAGGGAGCCGGCGCTGTCGTAGTTGGGCGGGAACTCGTAGCCCGCGGAAAGGTTGGAGTCGAGGCGCACGCCGGGGCCGCCGGGGGAGACGTAGCGGGTGATGCGGCCGGCGTTGGGCTCGAAGTTGTTCTGCGGGTTCTCGAGGTTGATGCGCGTCTGCATGGCCACGTAGCCCGGGCGCAGGGTCTTTTCGCTGTAGCGAAGCTCCGCCCCGAAGGCGACGGCAATCTGCTCCTCGACAAGATCGATGCCGTAGCGGCATTCCGTCACGCCGTGCTCCACCTGCAGGCGGGTGTTGACCTCGATGAGGTAGGGCGTGCCGTCGGAGGTGACCAGAAATTCCACCGTGGCCAGAGAATGGTAGCCCACGGCGCTCACAAGGCGTCTGGAATAGTCCTTCAGGCGTTCGCGAAGCTCGCGGGTCACCCCCTTCCAGGGCGAGGGCGAGACCTCCATGAGCTTCTGGTTGTTGCGCTGCACCGTGCAGTCGCGCTCGTCGAAGGCAAAGACGTTCCCGTAGTGGTCGGCGAGCACCTGTATTTCTATATGATGCACGTCGGTCAGGAACTTCTCGACAAAGAGGTTGGGGTTGCCGAAGGAGGCCTGGGCCATGGTGGAGGCCTTGAAGAAGGCTTCCTCGAGCTCCTCCTCGTTGTGGACCGCGAAGATGCCGCGGCCGCCGCCGCCGCCCTCGGCCTTCAGCATGATGGGAAGGCCCATGTCGGCGATGAGGGCCCTCGCGGTGGGCACGTCCACGGCCCCGTCGGAACCCGGCACCACTGGAATGCCGAGGCGTTTGGCAACGGCCCTTGCCTGGACCTTGTTGCCGAGCAGGTTCATGGCCTCTTCCGTGGCGCCGATGAAGACGATGCCGGCCTTCTTGCACAACGCCGGGAAGCGGCTGTCCTCGGAGGCGAAGCCCCAGCCGGGATGGATGCCCACGACGCCCTGCTGGACGGCGCGAGAGAC
Source organism: uncultured Desulfovibrio sp. (assembly GCA_964635595.1). Taxonomy (GTDB): domain Bacteria; phylum Desulfobacterota; class Desulfovibrionia; order Desulfovibrionales; family Desulfovibrionaceae; genus Desulfovibrio. Next base: position 7,670 of record CAZWOT010000081.1, read on the forward strand.
AATGGTCTCGATGTCCAGGTAGGCGCGCGGGTCGGGACCAAGGAGCATGAGCTCCTGGGCCGTGGCCGCGGACGGGGCGGTCTTGTCCACGTCGGTTGCGGTCATGGCCGCAATGGCGTCGAAATGCTCGCGTATGGAGCGGCAGATGCGGCGGGCGGGAATGCCCCGGTTGGCCACCAGTATCTTTTTGCCCCGAAGAAAGTCCTGAACGTCCTTGAAAGTCTTGTTTGCCATTGCTTCTCCACCGAGTAATGACGCGAGTGTCGCGAGTGTGCCTGTTTTGCCGGATGCCGCGGGGAGCTCTCCAGAAGCCTCGAAGAAAGCCCGCCGCGGCCTGAAATGCCTGTCCCAAAAGAAGATATGCCTTCAGAAGGCTGTCATCAGACGGATGCCTTCAGACAGAAGCCTTTCTCGCGTTTTTTTTTGAGGGGGCGTCGCGAGAAAGGCAGCCGTATTGTCGCTTGCGTGGAAAAGACAGGGGCCTGGCCCCCGGTTTTCCCCGCCAGTTGTGCGCCCGTTTCATGGAACGGGCGAAGCGTTGCGCGTCCAATCGGCCTCCAATCTTGTACCTGTAAATGGCCTTCTTGTCAGCCCGATGTTTTCACCCCGATTCCGAGGGGTGCGCCACGCCGATGCATGCGGCTCAAATCCCCGATTTTCCGCAAGATACGGCTTGCCCCACAGTCCCCGCTCCGGATTTGTCACAGGCCCTGCCCGAACCTTGAGAAAAATTTCTCTTTGCCTTTGGCCGCCTTGGCCGTTAAACTGAACGAGTCTCCGTGCACAAGCCAGGACGCGGGCGATCTCCAAAAGACAAGACATGCCCTGTTTCCTTCCCTGTTTCCTTCCGGTTCTTCCAACCGGTTCTTCACAACAGGATCTTCCAACTGCAGCTTCCAACCGGATTTTCCCGGAACATCGAGGTTTGATCGAGGTTTGTATGAAGCCCATCACCAAGGTCGTCATTCCCGTCGCGGGCTGGGGGACGCGCTCCCTCCCGGCAACCAAGAACATCCCCAAGGAAATGCTTCCCATCTACAACAAGCCCGTCATCCAGTACGTGGTCGAGGAAGCCCAGCAGTCGGGGATGAACAACGTCATTCTCGTGACCAACCGCGACAAGAGCGTCATCGAGGACCACTTCGACCACAACCTGCAGCTCGAGTACTATCTCAAGCAGAAGGGCAAGGACGCCATGCTCAAGGTCGTCCAGGACGTGGCCGAGATGGTCAACGTCATTGCCGTGCGCCAGAAGCAGCAAAAGGGCCTGGGGCACGCCATCCTCTGCGCCAGGGATGCCATAGGCAACAATCCCTTCGCCATCATGGTGGGCGACGACCTCATCTTCTCCGGCACGCCCGGCATCAAGCAGCTCATCGACGTGGCCCAGTCCGAGAACATGCCCGTGGTGGGCGTCATGGAAGTGCCGTGGGAAAACGTGGACCGTTACGGCATCGTGGACGCCGAGAAGGTGGGCTCCGGGATCTATCGCGTCAACGGCCTCGTGGAGAAGCCGAGCCGCGAGAAGGCGCCTTCGCGTCTCGCCATCGTGGGCCGCTATGTCCTCACCCCGGACATCTTCGACTACCTCGAGAAGACCGAGCCCGGCGTGGGCGGCGAGGTGCAGCTCACCGACGCCATGCAGGCCCTGTGCCAGGCCAGGGGCATGATGGCCGTAAAAATCCGCGGCAAGCGCTTCGACGCCGGGAACTGGCCGGAGTTCTTGAGCGCCAACATCTACTTCGGGCTCCAGGACATGGATATCCGCTATCCTCTGATAGCGGATCTCAAGCAGTTCCTTAACCTCGAGTAGGGCGCCAGCCCCGCCCGGGACCGTGAATCCCCCTGGCTGCAAGCCGCCACGAGGGTCGCAGGAGAGCTCCTGGATTGCATCTCATGAAGGGCGAAATTTTCGCTTGCCAATGCGGGGCAAATCCCTTAAAGACCTTCTTCCGAGTCGGGATGTGGCTCAGTTTGGTTAGAGTGCAGCGTTCGGGACGCTGAGGTCGTGCGTTCAAATCGCACCATCCCGACCAGCCATGAATTCAAGAAAAGAGGTCGTCCAGCAACGGGCGGCCTCTTTTTTTCAAGGGCAAGGCAGGTACTTGCAAGACTTTTACGAGATCCCTGATTTCGGGATTTGGGAGGGTGCAGTCAGCGGGTGAAGAAGACACGCTTTTCATCAGCCCTGCCCTCGTGCATCCGGCACTTGGTCATGCCGGCAAAACCTGCTATTGATCGGACATGGACTGAACGTATCACCTGCTTTTAGGAAGAACGAGAGACTGTGTGATCCTCCCCGGGCAGAAACGTCTGTACGCTGTCATGCACAAGGTCGCATGTCCCCCACCAGAAATCCTCGGAGAGTGCAACCCCTGCCCGAAGCATGCAAT
>CAZWOT010000082.1:0-9822 GCA_964635595.1 uncultured Desulfovibrio sp.
GGTGGATTTTGCGGGATGGTCAATTCTGCAGGTATTGCCTGCAGCTCCTTGCAATCGCCGGAAACTCCCGTTTCCGGCTACAGCGAAACAATGAAGCCTCCGTCCACAAAGATGACCTGGCCGTTGACAAAGTTTGCTGCCGGGGACGCCAGAAACGCCGCAACGGATGCCACCTCGGCAGGAGTTCCCCATCTTTTGGCGGGCGTGTGGCGCATGATGTAGTCGTTGAGCTCCTTGTCCTCCATGAGGGGGATGTTCATGTCTGTCGCAATGAAGCCGGGAGCTATTCCGTTGACCTGAATGTTGTGCTGGGCCCATTCTGTGGCCAGGACCCTTGTGAACTGCCGCACGGCGCCCTTTGTGCTGGCATAGGGGGAAACGGTGGGCCTGGCGATTTCCGACATGAGCGAGCAGAGATTGATGACCTTGCCTCCCTGGCGTGCGAGCAGGGGAAAGGCGGCCTGCGAAACGTGGAGGACGCTTGTCAGGTTGGTGTCCAGCATCCTGTTCCAGGTCTCGTCGTCGAGCTCCACAACCGGCTTGCGCAGATTGATGCCGGCGTTGTTCACAAGAATGTGCAGGCCAAGTCCGCTCGCCTCGATTTCCTGCATGGCCTTTTGGATTTGTTCCTTGTCCGTCACATCCAGCGTGAGGGTGCGGACCTCGACTTCGGGGCAGCGGGCTGCGAGGTCGCTGCCGGCCTTTGCCAGCCGCTCCGTGTCCACATCCGAGAGGAAGACATTGGCACCCTGCCGTGCCAGAGCCTCTGCTATGGCAAGCCCTATGCCGCGTCCGGAGCCGGTGACAAGGGCGGTTTTTCCTTGAAGAGAAAACATGGTGAGCCTCGTCAAATCCTTTGAGTGTTCACTTTGGGTGATCACATTGATGTCATGCGAAGCCCCTGTCCAGGGCCTGCACGAAGTGCAGGCCGTCCCTGGCTTCGCCCACCGGGTCTGCGCCGGAAATGGCCTCAATGCCCAAAAAGCCGTCGTAGCCCACGCCCTTGAGGCAGGCATAAATGTCCTTCAGGGGAAGGCATCCCCTGCCCGGCACGGCTCTTGTGTTGTCCACGAAATGGACATGTTTGGTGAGGCTGCCTGCGGCGCAAACCGCGCCGCACACGGACGACTCCTCGATGTTCATGTGAAACATGTCCAGCAGAAGTCCCATGTTGGCGGGCTGTCCGGCAGCCTGCCAAAGCTCGATTCCCTGCCGCACGGTGAGGACGGAGTCGATTTCGTAGCGGCAGATGGGCTCGAGCAGCACGTCCACGCCAAAGCCGGCAGCCAGTTCGCAGTAGCGCGCAAGCCCTTCGGCCATGCGGGCGCGGCTGTCCCCGTCCTGCCCGTGCCTTCCGCGGATGAAGCCCACGTTGGGCATTGCGTCCAGAATCCGGCATTGCTCCAGATGGTGTTTTGAACGCTCGAGGAGGGCAGGCAGCGTGTCTGTGCCGTTCAGGAACAGGCCGTCGGCCATGAGGTCGCCTTGGGCCGCCAGCATGGTGGCCTTGAGATTCAGGTCGTCGAGAAGTCTCCTGATTTTGGACACATCGGTGCCCAGGGGATCCGGAAAGAAGAGGTCGACGCCGTCGAAGCCCAGTTCGGCCACTGTGCTCAGGCTCTTTCGCGGGTCTCCCGAGAACATGATCTGGGGCATGGCGCTTTTGCCCACCGCGACGGAAATGCTCGTTTTCATGAAACTACTCCCCGGCTGCCGGACCCGTGAGGACGACCTTCATGGAACGCGTCTTGTCGCTGGCAGCCAGAATGGCCTCCTCGGCCTGTTCCAGCGGGTAGCAGGCGGTAACGAGCGGAGAGATGTCGAACTTCCCGGACTCGATGAGGCGGGCTGCCACGGGGAACTCCTGATACGCCCGCAGGGAACCCTGTACGGTCACTTCCCTGCGAATCAGGGCGGTGTTGACCGGATAGGGCACGGTCTGCTCCGAGAGGAAGCCCACGTGGACGACCATGCCCCCGCGCGCGACCGCATCAAGGCAGCTGTTCATGCCGCCCACCGAGCCGGAGGCCTCGAAGCATGCGTCGCATGTGCCGGCGAGCTCGGCCAGGGCCGGATCGCCGGCCTTGTAGACGGCGTCCGCACCAAGCTTTTGGGCCACGGAAAGCGGGAACGCCTCAAGGTCGCTTATGCTTATTGAAGAGGCTCCATTCAGTCGGGCCACGGCCGCTATGAGGCAGCCGACAGGCCCTGCTCCGCTTATGAAGACCCTCTTGCCCAGCAGATTGTCCGGATGCGAGGCAGCGTGCAGGGCAATGGCCAGGGGCTCCACGCATGCCGCATCGATCAGGGAAATTTCCCTGCCAAGGGGAATGCACTGGCGCTCCAGGACAACGGGGTACTCGACCATGATGCCCTGCACGTGCGGTTTGCAGGCAGCAGAGCCCAGGTAGCGCAGTTCGGGGCACAGATGCTGGCGCCCCGAAAGGCACCAGGCGCATCTGCCGCACTCCCTGCTGGGGTTGACGGCCACCTTCTGTCCCGGCTTGAGGCTCGTTACGCCCTCGCCCACGGCGTCAACGACGCCGCTCAGTTCGTGGCCGATGATCATGGGCTCCTGGATGACCGCGTCGCCGACCCTGCCGAGATGGTAGTAGTGCAGGTCGCTGCCGCATATCCCCACGCCGCCCATGCGCAGGCGCACGTGTCCGGCAGGAGGCTCCTGCACGGGCCGATCCTCGATGCGCAGCCGCTTCGGGCCGTCTACAACACAAGCTTTCATGTTCATGTCTCCTGACTGTGTCGCCGCTTCTGCCCAGGGGCAGGCGGCATGCCCAAAATGGTGCCTAGGGGCGCCTTTTCCAGCTGTCTATGAGCCGCCTGAAACTGGAGCGCATGGCCTCCACGGCCTCCTCGTCGCCCATGGTTCCGGAAAACCAGCCTTCGGCTGCCCGCATGAATATGGTGCGTCCCACGGCGAAGCCGAGCGCGCGCCGGGTTCTGGGCGCCCTGGCCAGAAGCTGGGCAAGCTCGTCTTCTTCCATGTTGGAGCCGAGGAAGAGAACGCCGCAGCAATAGGGATCATTGCTTTCCAGGAGCTGTTCGACACGGTTCCATGTCTCGGGGGAGGCGATGGGCAAGAGCTTCCAGTAATCCGGAAAGACGCCTAGCTCGTAGCAGCGCTGCATCCATCCGAGCAGGCAGGCATCGTGGGACTCGGCAGCGTCCGCACCCTGGACGAGCAGCTCGAGGAGCAGCTCGTGCCCTGTTCCCCTCGCAGCGGAGAACAGGATGCGCAGCTGGCGCTCGTTTTCTGCCCGCACGGCGTCGCTGTCGTTTGCTCCGGGCCTGAAAAGGCACTTGATCACATGGTTTTCAGGCCACGTCGCAAGGGTCATGCCGATATCGGCCTGGCCCTCGAAGCCGAGGGGATTGGAACCGGGGATTTCCACTGCCCTGCCGACCCAGAAGGGATGATGATTGGTCTCGAAAAGAAGGTTTCGTGCGTAGGTGTCGTCGAGCAGAACGCCGATTTCCTGTTCCGGGAGATCCCTGGAAACGAGCTCGGCCGCCCTGAAGGCCAGCATCTTGAATGCGGCAATGTCCTTGCCCTCCTTGCCGGTGCGTTTTGCAAGAGACTCGAAGGCCTCGCGGTGGTCGAGGGCAAAGACCGTCAGGTCGTGCCAATGCCTGCGTCTGTTGGTCGACCAGTGGATCTGTTCAAGGACCGTATCCTTGCGCAGCCATTTGTGTTCGCTGCCGTGTTCGAGGAAGAAGTTCAGCTCGATCCAGCTTGGGTAGGAAGGCGAGCAGCCCAGCCTGGAGACGGCGAAGGCACCGGCGGCATTGGCGTAGCGGCAGCAGACGGCAAGGTCCTCGTCGCGCAGCCAGCCGCGCAAGAAGCCGGACATGAAGCCGTCGCCTGCACCTATGCTGTTGAAGACGTTGACAGGAAAGCCCGGGTAGGTGACTTCGTCGAAGCTGTCCGGAATTTCGCCCGGCAGTGCGGCGCAGCCCCTGTTGCCGAGCTTGAAGACGAGGAGGGCCTTGGAGAGCTTGCGCACCTCGCGCAGCGCCTCCATGGGTTCGGTCTTGCCGCCGGCGATGAAGAATTCCTCCTCCGTGCCGACAATGAGATCGAAGTAGGGGAGCACTTTCCGGTATTCGCGGGTTACCCTCTCGGATGCCGTGGCCCAGCGGCTGGAGCCTGCGTCGTGGCCCTGCAGTCCCCAGAGATTGGGACGGTAGTCCAGGTCGAGAATGCACCTGATGCCGCGCTCCTTGGCGGTCTCGAGGATTTTCATGGTGGTCGCGCGCACGCCCTCCCGGGAGAGATGGGTGCCGGTGACGAGCACGGCCCTGGCTCTCGCGAGGTACTCCGGATCGATATCGTCCGGCTCGAGCCCCATGTCGGCGCAGTTTTCCCGGTATTGTATGAGGGGGAAGTCGTTGTCCCCGCGAATGCTGAGCAGCACCATGGCGGTCAGGCGTTCGGGATCGGTCTTGACCGCGCTTGTGTCCACGCCTTCGCAGGCGAGTTCCCATTTCAGGTAGCGTCCATTGTCCTCCTGGCCCACGGCAGTGATGGCGCCCACGCGCAGACCGAGCCTGGACGTGCCTATGGCGATGTTCATGGGGCTGCCGCCCACGTACTTGTCGAAGGTCATGGCCCTTTCGAGGGGGGCTCCCACCTCGCTGCTGTAGAGATCCACGCAGGAGCGGCCAATGCAGATCAGGTCGAAATCCTTGTCTTCCGTTTGCTTGTTCTTGGTGTCGATCATGATTCTTCTCCCCTGAACGGGCGGCTATCAGTACATGCCCAGGAGCTTGGGCAGCCAGACGGGTATCTTCTGGAACACGATCAGCAGGGCAATGAAGCCCACAATCAGCAGCATGTAGGGCAGCGCTCCCTTCGCGACGCGTTCGAAGCTGATGCCCGACAGGTTCTGGGCAATGAACAGGTTGACGCCCAATGGCGGCGACAGAAGGGCCACTTCGTTTGTCACCACCCAGAAAATGCCGAAAAAGACCGGATCTATGCCAACCTGCAGGATGAGCGGCAGGAAGATGGGGGCCAGGATGACGATGGTCGCCAGCGTCTCCATGAACATGCCGAGGAAGAGCAGGAGCAGGCCGATGAGGCACAGGATGACATAGGGATTGTCGGTGAAGGAGATCATCGCCGTGGCAAGCTGATGCGGGATGCGCTCCATGGTCAGGATGCGCCCGAACAGCGTGGAGACGCCGAGCACGATGATGATGCTGCCGGCGGAGATGTTGGTCATCTTGATGGCGTCCCACAGCTTGGCGACCGTCAGCTCCCGGGTGGCGAAGATGCCGACAAAGAGGGAATAGAACACGGCGACCACGGAGGCTTCCACAGGAGTGCAGACGCCGCTGTAGATGCTCCCCAGGATCACCACGGGGGCCATGAGCGAGAAGAAGTTCCTGCGGAAAAGCGGCCAGAACCTGGCATTGACCACGGTTTCGTCCGTGCCGGTGAAGCCGGCGCGGCGTGCCAGGCAGTAGGCCATGATCATCATCAGGAACCCGAGTATGAAGCCCGGCACGAAACCGGCGGTGAACAATGCCGCGATGGACGTGTTGGCTATGATGCCGTAGATGATCATGGGATTGCTTGGAGGAATCAGGATTCCCAGAGTGCCGCCCGTGGCACAGACGCCGGCTGCGTATTCCGGGGAATAGCCGCGCCGGATCATGGAGGGAATCATGATGCTGCCCATGGCCGCCACCGTTCCGGGACCGGAACCGATCATGGCCGCAAAGAACATGCAGCCAAGAATGGTTGTTATGCCAAGTCCTCCGCGGATGCGCCCGACAAAGAGCGCGGCAACGTCCACAATCTGCCGTGCCATTCCGCCCTTTTCCATGATGGCGCCGGCCAGTATGAAGCCCACAACGGCGAGCAGCGGGAACATGTCCATGACCTTGAGCATGTCCAGGGCGACAATGCGCATGGGAATGTCCGTAAGGAGAAGGCCGACAAGGGAGGCAGCTCCGAGAGAGACAAAGATGGGGCAGCCGGCCACAAGGCAGAAGGCCATGGCCATCCAGAGAACCAGATCGGCGGACATGTCACACCTCCTGTTCGCTGGCCACAACCTCGACGCCGTGGCGGATGTACCTGTACCAGCGCTGCACTATGCGGAAGGTCTGCAGGGCAAAGGCCGCAGGGACGGCGAAATAGACGTAGCGCAGGTCGATGAGGAGGGCGCCGGAAAGCATGGGCCGTGTCGACATGCTGTCGAGCAGCATGGTCCCCTGCCAGATGACCACGATGTTGAACACTGTCCAGCACAGATCGGACACCACCAGAAAGCCGATGCGCACCTTGTTCGGCATGAGCTTCGTGTGGGCGGTGACGCGGATGTGCGCACCCTTGGAGGCCACGAGACTGGCGGCGAAGTAGACGAGATAGAGAAAGGCAAAGCGGCACAGTTCCTCGGAAAAGGTCACGCCGTGGCCAAAGAGAAAGCGCACGGCCACCTGTGCCATGAGCATGATCATGATGGCGACAAGCAGGACGCCGCAGAGAACGTCTTCAAAGTTCTTGTCCAGCCACAGGAATATCTTCTTCATGCAATCATCCTCGGAGGGGCACTCCCTGCAGAGAGCGTCGGGCGCGGGAGTGCCCCAAAAACGGTTGCTCCTGGCGGGCAGGCTAGTGGGGCAGGGTGCGGCCGAGGGTCTTCATGAACGCTTCCGTCAGCTCCATGTTCTTGATCTGCGGATAGAACTGGGGCCAGATGGCCATGGCCCTGCTTTTCCACTCTTCTTCGTCGACGGGGACGCCGCAGAAGACCATCTTCTTTTCCTCAAGGAACTTTCTGGCATCCGCCTCCTGGGTCTTGAGAAGTTCCCTCATCTCCAGGGTCGTTTCCCTGCCGGCCTCGATGATTGCCTTCTGCACGTCTTCGGGCAGCGAGCGCAGCCAGTCGACATTTGCCACCACGGGGCCTGTCCACAGCTTGTAGTGGGACTCGGTCAGGTATGTCTGCACCTCGTAGAAGCGGTTGGTTGCTATGGAGACCAGCGGATTGTCCTGGCCGTCGATGACCTTCTGCTGCAGGGCGTTGAAGGTTTCGTCCATGGCCATGGGCACCGGCGAAGTTCCCCACGAGGTGTAGACGCCGATCATGATGGGATTGTTGGGCGTGCGGATCTTGACGTTGGCAAGATCCTTGAGCGTGGTGATGGGCTGCTTGCTGTTGGTGATGTAGCGGAATCCCTGGGAATGCCAGACAAGGGCAATGGTGCCGCTTTCCTCTTCCATGCGCTTGTTGATGAGATCCCAGTTCTCGTCCACACACTTGTCAAAATCTTCAACAGATTCAAAGATATAGGGAAGGTCGAAGGCGCCGAGGGAAGGAGAGAAGATGGAGGCGTTGTTGACCGCGAGCACGGTCATCTGCAGGATGCCCTGCTGCACGTCCTGAAAGCTTCTCTCCTCGCTGCCTATCTGGCCGGCGGGGAACTCCTGGATTTCCACGCGGTCGCCCAGCCTGTCCGCGAGCTTTTTCTGCATCTTGCCCACAAGAGCGTGATAGGGATCAAGATCTGTCGGCGTGTTGCTGTGGGCAAAGCGGATGATGATCTTGTCGTCCGCAGCCGATGCCAGGGACGGCAGACACAAGGCTGCACAGAGCAGGAGCGACATCAGAAACAACACTTTTCGCATGACAATTCCTCCGTGGTCAGCTGATGGGAGAGGGTGCCGCACTGTGTGCCGGCGATGCACATCCGGACCTGCGATCCGGACCTGCGCATGGCCGAAAGATGCGTGTGCGCCGAGCGCAGGGCCGGCCGTGCCGCGTTCCCTCGAGATCCTGGGGGACGCTTCCCCTCGGCCCGGGCCGTTTTCTCTTCGCAGCCGGCCACAACTCATGGGCATTTGACTGGAGAGAACCGGCATGGCCTTCGGGGCCACGCATGAAAGATGGTCCAATTCTCGTAAAGTCTATCCGGCAAACAAATTACAGTGTCAAGGAAAAAAACAAAAAATGTACAAAAAATTACAGCCACCTCCAGGAAGCGAAGGGGGCTGTAACAAAAAGTTAAAATAATTGTAGAGTGTTAAGTTGGGATTGTGTTTTGGTGGAATTTTGATTGCAGGATCAAGTTTGTCAAATTTTTTCCAAACTGGCAGGTCTGCCCCGCAAGCGCGACATGGACAATGGTCCCGCCCGCGTCAGCAAAGCACGGTCTGCACTCCGGCGGACTGCACGGCGCGTTCGAGGCATTCCGGCAGGGGAGGGTTGGTGAAGAGCACGTCCACTGCAGACAGAGGGGCCACGCGGACCACTGCCTGGCGGCCTATCTTGGAGTGGCTTGCCGCGAGCAGGACCTTGTTGGCGTGCTTCATCATGGTCTGGCACACGCTCACGTCCGCAGTATGGTAGTCGAGCAGATGGCCGTCCGTTTCCCGTATGCCGCCCGTGCTGGTGAGCAGGTAGTCGCACTGGAAGCCCTGGACGAATTCTATGGCGCTTTCCCCCACGAGGCCGTTGCTGCTCTTGCGCATGTATCCGGAGGTCAGCACAACCTCGAAGTCCGTCTTCTTGTTGAGGGTGAGGGCAGCCACCACGTTGTTCGTGACGATCATCAGCCCGGAGCGCTCGAGCAGGGCATAGGCAACGACTTCAAGGGTCGTGCCGAGGGTCAGGAAGATGGAGCTGTTGTCCGGGATGTATTCGGCTATCTTGGCGGCTATGCGCTCCTTTTCCTTGAAGTCCTCGACCTGTCGGGCATTGTAGGAACTGTTGAGGATGGTTGTCCTGTAGCTCGCGCCGCCGGGCCTGCGCTCGAGCAGTCCCGTGCGGTCGAGCTCGGCGATGTCGCGCCGTATGGTCTGGGAAGAGACGCCCAACGACTCGGCCAGAGAATCGATGGACACGTAGCCCTGACGCATGACTGCGTAGAGGATGGCCTGATGTCGGTTTTTGGGAGTCATGCCTGTCTCTTGTGTGCGTCGGCGCTTTCTGCGAAAAGCACCGGAGCCCAGTCGGGGGCTTCCACAACGTGGTCCGGTCGGAAGGTCAGCAGTTTCTGCCTTTCGCCGTAGCCGTAGAGGACAGCCGCAGTGGCCATGCCGCTGGCCCGTCCTCCCGTCATGTCGAACAGGGAGTCGCCCACCATGACGGAGTCCCTTGCCTCAAGGCCGTGGCGGGACAGCAGCAGGGAGAGCATGTCGGTCTTGGCCAGCTGCCGTCCGGGAACGGAGTCGCGGCAGACGACATCATTCAGAAACGGGGTGAGCTTCTTTGCTTCGAGCAGTCTGGCAGTTATGCCTTCGGGCTTGTTGGTGGCCAGGAAGACGCTCCTCCCTTCCTGGCGCAGTCTGGCGAGCAGGGCAGGGATGCCCTCGTAGACCTGTGTCCTGGCAAAAGAAGATGCCCGATACCTTGGGATGTACCAGTTCACGAGTTCCCGAAGACGGTCTTCTGCAATGCCGGGGCAGGCATTGCGGACGATATCTTCCAGTGGAGGTCCTATATTTTCCCGCCGAACGCAGGGCGCATGGCCAAATGCCTCAAGAGCAGCATTGAGCAGAGGCAGGATGTCGCCAACGGTATCAGCAAGCGTTCCATCAAGATCAAAGAACCAGTTTTTGTAGAGTGTCGTGAACAGGGCACGCATGTGGACTCCACAGTTTGGGTGTATCTGTTCACGGGGTAGCCGGGTCCAGCCCCAATTTGGCACGAGCCCCGATGGCCAGGCGCCGGGTCTGAGGGGAGCAGTGAGCTCAAAATGTCTCAGGCGATCGCATGGCATGAGACGTCAACGAGCAGCTGCAGAATTGGGTCAGGCTCGGGCTACCTCGTGAACGGGACAAAGTATGTCTGG
>CAZWOT010000083.1:0-9776 GCA_964635595.1 uncultured Desulfovibrio sp.
CCCTTGCGACGTAGAGGTCGGGGTTGATGTAGGGGAAGACGTGAAAGCCGTCCCTTGCGAGGATTTCCGTGGCCTTCGCCGTCTCGTAGCCGTCCGGCAAGAGGCGCACCGAGTCGTTGATGACCTCGATCTTTATCCAGTCGCCGCAGCCCGCAGCCCGTGCTATGCGGGCAAGGCGCACGGCCTCCTCGGCGGTTCTCGCACCCGAGGTGTTGGGCAAAAGGATCATGTCCGCGGGGATGTGTCCCATGATGCCCTTGCCGGAGTCGTCCACCCTGCGCATGGCCACGGTGATGACCTGCGAGCCGCTGGCCTTCGCGACCTCGGGGATGAGGTCGTCGGAGCGGTATTTGCCGGTTCCCATGAAGAGGCGGCTTTTCAGGCTCCTGCCGCCAATCTCGAACATGTCGTCCATTCTTTTGTATTCCTCCGCTTGAAGGCGTTCTCCCGTGCGGACGCATCATGCGCCCTTCGGGAAAGGGGTCAAGTCCTTGAAAGAAATGTCCAGTCTGTATGCGGCCGGCGTCGCTAGCCGCCGCCCACGAACTGGATCACTTCCACCTTGTCCCCGTCGGCGACCTCGACGCTTCCGAGGTTGTCCTCGGACACTATCTCGAGGTTGTGCTCGACCACCACGCGGGAGGAAACCGCACCCATGTCCTCGACCAGGGCGCGCAGCGTGGTGCCTGAGGGCACGACGCGCTCCTTTCCGTTGACGACCAGCTTCACGTTCAAAGCCCCGTTTGGTGCCACGTTCGGGTTTGTCTCCATCATGCCTCCAGCAAAACGACGGGGCCGGCCCATGTCGTTTCGACCAGGCCCCAAAAACGCGAAAACGCCGCCTGCTCGTCAAGGGAAGGCGACGTTCTTGCCCCCGGGATCGGGCCCCATGGGCAGTTGCGGCTTTCCCTTCGGCAGTACTAGCTGCATCAGGTTCCCGGGCTTGAACAAGCCCGCAGGGTCAGGGACACTCCCTATCTCAGCCCGGCAAGCGGGCCCCCCTAGCCTTGAGGCGTCCCCTTTGCGGGACGTCCGTTGCGGGAATTTTTCTAGCCCCGCGGGCAGGCAAATGCAAGGGTGCCCGAAAAAACCGTGGGACGGGGCGCGTGTCCCGTCATTTCGGTTGCCGCAGCCAGGGCCCTATTTTCCTTCTCCGCTGCGCGTGTCCCCGTCGGCTCTCTCCGGCAAGGAGCCCTCTGCCGCGCCATTGGCCGCGTCGTCCGCGCCGGGCTCTGTCCTTTCGTGGTTTTCGCCGCGGCGATGGAGGAAGCGGCGCTTCAGCTCGATCACTTCCGTGCGCGTGAAGCCCAGAAACGCCGGGAAGAGGATTGCCAGTGCCAGCACGAGGCCGCTGTAGAGCACGCCCGCGCACAGGAAGCGGACAACGCTCGCCTCGTCCCCGAGGCCCATCCAGATGGTCGCCTCGCGGCAGAAGAGCGCGAGCATGAGAAGGACCACCAGACTCCAGGCCTGGTGGAAGACGTTCTTTCCGAAGGAAAGGGGCACGAAGCGCGAGGCAAGCCAGAGATAGAGGTTGACGGTGATGATCTGGACAGCCACCGTCTTCATGGCAAGGCCCGTGGCTCCGAGGCCGAAGCCGAACAGGTGCGGAGGCGCCAGAAGCAGCCAGGCCGTGCCGAAGCCGTAGACGCACTCGCACATCTGTATGTTGCGCAAGACCTTGGTCCTGCCGGTCGCGTGGAAGATGGAAGTGGCGAGCTGCCCGTAGCCCTGGTGCAGGGGATAGAGGGCCATGATCTGCACGGGGATGATGGCCGAGGCGAACTCGGAGCCGCCGAAAATCTCGACCACGGCTGCCGCCTCCACCAGCGTGAAGCAGGAAAAATAGGCCGCGACCACGTAGAGCAGGGGCGCAAAGCGGTCCACAAGCTGGCCCATGGCCCGGGTGTCCTTCTTGCCCCAGGCGATGGAGAGCTCGCGCATGAGCAGCGGGGTCATGGCCGAGACGAAGAGGAAGCAGGCCATGCCCACCTTTTGCGAGAGCGCGAAGAAGCCCTGCTCCGTGGACCCGTTGAAAAACTGCAGAAGCCACCGCTCGGCCGTGATCATCAGAAAGGCCAGAAGCGCCTGCACGAAGAGGGGGTTCGAGTAGTCGAAGAATTCCTTCACATAGCCCCTCTTCTGGCTCGCGGTCAGGGAAAAGACGAGGTTTCCGCCGTTTTCCCAGTTGCCCCTGCCGCTTTTCAGGGTCACAAGCCAGTAGCCGAGGGCCGTGAGGCCCAGCATGACGTACTGCTGGGCAAAGAGGGTGCCTATGTTGAGGACGTCGCAGAAAAAGAGGATGGCGAGAAGTCCGACCGAGGCAAGGGACACGGTGGAGCGCACAAGCTCCGAGGGGACGGTGGCGCCAATGGCGTCGTTCATGGAGCGGAGCACGCGCCCCCACCAGGTAAGAAAGGCCCAGAGAGCCGCAAAGGGGGTAAGCCACAGCGACACGTCGGGCATGAGCGCGTTTCCGGCCTTCGGCACGCTGAAAAGAAAAAGCGCCACCGCCATGGTGATGGCGAAGACGAGGACCGAGACCCGCATGTAGAAGGCGATGAGGCTGCCCTCGCCCTGCCTGCGCGAGAGCGAGTTGTAGAAGCAGGTGCTCGTGCCCATGTCGAGGAAGCCCGAAAGCTGGTAGAACAGGTTCGTGGCGAAGCTGTACTCCCCGTAGAGCTTTGGCCCGAGCGCGCGCGGCAAAATGGCCTCCATGACCAGATAGACCGGCACGGAGGCCATGTTCGCGAGCAGCTTGAAGAGGTAGCGGCGCGCAAGGGTGGGCGTTTTTCCTTGCATGGGCGGGAAAGTACCCCCTTTTTTGTGCCCTCTCAAGGGCGCGGACACTTTGTCGTTGTCCGCGAACCTGGCGAGCTCCGGATCAGGCGAAAGTGGAAAAACCGGTGTTTTTGTCGACGCATTTCTCCTGCTTTGTCATGAGTCTGTCGCTGAAATGCTCCATTTCGCAGGCAAGATGCAGTTCTCGAACCTTCAGGATTCCCCAAAAGAAAAAGACAAGATCTGGTTGTTCTGCCAAAAGTGCGTCCCCATTCCGCAAGTCCGCGTGCTTTTTGACCTTGGCCCGCTTCTTGCCTAGAGTATTGGCCCGCCTGAAATTTCCCCCTTTTTGTTTCGGGCTCGCCTCCAGGGCCCCTTGCGGGTCCACGAGAAGGCCAGGACAGTTCCACAATCGGCGCATCCTGCCGGCACGCCCCCCGCAAATTCCGACCGACGCGCCTTTTTTGTCATTTCACGGGCTCCATCAGCTGAAGCTCCAATCATCGAAGGTTTCCAATGAACGACAAGACCTGCCAGTGCGGCTGCACGTCCGGCGCCGCCCAAAGCGACGCGCAAAGCTCGCTCATGAAGCGCGGGCTCGAGAAGGCCCCGCACAGATCGCTCCTCTACGCTCTCGGCCTCACCCGCGAGGAAATGGATCGCCCCATCGTGGGCGTGTGCAACGCGGCCAGCGAGGTCGTGCCCGGCCACATCCACCTCGACAAGATCGCCGAGGCCGTCAAGGCCGGCGTGCGCATGGCCGGCGGCACGCCGCTCGAGTTCCCGGCCATCGCCGTGTGCGACGGGCTCGCCATGAACCACGAGGGCATGCGCTTCTCGCTCCCCTCGCGCGACTACATCGCCGACTCCTGCGAGCTCATGGCCCGGGCGCATTCCTTCGACGCCATGGTCTTCATCCCCAATTGCGACAAGTGCGTGCCGGGCATGCTGATGGCCATGATGCGCCTCAACATCCCCGCCATTCTCGTTTCCGGCGGCCCCATGCTGCCCGGCAACGCCGGTCCCGGCAAAAGCGCCGACCTCATCTCCGTGTTCGAGGCCGTGGGCGGGGTGCGCGCCAACACGCTCACCATGGACGATCTCGAGGTCATGGAGCAGAACGCGTGTCCAGGCTGCGGCTCGTGCGCCGGCATGTTCACGGCCAACAGCATGAACTGCCTTGCCGAGACCATCGGCGTGGCCCTGCCCGGCAACGGCACCATCCCGGCCGTGCACGCGGCCCGCATCCGTCTTGCCAAGAAGGCCGGCATGCAGGTCATGGAGCTTTTGCGCAACAACATCCGCCCGCTCGACATCGTGACCCAGAAGTCGGTGGCCAACGCCATCACCGTGGACATGGCCCTTGGCTGCTCCACCAACACGGTGCTCCACCTGCCGGCCATCTTCGGGGAGGCGAAGCTCGACATCAGCCTTGACCTCTTCGACGAGATCTCCCGCAAGACGCCCAATCTCTGCCATCTCTCGCCGGCCGGCAAGCACTATATGGTCGACCTCGACATGGCCGGCGGCATCCCCGCGGTCATGGCCGAGCTCTCGAAGGGCGGCCTCATCCACACCGACTGCCTCACCGTCACCGGCAGGACCGTGGCCGAAAACCTTGCGGATCGCCGCGCCCACATCGCCAATCCCGAGGTCATCCGCACGCTCGACAACCCCTACACGAAGGACGGCGGCATCGCCATCCTGCACGGCAACATCGCCCCAGACGGCGCGGTGGTGAAGAAGGCCGCCGTGGCCGAGGAAATGCTCTGCCGCGACGTGAAGGCGAGGGTGTTCATCGGCGAGGCCGACGCCATGAAGGCCATCCTGGACGGCGAGATCAAGCCCAACGACGCCGTGGTCATCCTCTACGAGGGGCCGCGCGGCGGCCCCGGCATGCGCGAGATGCTCTCCGCCACGGCCGCCATCACCGGCATGGGCCTTGGCAAGGACGTGGCCCTGCTCACCGACGGACGCTTTTCCGGCGGCACCAACGGCGCGGCCATCGGCCACATCTCGCCCGAGGCCGCGGACGGCGGCCCCATCGGGCTTGTGCGTGACGGGGACATCATCCGCATCGACATCCCCAACCGCATCCTGCAGCTTCAGGTGAGCGACGAGGAGCTCGCCCGCCGCAGGGCCGAGTATGTGCCTCCAAAGAAGGAGAGCCCCTACGCCATCCTGCGGCGCTACGCCACCCTCGTGACATCGGCCGCCAACGGCGCCCGCTACCGCGACTTCTAGCACTCTTTTCAAGGTCCGCCCAAAGCCCGAAAGGCCCCGGGCGGACCTCTTCTTTCCCCCATGGCCTATCTGCACGCCCTCGGCGGCGTCCTCAGCCTGCTCATCGTCTGCCTTGTCGGCTTCTTTCTGGCAAGGAGCGGCCTTGTCGGCAAGGAGACTAGGCGTCTTCTGCCGCGCTTTGTCACCTGCGTGGCCCTGCCGCCCTATCTCTTCCACTCCATTGCCACCACCTTCGGGCACGGCGACATGCGCCATCTCCTTGTCGGCGCGCTCGTCCCCGTCGTTTCCATCCTGCTCACCTTCGCAGCGGCGCTTCTCACAGCAAAGGCGTCAAAGGTCGAGAAAAGGCGCTTCGGCCTCTACTGCGCCTCCTTTTCCTGCTCGAGCGCGGTCTTCATCGGCATCCCCATGTGCGATGCCCTGCTCGGCCCGCGCTCCATCCCCTACGCGCTTCTCTACTACTTCGCCAACGCGGCCTTCTTCTGGACCATAGGAAGCTACCTCATCGCCTCGGACGCCCACAGGCAGAGCGCCTTCTCGAAGAGGCGGGCCCTGAAGGCCTTTTTCTCGCCGCCCCTCCTGGGCTTTGCGGCCGGCCTTGCCACCGCCATTCTGAACCTCGAGCCGCCCGACTTTCTCATGCGCGCGGCAGCCATCGTGGGCCAGCTCACCACCCCTCTGGCCCTTCTCTACATAGGCTTCGGGCTCTCGCTCGTTCCCTGGCGCGACTGCCTCTCGAAGGACCTGCTCACGGCCTCCGCGGGCAGGCTCATCCTCTGCCCCCTCATCACCCTTTGCGTGGTGAAGGCTCTTGGCATCGACCCCTTCGTGGGCACGGTCTTCGTTTTGCAGGCGGCCCTGCCGGCGGTCATGCAGGCGCCGATCTTGAGCGCCCATCACCGCACGGACCCGAAGTTCGGCACCCTCGTGGTCACGGCCACCACCCTTGGCTGCGTTTTGACGCTGCCCATCATCCTGACCCTCGCCTAGCGGCGCCCCAAGGGGGCTGGTCGGCTGCCTGAAGACCTGGGGCCCGTCAGAAAGATCGGAAAAAGCCGGGGACGTTTCCAGCCCCCGGCTTTTCTCGCATCAAGGCCCCCGAGGGGGCCTTCGACATTTTCAAGACACCCGCTACTTCGCGGTCTCCTGCAGGACCTCGAGCATGGTCTTCTTCGGGCTGATCATGCAGGCGTCGATGAAGACCTGCACGTCCTCGTCGGTATTGAGGATGCTCTTGTCGGTGTCGGAGAGCTTCCTGTTGTAGCCGTCGAGCCAGATGATGAACCCGCTCGCGTCTTCGGGGTTGAGCGCGTAGTCCGCGCAGGTGCTCGTCTTTGCCTGCCAGCCCTCCTTGGGAGTGGGGCCGGTGACGCGCATCTGCTCCCAGACGGAGATGACCGTGTCCGTGGGACGATCCTGGCACCAGATGACGGCCTGCTGGAGAATTATGCCCACCGTGTCCACGGCGGCCATGTCGTTGCCGATGGCCGCACCCACGTAGCCGTCTATCTGCAGGCCCTCGAACACGGGCAGCTCGCCGCGCAGGGTCAACTCGTTGGAGACGAGCTCGGCGCACAGATAGGTGGCGGGATCAATCTTGTCGTTGGCCGCGTTGGCGGCAAGCGGCGCCCACATGAGCACGAGGGCAAAGACAGTCGCGATTTTCAGCGCGTATTTTCGCATCTTGAACTCCCCGCGCCCGAAATCGGGCACGGTCATCGGGTTTTCGAGGGCGTGCAGCGCCTGCCCCCGCTCCCGGATCTACTCGAAGCGGCTGGCGTTGGTGATGATCACGAGATCGGCGGGCACGTCGTCGTAGGGGCCCACGGACTTGGTCTTCACCTTGGCGATCTTGTCCACCACGTCCATGCCCTCGAGCACCTTGCCGAACACGCAGTAGCCCCAGCCCTGCATGGACTCGGAGGAGAAGTTCAGAAAGTCGTTGTCCACAAGGTTGATGAAGAACTGGGCCGTGGCGCTGTGCGGATCCATGGTGCGGGCCATGGCGATGGTGCCGCGCTCGTTGGCAAGGCCGTTCTTGGCCTCGTTCTCGATCGGGGCGCCGGTGGACTTCTCCTCCATGCGCACGGTCAGGCCTCCGCCCTGGATCATGAAGTTCGGGATGACGCGATGGAAGATGGTGTTGTTGTAGAAGCCGTCGTCCACGTACTTGAGAAAGTTGGCCACCGTCTTGGGAGCCTTGTCCTCGTAGAGCTCGATCAGGATTTCGCCGGAAGTGGTCTCGATAAGAACCTCGGGGTTGGTCGCCATAATGTCTCCTTGGAAATGTCTGGCCCTCGCTGTTCCTTGGGGCAGGACAAACGGAACGGGCCCGCCCCGGGGCCTTTGTTCGGGGCGGATACTACGAAAAGCCCGGCCGCTTTTCAACACGGCGCAGCGGGTCCGGCAAACGGGTGCCCGTCCGCTCTCGAAAGGGCCCTACGCGCGGCCCTCAAGGTCGGCCAGGATGCGTCGGTACTCCTTCTCCATGCTGCGGTCGAGCTTTTCCGCGTCGATGTGGCCCGCCTTCACGAGCGTCACGAGCTCCTTGCAGGCAAGCGTTCCGAAGCGCACCCATTCGACGAGATTGAGTCTCGCGAAGAACGCGGGCCAGGTGCCCCACGAGCGGAGAGCGGCGTCGCCAAGATCCACAAGACAGAACACGCCGTGCCCGACGAAGAGCATGCGCTGCAGCTCCGGCGTCATGGCAAGGGCCCTGCGGACATCGAACCCTTCTCCCTCGGCCAGGAAGAGCTTGATCATCCGCACCACCCGAATCACGAGCTCGGTCACGAGCACGGGGATGGACATGGCCATGCTGTGCCGCAGGTCGTATCCCTGCTCGAAGACCTGCACGCAGACCGTCGCAAAGGTCTGTCTGTACTGCCCAAAGGACCCAACGTTGGCGAACTGCAGAAGGCCGAAGAAGGGTATCGGGATGCCGGAGCCGCGCCCCTGGGCCCCGGAAGAGCCGGCCACATCGGAAAACAGGTGCCCCAGCCAGTTGACGACGCCGGAAAATAGCTTTGCGGCAGCATTGCCGCCCTGGAGGGTACCCTCGGCAGAGACGCTGATGAGCCTTCCCTTGTCCACGAAGAAGGCCTGGTCGGTGAACTGTCCGAGAATGGAGAAGAAAAGCCCTGCCAGATCCGGCGAGTGCCCAAGGCTCTTGATGTGGTGGTTCTTGGCACCCATCTTGAAGAGGTTGTTCACGTCCGGACCGTACCGCTGGTCGTAGTTGACGCGAAACGTCCTCTCCAGAAAGCCGATGGCACTTTTTGTCGGATCCGAGTTCTCGGAGGGGGACCAGCCACACAGGCGCGCGAAGCCGCGTACGGCTCCGTCCACCTGCTTGTCGGCCCACGCCCCGAGGACGCCTTCTCCCGGGGAGCCCACGAGGAAGACGTCCATCAGGCCGCCCAGAAGACCGGCCGTCCCGGCAATCATGTAGTCCCAGGCATCGCAGTTCGGATGCCTGAAGGTAAACTCCTCGTCCAGGCGCCTGCTCAAGTCCGCGAGTTCTTCGGCCGTCAGAAGCGTTGTCAGGCGTGCCTCGACATCCACGCCATGCCTCCGGGCATAGTCCATGTGCGTCCTGAAAAGCTCGACCGGGTCGTCCGTCTCCTCCAGGATCTCCATCTTCTCGAACTCGACTCCTGGCCGTGGAGCAGGAGCGTCCGCGTCGAGTCCCCTCTCGAGCCTGCCGATGTCGCCGTCAAGGGTTTCGTTCAGGTTCGGGGCGCCTGGAGGCAGGTTGTCGAGCAGGGCGTTGGCCTCGGCCAGAAGATCGTCGATGCTGTCCTGGGCCGCCTTTGTCCTGTCCAGATCCTGCTGCAGGCTTTCCATGCCGCGTGCGGCCTTCGTCAGGACCTCGCGCCCCCTGGCGAGCCTGTGGGCGTGGACATGGGCCAATCTTTCGAAATCGTCCCTTGGCATGGCCGCCCTCCCTGTCTCTGTTCCCGGCTACTTTTTGAAGAGCTTGCTGATGGTCTGCACGCTCTGCTTTGCCAGCGTTGACACCGCGAAATAGTCGAGCTGCTCCAGACCCTTGGCGAGAAATTCGGCCTCGTCCTTCGTGATGTCCTTGCGCAGAACGTATATGACCTTCTCCTCCTCGTCGCCGTCCTTCTTGAGCTTCGATTCGTACAGACGAAGAATCTCGTCCCGATACTTTCTTGACGTGGGCTCCTGGGTGACGACCCTGAGCCGTTCGATGTTCAGCTCGTGCGGAATGCGCTGGCGCCAGGCGGCATATTCGGCCACGTCGCTCTCCCTTGAAAGCGCCATGCCGCTACGCGCCATCGTCCTGATCCGCTCGACGAGCTTGCGCATGTCTTCCTCGAGCTTCGCGTTCCTCGCGGCCTGCCTGCTTGCCTGTTCAAGGCACTCGGCAAGTCTTGCCGTGAAGATGTTGATATCCTCCATCAGGGTGTTGACGGTTTTCTGGAGCTGGCTTGTGACCGCCAGAAGCAGGGCTTCCTTGCGCTTGCGCCTGTCGACCTCGTCCTGTCCCGTCAAAAACTCCACGCCCTTCTTTGCGCCGATGCCAAGCAGTATGACTGCCCCTATGCCTGTCACCATGCCGGAGATGCCGAAAAGCCCTCCCAGGCCCAGAGTGGCAAGGCCGGAAGATATGCCGGCCGCGCTCAGGCCCACGACGGAGCCGGACACGTAGAGTGCCGCCAGGGGCACGCCCACGGTGGCCGAGGCAGCGGCGATGCTGCGTATTCCATTTTCCAGCGTGCTGTCAT
>CAZWOT010000084.1:0-9754 GCA_964635595.1 uncultured Desulfovibrio sp.
CTCCACCGGCGCCTCCGACCTTCACGAGGTGGCCGAGGCCGTGGAATGGATAGGGAAGACGGGCAACAAGCTGGCATTGCTGCACTGCGTCCTCAACTATCCCACCATGGACGAGAACGCGAACCTCGGCATGATCATGGGCCTGAAGCGCCACTTCCCGGATCTTGTCATCGGCTACAGCGACCACACGCTCCCGGACGACATGAACACCCTCGTCTACGCGACCCTGCTTGGCGCGCGCATCCTGGAAAAGCACTTCACCTTCGACAAGACCCTGCCCGGCAACGACCACTACCACGCCATGGACAAGGAGGACCTGAAGGTCTTCCTCGCCAGGATGGAGCATCTTCGCGGCATCACCGGGAGCTTCGAGGTCGCCTCCATCCCCTCCGAGGCGCCGGCAAGAGCCAATGCCAGAAGGTCCCTCGTGGCCGCGAAGGCCATTTCCGCAGGCGAGGCCATCCGTCCCGAGCATCTGACCTGGAAGCGCCCGGCCCACGGCATCAGTCCCCGCAACTACGACGAGGTGCTCACCATGAAGGCCCGCAGGGACATCCCCGAGGACACGGTGCTTTCCTGGGCCGACCTCGACCGCTAGGGCTCCTCGCCCCAGTCCTTTTTTCCGACGCCCCTCTGCAGGGGGCGTGCTTTCCCTTTTCCCAGAGGCCGGACAGGCTGCTGCAATCCATGCCCACGCAAACTCCCGACGCCAGGATGACGGCGTCAAGCGTATTCGACAATCTTGCCCGGACAGACGGCCAGGGGGCGGACAGGCCCCGTCGGCGCCTCGTGCTCGGGTCCATGAACGTGCCCTGCGACGGCACCAACACCATCGCCGCCGGCCCCTGGTGCTTTGCCGAGGAAGAGGACTTCTTCCCCTGCTGGGAGGACAAGTTCTGCCTCGCGCCCGAGCCCCTGGCGGATCGCGAACTGCAGAAAAGGGCCATTGCCGAGACCCTGTCGCTTGCCGCGGACATGGTGCCGCGTCTGGCCGAGCGTCTTTGTCCCGACTCGCCCCTGCCCGCGGTCTACTGGGAAACGCTGCTTGCACCCTACTGCGTGGACGTGGCCAAGATTCTCGTGGAGCTCCACTATCGGGCCAAAGCCATGGTGGAGGCCTTTGGCGAGGAGGAGCTCGAGGTCGAGCTTCTGCCCGACAACTGCACCTTCGACATGGGCACGGACCTCGATGTCACCAAGCACGGCTGCCTCAACCCGGCCTGCCTGCACTGGCTCCTCTCCATGCTGCTTGCGCCCATGCTGCCGAAAACCTGGCACGTCGTCCGCTCCGTGCCCGTGGCCCAGAGCTGGCCAAAGCCAAAGCCCGCCAATTTCAAGGAAGAGCTGCGCGACGCCATGCGGGATCTCGCCCTGCGCCTTCCCTGCCCGCCCATCAAGGGCATGTCCCCTGCCGGCATGCTTCGCTGCTCGCTCGCGCTCTGCCATCCATCGAAGGGGGAGGACCGCTCGAGACTTCTGAAGGATCACTACACAAGCGACGTCACCGGGGTCAAAATCGATCTCGGGCTGGACCCCATGCAGATTTTGCTGGCCCTTCTGCCCCAGACCATCCGCGAGCTCGAGCACCCGGCAGCTCTGCCGACCGCCATGCGCCGGCCGCGCACGCGCCTTGTGCACATCTCCTGGTACGAAAACGCAAAGTACCGCCAGAAGCTGGCCCTCTGGCGCGCCAGGGGCGGCCGCCTTGCCTGCGTCCAGCATGGCGGCAACTACGGCATGATGCGCTGGATCTGCGGCATGGAACTTGTGGAATACACCCAGCACGCCTTCATCACCTGGGGCTGGGAGAAGCACGAGTCGACCCTCGGGGACAAGTGCGGCGAAGGCCGCTACATCCCCCTGCCCGTCTGGCAGCTCGTCAGGGTCTTCGATTCCTGGCGCGGCGGCACCGAGAACATCATCTTCGTTGGCACGGAAATGCCCACCGTTGGCTACCAGATGGACTGCCACCCCACGCCCATGCAAAACCTCCAGTACCGCGATGACAAGCAGTGGTTCGTGGAGGCCCTCGGGCGCGATCTGCAAAAGCACGTGCTCTACCGCCCCTACTTCCCCGTGCCCTGCACCCTCGACGACGCGCCCTGGCTCATCAGCCGCTTTCCCGACGTGCATCTGTGCTCCGGACCGCTGATGCCCCACATCCTTTCCTGCAAGCTGCTCGTGCTCGACCACCACGGCACCACCCTGCTCGAGGCCATGGCCGCCAACGTGCCCGTCATCTGCTACTGGGACCCGGCGTGCTGGCCGGTCAACAGGGACTTCGAAGACATGCTTTTGAAGCTTGGCGAGGTCGGCATCTGGCACTCGAGCGCCGAGAACGCCGCCGTGCACCTTGGCAAGGTCTGGCAGGACCCGGCTGCCTGGTGGAAAAGCGCGCCCGTGCAGGCGGTACGCCAGGAATTCATGGACAAATTCGCCTACGCGCCGAAGCGCCACAAGCGCGCCCTCTGGATCGCGGCCCTGCACGGCCTCTAGGCCGTTCGCCCGTTTGTCGGTCAAAAAAAATCATACTTTATTCGCAAATATCGACATAATTTTTCGATTTTCAAGGACAAAATTTTTTTGGAGGCTCTCTTCCCGTGAACATCCGCAAAACCCTTTCACCCCGGGCCGGCCGCATTGCGGCCGTGCTGGGCTTCGCGCTTGCGCTCCTGCTTCTCTATTCCCTCGAGACGGCCAAGGCGGCTCCCGAACAGGCCCAGAAGGCTTCCACCGGAGCAACGCGCGAATCGGGCATCTCCTCCGAGGACGCCGATGCCCTGGAGAAGGTGCAGGATGCCATAGACAGGCAGGACTGGCGCACGGCCGTGGATCTCCTGACGCCGCTCGCCAACAGGAAGAACGCGGAGGCCGCCTATGCGCTCGGGCGCCTCGTGCAGACGGGCTCGGGCATTCGCAAGAGCGCCACCCGCGCGGTTCAGTACTTCAGGATTTCCGCCGAGCAGGGCGACCCCAGAGGCCAGAACGCCTACGGCGAGGCCCTCGCCTCGGGAGAAGGCGTCAAGCGTAACTTTCTCGAGGCCTCGCGCTGGTTCACCAGGGCCGCCGAGGAAGGCCATGCCGTGGCCCAGTTCAACCTGGGATACCTCTATGCCCAGGGACGCGGAGTCAAGAAGAACGAGAACAAGGCCATAGACTGGTACACGCGCGCCGCCAACCAGGGACTGGCCGAGGCCCAGTACAACCTTGCCTGGATCTACATGAACTCGAAGGACGAGAACCAGGACGACACCAAGGCCGTGCACTGGCTCGAAAAGGCCGCGGACCAGGACTACCCCAAGGCCCAGAACGATCTCGGCTTCATGTACACGCAAGGGCGCGGCTTTGCTCCCGACCCTTCCAAGGCTCTCATGTGGTACCAGAAGGCCGCGGACCAGAACTACGCGCCCGCCCAGTACAACATGGGCTTCTGCTACGAGCAGGGCATGGGCGTCCCCCAGGATTTCGGCAAGGCCGTGGAATGGTACCGCAGGGCCGCCGAGAACAACGACGCGGCAGCCCAGTACAGCCTGGGGATCATGCATGAGCAGGGCACGGGCGTTCCCTACAGCATCACCGAGGCGAAAAAGTGGTACGAGCTGGCCGCCGCCAACGGCGACTCGGACGCCAAGAAGGCCCTGCGCGACCTGCAAAAATCGATGAAGAAGTAGGCAGCCAGGCTCGTCCCTGGCCGTGAACCCGCGCTTTCCTGCTCCCGCGTGGCCCCGAAGCGGGCATGCGGGAGCTTTCACTTTCTGTCTTCCCTGTCTATCCGCGTCTGGCAAGAGCCTCGCGCACGGCCGCCATGGCCTTGTCCTGCGGCATTTCCCGGCCCGTCCAGAGCCTGAAGGACTCGGCGGCCTGCCCCACAAACATGGGCACCCCGTTTATCGCCTCCCAGCCGGCTGCCCTGGCCTCGCGCAAAAAGCGCGTCTCCTCCGGCGTGTAGACGATATCGTAGGCAAGCCCCCTGCCCACAAAGCGCTCGAAGGGCGTCCTGTCCTCGAGAGGGCCCTTCATGCCGAGGGAGGTCGCGTTGACAACGAGGTCGAACTCCCCTTCATGGCACCTGTCCCAGGGACAGAACTCCACCAGGAAGCCGGCCTCGTCCCTGAAGGCGTCCACGAGGGCCTGCGCCTTCTCCTCGGTGCGGTTGGCCAGCGCCACGCATTTCACCCCGATTTCTGCCAGGCCCGCGAGGGCGGCTCTAGCCACACCGCCGCCGCCAAGAACCAGG
Organism: uncultured Desulfovibrio sp.; assembly: GCA_964635595.1. Lineage (GTDB taxonomy): Bacteria > Desulfobacterota > Desulfovibrionia > Desulfovibrionales > Desulfovibrionaceae > Desulfovibrio. The sequence goes on from CAZWOT010000084.1 coordinate 4,238, forward strand.
GCCCGTTCAATCTTTCTGCACCTGAGGGGAGCCGTGAAGCCCGGCACGTCCGTGTTCTCGCCGACAAGCCTGTCGCCCTCGCGATAGACCGTGTTGATGGCGCCCACCTTTTTCGCGCGCTCCGTTTCCCTGTCGACAAAGGCCCTGGCCGCCACCTTGAGGGGCAGGGTTATGTTGCAGCCGGCAAAGGGCGCTTTGCGAAACTCTCCGAAAAACCCGTCCAGCTCTTCTTCCGTCACCTGGCGGGCCTCGTAGGTTCCGGGCAGTCCCAGCTCCCGCAGGGCCATGGTGTGGATGAGGGGGCTCAGGCTGTGCGAGATGGGATTGCCGATGACGAAGTAGCGAGGGTCCATGGGAGATATCCTTGTGTTTTTCGGCTTTGGCCCGTTCGGGGGCCCAAAGGCGCCAGGGCGAAGCCGCCGTGCCGCCAATGCCGCCTGAAAAACATTGCCCGGTTCGTGGCGGCAGGATCTTGACAGGGCTGCGTTTTGAGGCGAAGGCAGGGCCTGCTTTCGATTGGGAAGCGCGAGTGCCGGGGCGTTGTCCCTCCGACCTCGGGCTTTTGCCGCATTTGCGACTGCCCGCAAGGGCCCGCCTTTTTTCCGCTTCCTGTCCTCCCCTGTCAACCGCTCCCCCTTTCCCCCGCGATGGACCAGGTTTCCACTCTCTCCACAGGCCAGGCGTTTCGCCTGGGCTTCGGGCGCTCGCTCCCCATTGTCCTCGGCTACGCCCCCGTGGCCTTCGCCTTCGGCGTTCTCGCCGTGCAGAACGGCATGCCGGTGTGGCTGGCCACGGCCATGTCCACTCTCATGTTCGCCGGCTCCGGCCAGTTCATCGCCATCTCGCTGTGGTTTTCCGGGGCAGGCTTCGTTTCCACGGCGCTCGCCGTGTTCGTGACCAATCTGCGCTACGTCCTCATGGCCGTGGCCCTGGCGCCCCACATACGCAGCTTCAGGGGGCTTTCCCGCCTCGTCTTCGGCTGGCACATCACCGACGAGCTTTTCGCCGTGCACATAACGGCCTTCAAGGAAGGCTGGAAGGCCAACAGGACGGCCATCTTCTCGGCCACAACCCTGGCCCAGTCCTCCTGGGTGCTGGGAACGCTCGTGGGCGGCCTGTGCGGAAGCCTCGTCACCGACGTGCGCCCGCTAGGCCTCGACTACGCCCTGTGCGCCATGTTCCTGGCCCTGCTCATTCCCCAGTGCACGGACCGCCTGCACGTGCTCGCGGCCATTCTGGGCGGCCTTTTCTCCGTCACCCTGCGCATGGCGGGACTGGACCAGTGGAACGTGGTGCTGGGCACCATTGCGGCAGCCGCCATCTGCGCGGCCCTTGTGCGCCGCAGGCATGGCCCCGCACCCGCTGCGTCCGGCGAGGGAGAAAACGAGGGCGCAAGCGACGTCAAGGACAGGACGGCAGCCGCCAGGGACGCAGCCCGGACGGACGGGGAGGAGACGGCATGAGCACCACCAGCCTTGCGGGCATGCTTTGCTGCGTGCTCCTGTGCGCGCTCGCCACCTGGCTTCCGCGCATCCTGCCCCTCTACTGCCTCTCGAAGGACATGCCGCGCTTCGTGAAGGACTGGCTCGACTTCGTGCCGGCCGCGGTCATGGCGGCCCTCGTGGCCCCGGACGTCCTCTTCTACGGGGGCGGCTTCAATCCGAATCCCGCAACGAACCTCTTTCTCGTGGCGGCCATTGCGGCCATCGTGTTCGCGAAGTTCGTCAAAAATTTCTTCGCAACGATAGTCTTCGCCATGGCCTTCGTGGCCGCGGCGAGGTACTTCGGCATCCTTGCCTGAGATGCTCCCGGGGTTCCGGGGGCAAAAAGGCGTGCCCGCCCGGGACGGGCAGTTTCTCAGTTCTTTCCCCTGGGAGACGCGGAATAGGGAATGCGCTCGATGAGACGGACCCTGGGCGTGCACTCGATGCGGTAGTACTGGTTCTGGGGCACGAACATGTAGGGGATGTCCTCGGTCCGCTGGCGCATGAACATGGAGAGCACCACGCGGTTGATGGCTTGGTGCCCCACGATGCAGGTGGGACGCCCGCCGGAGAGGAACAGCGCCCGGCGCAGCCCCCGCAGCACCCTTTGCATCACCATGGCGTAGCTCTCGCCGCCTGGATAGCAGTAGTTGAACTTGTCGGCATTGCGCCCGTCCGTCACCTCGGGCATGTGGGTGCGGATGTCCTCGTAGCGCATGTTCTCGCAGACGCCGGCGTTCAGCTCGTCGAACTCCGGCAGGGCGTAGACGCGCGTCTCGGGCCGGGTCTTGAGCAGATAGCCCGCGGTCTCCCCCGAGCGCTTCCTCGTCGAGGTGAAGAGGCAGTCGAGCCGCACCCCCGCGAAGTGCCGGGCCAGCGCCATGGCCTGCTCGCGGCCGTGGGCCGAGAGGGAGGGATCGCCGCCTATGCGCCCCTCGGCATTGAACTCGGTCTGGCCGTGGCGCACGAGATAGAGCTCCTTTGCCCAGGTGGTCACGATGAGCTCGCGGATGGCCGGGTAGAAGGGGGAGCCCTCCATGGGCCGCTCGTCGAGGATGCGGTTGGCCATGGTGTCCACGCTCAGAAAGTACTTCTCGTCGTGCGGGTGCTCGTAGATGGACTCGTAGTAGGCGATGCGGGCCTTGAAGCTCTCGACGGCCTCGTCCTCGGTGTAGTTCTCGTATTCGGGGAGCCTGGCCTTGCGGCGGATGCAGGCCTCGCGCAGCACGGGATCCTCGTTCAGGCACTCGATGAAGAGGAGCGGGTGGTCGTCGAGGGTTGCGGCAAGGAGCCTGCGTCTCGCGGCGCTGCCGTTGGTGGCGTCGAGCACGGCCACGTCGCCGCCCTCGGCAAGCCAGCGCTTGGCGTCCTTCATGTTGAGGAGCGCTATCTGCTCGCGAATCTCGCGGCCCTCGACGTTGTCCGGGGAATACCAGGAGGAGTCCGTGGACATGGGGCCGGCAATCTTGCGGCGCAGTTCGCCGTTGTTGAAGACGGCGCACTTGAGCCCCTCGCCCGAGAGATCGTCGCGGATGCGTCTGGCGAGGGTGGACTTGCCGCTTGCGGGCAGGCCCACCATGGCCACGTAGAGCTTGCGCATTGAAGGCCTCCCTTCGCGGTTTCGAGGGCGTTGCGGTCTTCGCCCGGAACGTGAGGATGTCAGCCCTGGACGACGGTCAGCTTGAGGAAGCGCTTCTTGCCGAAGCGGATGTCGTACCGGCCCGGGCCAAGCGGCGTCTTCTCGTCCTTGACCTGCACGCCGTCCACGTGGAAGCCGCCCTCGGCAATCTTGCGCCTGGCCTCGCTGCGGCTCTTCGCAAGGCCGAAGTCGGCCAGGACGGAGACGGGGTCGCTTGTGCCCTCGCCGGCCTTGACCTCGCCCGTCGGGGCGTCCTCGGGAACGCCGGTCTTGCTGCTCGTGAACACCGCGTTGAAGTCCGCGCGCGCCTCGTCCGCCTCCTTTTCGCCGTGGAAGCGGGCCACGAACTCGTGGGCAAGATCCTCCTTCACTTTCTTCGGGTGCAGGGTGCCGTTGGCAACGCCCTCCTTCAGGGCCCGGATCTCCTCCATGGTCTTCGAGGAGAGGAGCTCGTAGTAGGTCCACATGAGCTCGTCCGAGACGCTCATGGTCTTGCCGAAGATCTGCGAGGGCGCCTCGTCGATGCCGATGTAGTTGCCGTAGGACTTGGACATCTTGCGCTCGCCGTCGAGGCCCACCAGCAGGGGCACGGTCAGGATGCACTGGGGCTCCATGCCGTAGTGGGACTGGAGGTTGCGGCCCACGAGCAGGTTGAACTTCTGGTCGGTTCCGCCCATCTCCACGTCCGTCTTCAGGGCCACGCTGTCGTAGCCCTGGCAGAGGGGATAGAGGAACTCGTGCACGGCGATGGGGCTGTTTTCCCTGAAGCGCTTGGAGAAGTCGTCGCGCTCCATGATGCGGGCCACCGTGTAGCTCGAGGCCAGGCGGATGAAGTCGGCCGCACCCATGGTGCCAAGCCATTTGGAGTTGAACTCCACCACGGTCTTCTCGGGGTCGAGAATCTTGAAGACCTGCTTCTTGTAGGTCTCGGCGTTGGCCACGACCTGCTCCTCGGTCAGCGGCGGGCGGGTGGCCGAACGGCCGGAGGGATCGCCGATGCGGCCGGTGAAGTCGCCGATGAGGAAGATGACCGTGTGGCCAAGGTCCTGGAAGTGGCGCATCTTCTGCATGATCACCGTGTGGCCGAGATGCAGGTCCGGGGCCGTGGGGTCGAAGCCCACCTTGACGCGCAGGGGCGTGCCCCGGGAAAGCTTTTTCCGAAGCTCGTCCTCGTCGATGATTTCGGCGGCGCCGCGCCTGATCAATGCCATCTGGGAATCAATGTCCTGCATCAACCTTCTCCTGTCCCCGGCCCTGGCGGGTTCTCGCGGGGATATGTATTGCATGTGCTTCCTGCAAACGTCGGGGGCATGTCCCGAATTTTGCAGGCCGGGAAAACGAAAAAAGCCCGGCAAGTCCCGTCTTTTTACTCCAGGACCCGGGCAAAAGGCAAAGGGCACGGGGCAAGGCAGCGGCCAGGGCCCGCTCAAAAAAGCCCTCTTGCGCCATGCCCTGCCTGGAGGGCATGAGGCCGCGGTCCTGGCCGTTCGATGCCCGAATTTCAGGCCTTCTTGCGGGAAAGGTGCTCGGCCTTGCCGAAAATGGCGAGCTCCACCCAGTCGTAGGCAAACTCGAGGAGGGCCTCCTCGCTTTCGGCAATTTTGGCCTGGCGTTCGGCATCCACCTCGACCCGCTCGTAGAGGCGCATGGTGTCGATGAACTCGCGGAATCTGTCGAGCTGGTAGAGGCAGAGGAAGGCCAGGTTGCCCACCTTTTGCGGCACCGCGCCGCCCGAGGCCGTGACCATGGCGCCAAGGCGCATGTAGCGGTCGTTGGAGGCGTTGTAGTCCTTGAGCTCCTCGTGCTGGAACCACTCCTGCGGCGTCCAGTCGCGTCCCTCGTCGAAGCCGCGGCAGTGGTCCTCCCTCACGAGATAGAAGGTCTCGACGACCCCGTTGGGGGAGATCTTTGTGCCGCGCCCAAGAGGGTAGCTTCGACACGCCCCGGGCCGATCATCGTAGACGTGGCATCCGGCCGGCGTCACGAAGGGACAGGTCTCGTCCGGGTCCTTGAGCATGCGCAGCATGACGACGGGAAGTCCGGAGTCCGGGAAGCTCTTGATGGCCGCGAAGGTGTCGAAGAAGGTCGCGGAATCGAGCCCCAGGCGGCGGCGCAGGCGCAGGACGTCGTAGGGGGTGAGCGGCAGGGTGAGCTGCCGGCAGCAGCGGTTGAAGCAGGGCGCCTCGGGCGTGCACTCGAAGCAGAAGGTCTGCCCCTCGGCCACCACTGGCAAGGAATCCAGCCACTGCTGGGCCTGCCCCTCGTCCATCAGGGGATCAACGTCCCGTCCTGTCTCGCTCATGTCCTGGCCGCCTTGTGTTCAGATCCTGCCCGAAAGCCTAGGGATATGCTGATTTATCTTGGCATACCGGGTTCGGCGCCAAGATCAGTATT
>CAZWOT010000085.1:0-9704 GCA_964635595.1 uncultured Desulfovibrio sp.
TCGACGAAATCAGGGCATGATTCTGCTATAGTTAAAAAAATTGGGAAACTTGTAGGTCAGTACAAGACCATTGTAAGTATGCGGAATTACTTAAAACTACCTCAGAGGTAGTTTGGGATATTCCTGCCCGTGGGCTGCTCATTATCCCCGAATCCGATGTCTATGCGCTCATCTTCCGAAGCAACCTGCCCAAGGCCGAAGAGTTCCGGCGGTGGATATGCGAAGAGGTTCTCCCGTCCATTCGCAAGACGGGGCAGTACACCTCGTCTGACGCCAATTCGCGGAAATGGGCGTTGCGCAGACTGGACGGCAAGAAAACCCGCAGGCAACAAACCGACATGATGAAGGCCGCCGGTGTGTCTTCCCCGCGCGATTATGCGGCGTCCACCGCTATCCTGCATCAATCCTGGTCGGGCATGACGCCCTCAAAACACAAGGCTTACAAGCATCTGGACAGGAAAGACGCCCTGCGCGACCACTGCACGTACACGGAACTGTCCATGATTGACCTGTCGGAACAAATGCACTGCGTCAAGATGCGCAATACAGGGGCCAGTTCCTCGCAAGACGCCCTCGCCTGCGCCAAAGACTGCGTTTCGCCCATGCAACGGATAGCCCAAATCTACGAAGAGGCTACCGGGGAGCGCATAGCCTCGCCATTGAACAATCTCCCCGGCTCGGAAAAGAAGGCTATCGACGCAATCCACGATGATGCCGCCTTGGGTAGTGTTGTTAAAATCCTGACTGCATAGCAGCTAGCCCCATCACCTATCGAAGCCCCCCGGTGTCGCGCCCCGATGCCGGGGATTTTTTGCGCCTCAAACCGGCCACCAGGGCGGGGCGGGGGATTTTTTTGATCTTTTTGTTAGAAGCCAGGAACAAAACGCTTGACTTTGTTCCCGAACAGGAACATAAATGACTCAACGAGAGCGGGGAGCCGTTCCCTGCCGACCAGTTCCACCCCCTGCACGATTTCACGAAAGGAGATGAAAATGACCTACGAAGTCATGGAATGGTTGAGCCAGCGCGCGAAGTGGGAGGTGTCCCTGACCGCCAGCGCCGACCTGAGCGGCAACGACTGGGGCGCGATTGGCAGCTTCAAGCCCGAGACCGTCGAGGTCTACCACAACCCGGACAACATCAAGTTTTTCGGCGTTGCGGCCAAGTCCTACAACATCATCGAGGGGACCCTGCACGGCCGCCGGGCCTTCATGGTCATATGCCCGGCTGGCGACGAGTCCCTCACCGGCATTTTCTACATCTAGGGGAGGCTCATCATGGAAAAGTGGGAATGGGACGAGCAAGCCAACTGGCCGCCGGACCGTGGTGACGACGACTTTCAGATGTGGCTCAGCTGGATGGACGTGGAAGGCACCCTCTGGTTCGAGGGGTGCGAGTGCGAAGAGTACCAAGAAACCTTCGCCGGGGATGAGTACGAGGACGACATGGAAGCGTTGACCAGGCGCAAGGGCAAGTACTCCGGTGAAGAGATAACCCGGTTCAAGTGCCCCTTCTGCGGGCGCAAGTACTGGGTGTACACGACCGGCCCCTACAAGGGGCACGAGGCACACGAGGCCGACTAAACAAAAAAAAATTGCCGCACCGGTTCCGAGCCGGTGCGGCAAAAGAGAAAGTAAATGGCAAAGGGAGACATACAATGATCAGCAGCGTGCTGTCCACACTCTATATTCCGATTGTCCTGATAGTCATGGTTGACGGCACCGAGATGACCGCCGTCGGGGATACGTATCCTTCTTTTGAGTCCTGCATGGTGCAGGCGGAACACGATGCCAAGGTCATGGCCCGCGAGATCGAGGCCATCGAGAATGAGCTGCCCGAGCAGGTGATTTCCCGTGTCTCTATCGTTTGCGAGCCGATGGGGGACGACTATCCGGCGCATTTGGGGGGCTATCTGCCCCTCGAGGAGGCCCGCTATGTCCCTCGCTAGCAAGAAGACCTGGCGCCTCCTCTGGACGCTCTCCATAGCGTCCATGATGGTGGCCGCCCTTGGCCTCGCGGTGAGCTACAAGGCCACCCGGCGCGCCGAGTTCTACGCCGCCCAGTGCGCCTTGCTCATGGCCGAGAACGAGCGCTTGAAGGAGCGCCTCGAGGCCACGGCGGTGGAGCGGCATGAGGTGGTGATCAGCGTAGTAGAAGACATGGGTGGCAAGAAGCCCCTCGCGCTTGCGACGCGCAATTACCTAAATATCAAGCGCTCAGCCAACGGACAGCGCTGGGAAGGGGAACTGTCCTACGATGCCGCAGGTCACGTCATTTTCAAGGACGCCGCCTACTCTATCAGGGCCGGGGCAATCGTGCTGAAGAACTACGAGAAGAAGCACGGGATCAAGACCGTCCGCGGCATCATAACCCGTTTTGCCGAGGGCAACCGCGAAGCCTACATCAGGCACGTCTGCAAGGCCCTCGGGGTGCAGCCGGACGAAGAAATCAGCATCGCGGAGCGCCTGCCCGAACTTCTCCGCGCCATGGTGAAGTTCGAGACCGGAATGAGCCTTGCGGAAGAGCACCTGGCCCTGGTGGCCGCGGTGATGGAGTAGCAGACAATGAGCATCAGCATCCGCGCCTCCTCCCTCCCCGACCTTCTGGACTGCCCCGCCCGGTGGGAGGCCAAATACATTCAAGGGAAGCGACTGCCCTCCGGGCCCGAAGCGCTCCTCGGAACCGCGGTTCATGCAGGCACCGCGCTCTATGATGCACAAGCCCTGCAAGGCACCCCCATCTCCATCGACGACGCCGCCGGCGCGGTTGTGGACACTATCCAGCACCCCGGCGATGACGTGGATTGGGGGGATGCCCGCCCCGCGGAAGTGGAAAGCACTGCCCTCGGCCTTCATGCCCTCTATTGCACCCAAGTTGCCCCTACTGTCAGCTTCAAGGCCGTTGAGCTGACATGCGACAACCTCGAAATAGAAGACCTCGATATCTGCCTTACAGGGACAACAGACCGCGTTTATGAAGATGAATGGGGCAACTTGGGAATCGCAGACATCAAGACCGGCAAGGCCGTTGTGGGTACCGACGGCACCGTAAAGGCGGGCAAGTATGCCACCCAAGTGGCCGTATACGAGCTCTTGGCCGCCACCTCCCTGAACGCCCCCATAACCGCCCCCGCCCAGATATTCGGCCTGCAGGCGGGGAAGACCGCCAAAGGTCAGCGCGCCGGGATAGGCGTGATCGAGGGTGCCCGCGACCTCCTTTTGGGAGACGAAATTTCGCCCGGGATTCTCGAGCTTGTCAGCAACATGCTCAAAGCCGGCACCTTTTGGGGCAATGCACGCTCCATGCTTTGCGCGCCCAAGTTCTGTCCAGTTTATGCCGCCTGCAAGTGGCGCAAATGATTCAAGGAGATGAAAAAATGACAACCACCACCCTCGCACAACTTCAGAGCAATGGCGGCCAGCCTGTCACCATGCCCCAGGACGTGGCGGCGTCTTTCGGAACCATCAAGGGCTTCGAGGCGCTCCAACGCATGGGCCACCTGTTTGCCCAGTCCGACCTCGTGCCCGCCCAGTTCCGCGGCAATCTGCCCAACTGCACCATCGCCATCGACATGGCCATGCGTTTGGGGAGCAACCCGCTCCTCGTGATGCAGAACCTCTATGTGATCCAAGGGCGGCCGGCATGGAGCGCGCAATTCTTGATCGCCACCTTCAATGCATCGGGCAAGTACTCCTCCATCAGGTACGAGTTCACCGGGACCCCTGGCAGTGATGATTGGGGATGCCGCGCCGTCGCCACCGAATTGAAGACCGGCGACAAGCTTGAGGGGCCTGTTATCAGCATCAAGTTGGCGAAGGCAAACGGGTGGTTCGGCAAGCCCGGCTCCAAGTGGCAGACCATGCCCGAGCAGATGCTGCGCTACCGGGCCGCCGCGTGGTTCATCAGGACCATTGCGCCCGAGATCGCCCTTGGCCTGTCCACCGTGGAAGAGGTCAAGGAAACGATTGAGTTGGAAGCCCAGGAAAATGGCAGCTATGCCGCCCCGGAGCCCAAGAACCCGATGGACAAGGTGGCCGCGCACGTGGATGCCGCCCCCGCCCGCAAGCGGGCGCGCAAGGCGAAGGCCGAGGAGGCCCCTGCCCCCGCGCCCGAAGTGGTGGAGACAGTTGAGGATGCGCAGGAAGCGCCCGCCGAGGATGCTGCCCCCGCGCAGCCCGTGCAGGAGGATGCTCCGCAGGCACCGCAGAGCCTCGACGACATGGACTTGCCCGAGCTTGTCGGCGTCTTCAATGCCGAGTGCAAGCGGCGCGGCGTGCCCGGAGCCTGCTTGGTCACTTGTTACCAGCGCACCGTCAAGAACGTGGAGCCCGAGGAGGCGAAGGCCGCAATGGCACACGGCCAAGTCTTCGAGACCATTCTCCGCAGGTGGCAGGCCCAGCCCGACGCCTACCCGGAGGCCGACTGGTAAACGAATTTTCTACTTCCCCCGTGCCGTGGGTCACTATTCACCAGTCAAACACGCACGGCCCACGGCACGGGGAACCACGGAAGGCATGAACCATGTATCAGATACTGAATTACACGCATCACGACATCGTCGTGTACCGAATGAGGGACGTCTTCCCGAACAGGGGTGATTACGTCCTCCGCGACGAGGGTGCCGTGCCGCTGGTGGTCATTCCCTCCAGGGGAATTGCCCGGACCTCCTACACGGAAACGACCGTGGGGCGCATCACCAATATCCCGCTGGTGGCGCTCGAATATTCCGAAGTCGTGGGGCTCCCCGATCCCGCTCCCGGCATCTACTACGTAGTCAGCACCATGACCGCCCGGGCGGCCGCCATGCATGGCAGGACAACCCATGACCTCCTCCTGACCGCCCGTCTGGTCAGGGACAACGGCGGCCGCATCATCGGGTGCTGCGCATTCTCACAATTCAATCCGGGGCACTCCCGGAAGACCACGGACAAGGCCCGCGCCTGACCCATTCCCCCGCCTCTTGCCCTCCCAGTTTGAGGCGGGAGCCCGTGCCGGGGCACCAAAACCAGCACCAAGCCCCCCGGCACGGGCAACACAAGGAGACATGTGATGGACAGAGATCGAATGAATGAGCTGTTGGAGGAGTTCTTTGCGTACCTGACTATTGCCAAGCACCTGCAAAAAGAACTCGAAATGAATGAATACCCGATACCCATGGAGGTGCTCAGACTGAGCAATTACCTTGACAAGTTGGATCAGGTCTACGCGGGGTTCTTCGAAATACTTGGGGAGGACGAGTAATGAACGCTCCACAGGGCCGCGTGGTCAGGGTAGAGTACGGCGAGCAATATTACGTCTACCAGGGGCTGAGCAAGAAGTACCCGGCAGAAACTTCGCCGCCCCACAAGGTCGAAATCTACATCAGCTGTGACGGCGACAATGCCTATGACGGTGGGCTCGAAGGACTGTTTCTCGTGGACGAGAAGATAGAAACCGACGAGCAAGCCATGGAGTTTTTCAAGCGTCACGGCCATGCGATGCTCGGCAGCGAGGTCAGCATAAGTGTCTCGATGGAGTGCATGATAACGAAACATTTTTTCACTCTGCCACTGACAGAGTTTTGCAGGCTGATCCTGGAGTGCCGCAAGGAGACCCAACATGCCCCGGAAGAAAAATGAAGACCCGCGTGTCACCTTCATGATCAACGTGCCCCCCGAGCACATGGAGGCCCTCGAGCGTGCGGCCGAGGATTCGTACCTGACCAAGAGCGCCATGCTCCGACAGATTGTGTTGAAGTGGCTCAGGGAGCACGGATACCTAAACGGTGCAAGCAATGGACGAAGCCGGGATTCGTTGCACGAGGAGGAAGAATAGCAAATGTCTGCTGAAATTACCCTGTTTGAAAACGCCGAATTCGGCAAGGTGCGCGTGGTCATGCGCGACGGCGAACCCTGGTTTGTTGCCAATGATGTAGCGGCCGCGCTGGGGTACGTTGACCCCAAACAGGCCGTGAGAGACCACTGCAAGTATGCGGAATTGTTGAAAGGTGTCGAATCGCTACCTTTGACCGAAAGCCCCCGTGGCATCAACATCATCCCGGAATCCGATGTCTATGCGCTCATCTTCCGAAGCAACCTGCCCAAGGCCGAAGAGTTCCGCCGCTGGGTCTGCGAGGAAGTCCTGCCGTCCATCCGCAAGACCGGACAGTACACCACGGCATCCGCGATCCCGAACTTCTCCAATCCGGCCGAAGCCGCCCGCGCATGGGCTGATGCCTACGAGGCGAAGTTGGCAGCCGAAAAGGAGCTGACCATCGAACTTGAAAGCCACGAGCACACAAAAGAAGTTCTGGCTCTTACGGAAACGCAGCGTGACAAGGCCATCCGTGAAAAGGCGTGGATAGGCACGCACCGCGAAGCCTCTGCAATGGGCACGGCAAGCGCCGCAACGAAACGCGCCAACAACTGGAAACGCTCGGCAGGCGAGCTTGCAGACGTTGCCGAAACGCAACGCAACGAGATTGACGACCTGAATGACCAACTTGGATGCGGCTACACCTGGATGACCGTGAAGGCGATTCCCTGGTTGCTCACCGCGTTCAAGCCGAGCAGGCAAATGTGGTCGGCCGTGGGCAAGGCGCTTGTCAAACATAGCAAGGAGCGCGGCATTCCGCCCCATGAAGCGCCGCACGCCGAATTTGGGACTGTAAAATCCTACCACATCGACGTGATCGAGTCTTTTCGCCACAAGCTGACCGCCGACCCGAAGATGCTTTGGCGGTACCGCAGACACCACGAGCAATAGGGGCAAGCTACGCAACGGGGACCGACAATGAACAACTTTACCGACATGCTCGAGCATGAGCTTCGGGAGTTCCGTATGTACGCAAGCAGTGCGCGGCGCATGGAGAAAGGCCGGCTGACCGACGAGCTTCTCGACTTTGCGGATACGCTGGACGCCCTCCATTCAAACCTGGACAGGGAGCTGAAACAGTCTCCCTACGACGCCGAGACAATCCTCCGCGCAAAACTCGAAGTGAGTTGCCTTGCCTACCGGGTTTTGAACAAACTGGCAGGCGAGTGCGAAGCCGCGGCAAACAACGCCCGCGATGAGCTCGCCCGCAGCCACTGCACGAGCTGACAACTTTGCCGTCCATGCCAAAATCCTCATCACCTCCTTCACGGGCATGGGCGGCATCCAGTCCCCTCCAGGGGAAGGCCCCGGCCGTATTTGGCTTGCCCCGCTGAATGCGGAACGGTCGGGGCCACTTGATGGAGTTCGAGCAGTGAAACCCATTCCTGACATTGCCAAGATGACCCGCATGCAGCAACACACTTGTTGCACCGTGGCCTACAGCCTCCTGTACGGCCTTCTGGAACTGGCCCCCAAGGAGGTGCTCGACACCTTCCCGGACCTCGAAGCCCAGCGCGAGCGCATGGCGGTCATCTACGAGAGCATCAAGCTCGGCCACGACTTCAGCGCGGGTGCGGCCAAGAACTTCGCCGCGTGCTTCTCCACCCTCAACGAGCACGCCTACGAGGACAGTCTGCCGATGGAGGAGCAATGCCGCGGGTTCGCCGTGTGGTGGTGCGCGCTCCTCTACTTCTGGCTTGACGCAGTGAAATTCTGCCCCCTGTGGACGCGCAAGGCGGAAGCCGAGTGGCTGACCTTGAAGCGGTGGATCTTCGAGACTTCCGATGAGCTTGCCGCACGGTACGGGGAACGGGTGGATACCGAGGGCATGGGGCTCTACTTCCGGGGCTACATGGCCCTCGGGCACCCCAGCACGACTGCGATCAAGTGGTATCTGGAAGAATTGATGGAGGAAGCCGACTGATGGCCGCATATGAGCAACTCGTGACCGCCGTCTACAGGAGCACCAGGGCGCGGGTCCCGGACCTCGACAAGGGAACCGTGCGCATCTTCATGGACGCGCTCCTCGAGGCCATGGCGCGTGCTCTCGAGGACGACGACTCGATCAACTTCCCCCGCGTCGTGACCTTGCGCCCCGACCGCAGGGGCGTCGTGACCTGCCGGGTGTCCCCGGACCTTGTGAAGCGCATTCGCGAACACAAGGAATTCGTGGAACGGCAGCGGCACAAGTGGGGGCATGACTGATGCCCCGCCACCGCCTCGAGGACGTGGCAGGCCACTATGGGGCCACCCTGCCGCTTGCGCCCGGTGCACTCGCCGGACTGCTCACCTCGGTCTTGCGCGACAACCTCTGCATCAACGCAGTGGCCCTTCGCCCTGAATGCCAAGACTGTCTCTTCGGGTGCGATTGCCAGTTGAAGCACGTGGGCAGGCCCTGCCGCCGGTATCAGCCGGCCTGGGATATCGTGCTCCTCGACTGGAAGCCCTGGCAGTTGATGTAGCCCCGCGCCCACACGCACGCCCGCACACGCAGGAAACGCCATGACTACCCTCACCATGCCCGAACTCCTGACCAAACTTCGGTCGCTTGCCGAGCGTAGGCAGAAGCTCACCAAACAGCTTGCCGAGCTTGACGGCGAACTTGCGCGGCTCATCGGGATGCCGTCTGGCACTAGGAAGTCGCCGCGCCTTGCGCTAGATCGCGAGACTGCGGAACGGCTCATCAGACAAGGAGGTATCAAGCGATGAGCCTTTCACGGCGCAAGGACGGCCGCTGGTGCGTCAAGTACAGGGACGCGGACGGCAAGTGGCGACAACGCACCTTCAAGGACGAGGCAGAGGCAAGGAGGTTTGACGACGAGCAGAAATACGAGGAGCAGGCTGATACCCCGATGACCTTGCGCGAGTGCGTGACCGCCTACGTGCTTGCGCGCCCTGAGCTGGCAGAGACTTCCCGTGCTCGATATTCGTTCCTTGTGAACGGGCACATGCGCAAGGACGGGACACACACGGAAGGCCCGGCCGAGTTCTTGGCAGACAAGTACTGCAAGGATCTCGACCGCCGTGACCTCGAGAACCTGCGGGCCGCCATGGTTCAGCGTGGCAACAAGCCCACGACCGTGAACCTCTATGTGGCGTACCTTCGCGCCGCCTTGAACTGGGCCGCAAGCGAGGAGCTGATCGAGGAGAACCCATGGCGCAAGTATCGGAACCTGCCAGTGGGCCGCAAAGTGCACCGGGACGGAACGCTGGAAGACTTTCGCAAGGTCTACGAGGTTCTTCCCTCATGGGCGCAATGGGCGTGCCGCACCTGCATGGCCCTTTGTCTGCGTCCGGGACGCGCCGAACTCTGTGCCCTGACTTGGGACGCCTTTGACTGGCAGGCCAAGAGCGTGAAGGTATTCATGTCCAAGGTTGGAGCCGACAAGGTGGTGTATCCACCGGAGAGCTACCTTGCCGAGGCGTGGGAGCGATACCAGGCACCGCGTCGGCATGAGTATGTATGCCAAGGAGCCAGCGGCGGACGTATGAGCTATAAAACCTTCGCATGGACGTGGGGGCACGTTTGCAAGTCCGTTGGCGTGAAGATGCCGCCCTATGCCATGCGACACATTGCAGCAAGCATGATGCTTGCAGGCGGTGCCGACATGGCCGCAGTTGCCGCACAACTGGGCCATGCCAACATTGCCACCACGGCCACTTTCTACACCCATGCGGTGGCAAGTGCCCAGCGCCGCGCCGCCGCCGTCAACCCCCTGGTGCATTTGGTGCAACTTGGTGCGGAATCGGAGGGCAAAAGCGGCCATTAGAGCCAACATCAGTCCAGTCTGGAGGGCTAGAGGATGTAGCGGCCGAGATCCTGGTCCTCGCGCACGTCGGTGAGATGCTCG
>CAZWOT010000086.1:0-9609 GCA_964635595.1 uncultured Desulfovibrio sp.
GGCTTTTCTAGGATTTTTTGCCAATCCTAGTAGAAATTTGTGCAAAATTCAGATTTCAAGGCGCACTCCTTGTCAGCTCCCGGAAGCGGGATTGTCCGCTTCGCTGCCGGCGTCCTGTGGGGCGTCTTTTGGGGCTTCCTTGCCCGCGGCCTTTCGTTCGGCCTCCTTGGCCTCGTTCCAGAAGGCGTCCATTTCCTCGAGGGTCATGGAGGACAGGTCCCTGCCGGCTTCCCGGGCGCGCGCCTCCATAAAGCGGAAGCGGGAGAGGAAGCGCTCGTTGGCAAAGTCGAGCTCGGCATTGGCCTTCAGGTTGTGGCGGCGCCCAAGTTCCACGATGGAGAAGACGAGATCCCCTATCTCGTGGCGCACCGCGTCTTCGTCCTTGCGGTCGCGCGCGTCCACGTACTCGAGCCACTCGGTCTCCACCTGCTGCTCCACATCCTCGAGGCCTTCCCAGGTGAAGCCGGCGCGGGCGGCCTTGGAGTGGATGCGGTAGGCGCGCGCCAGGGGATCCAGATTGCGGGGCAGCGAGTCGAAGATGCCCTGGGGCTTTCCTTCCTGCTCGTGTTCTTCCTTTTTCAGGGTCTCCCAGGCCTTGAGCTGCTCGTCCAGGGAGGCAAAGGTCTCGCCCGAGAAGACGTGGGGGTGGCGGTGGATCATCTTGGCCGCGTTCTTCTTCACCACGTCGCAGAAACTGAAGGCGCCCTTCTTCTCGTAGAGATGGGTGATGAAGAGCAGAAGGAAGAGCACGTCGCCCAGCTCCTCGCACACCTCGTCGTCCTTTTTCGCGCGGATGGCCGAAACGAGCTCGTGGGACTCCTCGATGACGTACTCGGTGAGCGAGTCGGGCGTCTGCTCCTTGTCCCAGGGACAGCCGCCTTCCTCGGCGGTGAGACGGCGGATGACGTCCACGAGATCTTCCAGGCAGTGCCTGGGCGCATTTTCGGGCGTGCTGGTTTCGGACATGGGTGCCTTCCTGGTCTGCGTGCCGTCCAATTCATGACGGCACGCGAAAAGGGGTCAAAAGCGCGTTTTCCGGGAGCCTTGTTCGGAGCCCCCGGGGGAGTTCAGATGAGGGATGTTCCTACAGGCTCAGCTTGCTCACGATGTCCGGGGGCAGCGAGTCCTTGATCTGCCCGATGACGGCCGTCATGTACGGGCGCACGCGGGAGTTCTGGTAGAAGTCCATGGTGGAGAAGAACTTGCCGATGACGAGGAAGATGAGCGAGCAGACGAGGATGCCCTTGGCGAGGCCGAAGAGGCCGCCGCCCATGCGGTCGATCCAGGTGGCGAAGGCAAGGGAGAGGAGCTTTTGCAGAATCCTCGCCGCGACCGCCACCAGGACCACCACGGCCACGAAGATGATGACGTAGGCGGCTGCCGTGCGCCACATGGGCTCGGCGATGAAGGTCAGGTGCGGTGCCAGAAGGGGATGGAACTGGTGGGCCGCGAAAAAGCCGCCGACAAGGGAGATGATGGCCGCCACCTCGGCCACGAGGCCGTTGAAGAAGCCGCGGATGGCGAAAAAGACGAGAATCAGGATGATGCTGATGTCAAGAATGTCTTGTCCCATGATGTCCATGCTGTCCCGGAAAGTCCTTGTGAGAGAGTCCTTCGTGTCGGTCGCGCCCCGTCCCTCGGAGGGGGAGAAATATCGAAATGTCCTGCGGCAGGGGGCCCTGGGGGCGCGGGGAGCCCGGCCCGTTTTGCCGAAAAAGGGCGGGCAGGAAAATAGCAGGATATGGCCGCGCTCTCAACCAGGAGAAAGCAGGCGGGATGGGTCCCGAAGCACGCGCAGACGGGCCCTTTCAGGCGGAAGGACGCTTTTTGTCCGGACGTATTGGGCCGGGACGTTTTTGCCGGGATGCGCCTGCCCGACCGCTTTGGGGAAGCCGTTTGGCAGTCCTTGGCAGTCCTTTGGCAGTCCTTTGGCAGTCCTTTGGCAGTCCTTTGGAAGTCTTTTGGCCGTCTTTTGGAAGCCTCTGCCCCGCCGGACAGGGATGCTAGAGGACAAGCATGCCCATATGCTGCAAAAGCCAGATGGCGGCCATGAGCGAGAAGAGGCTCAGGACGTTGGTGACCGAGGTCGTGAGCGCGGCCGAGCCTGCGCCGGCCCGGTACACCTGGGCAAAGGAGGCCACCATGACGGCCGTGCCGGTGGCGTTGATGATGACCGAGACCGAGGCCCAGAGCGGGTCGACGTCGAGCAGGAGAAAGACGCCGAAAAGCACGAGCGGAAAGCCCACAAGGCGCCAGGAGCAGAGCCAGAGCTGGTGGGCGATCTTTATCTCGTGGCCGCGGAAGGCTTCGGCCACGCTGTCGCGCAGGGTGAAGCCCAGGGTGAAGAGCATGATGGAGAGGGAGACCTTGCCGAGCATGTCGGTGGCCGTGTTGATGGGCTCCCACACGGGAATGCCGAACACGGGCACGGACAGGCCCACCAGGGTGGCCATGAGAATGGGGTTGCCGAGGATGAAGCGGCGGACAAAGGCCTTGAGGCCGAAGTGGTTGGCGGGTGTTGTTCGCACCCTTGCCCCGCCCGCAGCATTCCCGTTTTGTTCGCCTTCCAGCTCCATCTGCCTCCTGTGCCAGGAGAGCACCACGCTCTGGCCGACGATGGCGACCAGGTTGGTGGCGACGGTGGTGAGGCCTGCCGCGGTCTGGGCCTGCTTGTTGTCCGGGAAAAGGGCCCAGATGACGGAAAGCCCCACGAAGCCCGCGTTGGCAAAGACGATGGCGAGGCTCGATATCATGGCCGGGCCCGTCCTTTCCCTGCGCAGGAAAAGCTCGAAGGCAAAGAAGGCGAAAAGGCCGATGACCTGCACGCCCAGAAGTCCCGCCCACCAGGCCCCCCGGGCCAGTTCCTCCAGGGTGGTCGTGGCCATGATGTGGAAGATGAGGCAGGGGATGGAGACGTTGATGGAAAAGACCGAGAGCGGCAGTCCCGCGCTGGCCGGCAAAAGGCTCGTGGAGCGCACGAGCAGGCCAATCGTCATGAGGATGAAGATGGGGGCGAGCGAGGAAAAGATGACGTACATGGCGCACTCTTGAGGTCGATGCCTTGCTGAAATTGGCAGGCCTGGCGGGACAAAGGAGGGCTTCGGGAAGGCAGCTGCATGGCTTTTGCATGGTGCATTGGCCCCGATACGGCGGTCTTGCTACCGAAAATGGCCTGTCCAGTCAAAGAAGACATGCGCCCATGCGCCCATGCACCGATGCACCATGCGCCCATGCGCCCGGGAGCGTCCGCGTCCCCCATGCGTCCCTCGCGACAGTTTGACCGTCCGGGGGCTCGGGGCGTATCAAGCCCCTGGAAACGGGGATTTTCCCCTGAGGATTTTCCCCTGAGGATTTTCCCGAAGGAGGCGTTTCCCCAAAATTCCCAGCAGGCCTTGCTCCATGCTGGCACGACCAGGTCTTTGCAAGGCTCGAGAGATCTCAAAGACAAGGCGCATCCACGACAAGGCGCATCCACGACAAGGCGCATCCATAAAGAGGAGGCTTGCTGCCCCATGACGAGGCTTCTTGCCCGCTACGAGTCGAGCGTGACGGTCACGGCCGCGGGCCGCGACTGGACGCTTGCGCGGGCAGGCGATCTGGACCGGCTCTGGGAGGAGATGGTCCAGGACGGCAAGGCCGACGCGGACGAGCACATTCCCTACTGGACGGAGCTCTGGCCCTCGAGCCTCGTGCTCTGCGAGTGGCTGGAGAGCAGGGCCGAAATGATTCGCGGAAAGACCTGCCTCGACATGGGCTGCGGCCTCGGGCTCACGGCTCTTGTGGGCTCGAGCCTGGGCGCGCGGATGATCGCCATGGACCTCGAGCTCGAGGCCCTGAAGTACGCACGGGAAAACGCTCGCACAAACGGGGTCGAACCGCCCCTGTGGGTTGCCATGGACTGGGGAAGGCCGGCCCTGGCCAGGCAGAGCGTTTCCTTTGTGTGGGGCGGCGACATCATGTACGAGCGGCGCTTCGTGGACCCGGTGCTCGATTTTTGCCAATGCGTGCTCGTAAGAGGCGGCAAGTTTTGGGTAGCGGAGCCCGGGCGTTCGGTCTATGATGCCTTTCTCGAGGCCTTTCCCGCCCGCGGCTGGCGCGGGAGCAAGGTCCTCGAGCGCGAGTGCGGGGGCATCTACGCCCAGGCGGCGCGCCCGACGGTCGCCATCTGGGAGCTCGAGCGCGTCTGACAACGCCCCCGCGGACCCGGGCCCCGGGAATGGCTGTCCCGGGAATCTTGTCCAAAACAGGAGTCGGTGCGTCATGGAAAGCGTGGTTCGTCTCGGCGTGTCCCTTCCCAAGGAACTTCTCGAGCCCTTTGACGGGCTTGTGGAGCGCAAGGGCTACCAGTCCCGCTCCGAGGCCATCCGCGATCTCATCCGCAAGGCCCTGGTGGAGGAGGACTGGAAGGACACGGACGGCGAGGCCGCGGGAACGCTCACCATGGTCTACGACCACCACAACCGCGACCTTCCCGGACGCCTCACGGACATCCAGCACGACCACCACGATCTGGTCATCACCACCCAGCACGTGCACCTCGACCACCACAACTGCCTCGAGGTGCTGGTCCTGCGGGGTCCTGCCAGGGACATCGCCAGCCTGGCCGACCGCCTTGTGGCCTGCAACGGCGTGAAGCACGGGGTCTTCGTGCCCACCACCCTGGGCCGCCACATCGTGTAGCAAGCCCGGCCTTCCCCCTCCTTCGGGACAGGGCCCGATGCCCGCACCCGAAATTCGACGAACCTCAACACCCGGGGGCAAGCCCCGGGACCGATACAAGAAGAACCCATTTCCATGTCAATCAACACCATGCTGGACGTCCAGAAGGACCTGCCCGACGTGGCCATGGCCATCGACCGGGTGGGCGTGCGCGACGTGAAGATGCCCCTGTGGCTGAAGGATCGGACCAACGAGCGGCAGCACACCGTGGCCCTTGCCGATCTCACCGTGGATCTGCCCTCCCGCTTCAAGGGCACGCACATGAGCCGCTTTGTGGAAGCGCTCGAGTCCTGGGAGGGCAAGATAAGCTATCGGGCCGTGAGGGACCTGCTCACCCACATCCGCGAGCGCCTCGAGGCCACCAACGCCCAGGTGACCTTCCGCTTCCCCTATTTTGTGCGCAAGAAGGCCCCGGTCTCCGGCGTCGAGGGCACCATGAGCTACGACTGCGCCCTCAGGGGCGAGCTCGACGAGAGCCTGAACCCCCGCTTCACCCTGGAAGTGACCGTGCCGGTCATGACCGTGTGCCCGTGCTCCAAGGCCATCAGCGACGAGGGCGCCCACTCCCAGCGCACGAAGGTGCGCATGACCCTGCTCACGGACGGCTTTTCCTGGCTCGAGGACTTCATCGACATTGCCGAGGCCTCCGGGTCGAGCCCGGTCTACACGGTGCTGAAGCGCGAGGACGAGAAATACGTCACCGAGCACGCCTTCGCCTCGCCCTGCTTCGTGGAGGACGTGGTGCGCAACGTGGCGAGCCGCCTGAAGGAGCAGCCCCACGTGCGGGGCTTTCGCGTGGAGGTGGAGAGCATGGAGTCCATCCACAACCACAACGCAGTGGCCGTCATCGAGCACAATTTCAACGCCTGCGCCACAGGGCAGGCTTGAAGCGCGGCAAGCGGTCGGGCGAAAGCGGGAGAGATCTGGTTCAAGAAATTGAACAACTCCGGCATGAACTGTCCTGCGGTCTCGCGGCGGGTCTTCGCGCATGCCTTCGGGCAGCATGGGTTCGCCTGCATGCAGGACAGGGACGCAGCGCCTGTCGTTTGCGTTCGTTCAAGACACGAATGCGGACAATTTTCATGCGACACGAAAAACGAATCGTGACATGCTGCCGCAGATCGTCTTTTTTTCGGGGGAACGACGTGGGCCAAATATTTGAACCAGAGAGGAAAAAGATCGGCACGTGGTTGACGTGAAAGTTTTTCGCGTGATAGGCAGACACCAATCGCCCGGGCTGCCACAGTCCCTGGAGCGATGTTCGACCTGACTCCCCGGACTCGGGGGTTTCCGGTTCTTTTTGTTTTCGTCGAGGGTTTTCGGGAAAGGCACCCCTTGCCGTCAAGGCATGCTGTCCGCGACGCGCGAAACAGGAGGGCCGCCCGGGGCAGGGGGAGCGGGAGCAAGGTCGAAGCCCTCTTGCGAAGTGCACGGGACCGGCCATGATATGTCCCGACCAGGGCCCAATCGAATCGGACCTCTGGGGGCTGCCTGCAAGAGGACCGGTATTGGATGCACAGGCTGGATATGGAGTGAAAATGGGGAACAGAATCAAGATTCTGGCGCTCGTTGTGGCATGCCTCGTCATGGTGGGCTGCGCCTCGAAGACGTCTGCGGAAAAGTCCATTGATCCCACCGTGGCCGAGTACCAGAAGTTCCGCCGCAACTACGACGTCGTGAACGCTCCCGATCTCGACGACGAGCTGGTCTACGACAACGGGACTGTCCCCGGCAGCGACACGGCCACCACGAGCGTGGTTTTGAAGCGCGCCCACAAGGCCCTCGGCACCCCCTACGTGTACGGCGGCACGACCCCCGGCGGCTTCGACTGCTCGGGCCTCGTGCAGTGGGCCTACAAGGGCGCGGGCATCAAGCTGCCGCGCACGGCCCGCGAGCAGTCCCAGGCCGGCTACCGCATCAGGGACAAGTCGAAGATGCGTCCCGGCGACATCGTGGCCTTCAAGCGCTCCCGCGGCGGCTACCACACCGGCATCTACCTGGGCGACGGCAAGTTCATCCACGCCCCCCGCACCAACACCCGCGTGCGCATCGAGTCCATGGAGACCGGGTATTTCGTCCGCAACTTCATAGGCGCCCGCCGCGTGGACACGAGCGAGCCCAACGTGGCTCTCGCCGAGGCCACCAACAAGAAGGACAGGCAGTTCGAGGCGCAAAGCGAGGCCTCCAAGAAAGCGCCCCTGGCCGCGAAGAAGTCGGCCAAAAGCTCCAGGAGCTCCAGGGGCACGGTGCACACCGTGAAGTCCGGCGACACGCTCTCCGGCCTTGCCGCGCGCCACGGTGTCTCCGTGAAGCAGATCGTGGCCGCCAACAAGCTGAAGGACGCTCACAGCCTGCGCATAGGCCAGAAGCTCACCATCCCCGGCAAGTCCCAGCCCCAGGCATCGAAGTCGTCGAAGTCGACCAAGCAGACGGCGCAGGCGTCCAAGTCGGCCAAGTCGTCCAGGCAGGCGGCCCAGAAGAAGAGCGCCGCGAAGAGCACGGCCCAGGCCTCCAACGCCAAGGCCGCCAAGGCCGCGAACAAGCAGATTCAGGTGCGTCCCGCCAAGCGCTCCGTGGACGAGGCCCGCGCCTCGAAGAAGGGCTAGCAGGCTCCAGGGACGCGAGCCGCGCGACAAACGAACTTTTTCAGGGAAAAGGCGTCAACATGACGCCTTTCCTTTTGCCCGAAGGCTTTCGCCACCCCAAACGAGTTCCAGGAGGAAGAAGTTTGCCCCGCATTCGCGGCCGTCTCGCGCCAAGTCCCACGGGCATGGCCCATCTTGGCAACGCCTGGGCCTTTCTCATGGCCTGGCTCTCGGTGCGCGCACAAGGAGGCGAGCTTGTCCTGCGCATGGAGGACCTCGACCAGGAGCGCACCTCGGTCGTCTACATGCAGGCGCTCATGTCCGACATCCGCTGGCTTGGCCTCGACTGGGACGAGGGCCCGACCCCGGAGCGCGAAAACCCGGACTACCACCAGGCAAACCGTTTCCATATCTACGAAGATGCCCTCGATGCCTTGTGCGACGAGAGCCGTGCCTACCCGTGCTTCTGCTCGAGAAAGGATCTGGCCATGCTCGCCAACGCCCCCCATCTGGGGGACGCCGGCATCTCCTACCCCGGCACCTGCCGCCATCTCGATCCGGACGAGGCCGCAAGGCGCATGGAGGCGGGAAAGCCCCATTCCTGGCGCTTTTTGACCGAGAGGCTGGAATTTTCCTTCACGGATCTCCTCTACGGCGAGCAGCACCAGAATCTGGCCGAGCTCGGGGGCGACTTCAACATCAAGCGCTCGGACGGCGTGTACGCCTACCAGCTGGCCGTGAGCGTGGACGACGGCCTCATGGGCATCACGGAAGTGGTGCGCGGGCGCGACATCATGCCCTCCACCGGCAAGCAGCTGGGGCTCATGCAGGCTCTCGGCCTCAAGGCACCCGTCTACGGCCATCTGCCGCTTCTTCTGGACGAGACGGGAGAGCGGCTTGCCAAGCGCCATGCGTCCCTGAGCCTCGAGGCCCTGCGCACCAGGGGCGTGAAGCCGGAAAGGGTGGTCGGCCTGCTCGCATGCGTGGCCGGATTGACAGAAAGCCTCAAGATGGTGCACCCTTGCGAACTGGTGAGGGGGTTCGACATTTCCCGACTTCCCCTGGACGACATCGTGCTGACCGAAGCCCACATGCGCTGGCTGGAAGGAAAATGACATGGCAATCATAACCCAGGACTTCTTGCAGAGCCTTTTCCCGCCCTCGAAGACGGACCAGTTCTTCGATGCCCTGTTCGGCGGCGCCGAGGAGGGTGCCTACACCATCAGGCTCTCCCCGCGGCAGGAGTCGGACGAGACCGTGGACATCGCCATGGAGCTCCATCAGCGTCCGGGCAAGTGCCTTGTGTGCAGCCTGACCTACGGCTTGCCGGATGTTTTCCGCCGCCACCCCATCATCAACGCCAGGGGCATCGCCGAGGCCATTGCCAAAAAGATGGGCTGGGAGAATCATGAGTGGGCAATCGGTTCCACCCGCGAGGAGGGCCAGGCCCTGCACTGGATTCCCTTCAGGGTCACGAAGAAGTAGGCCCTCTTCCAGGGCCGGGCCCCAGGATGCGGCCAAGAGGCGAAACGTCCCCATGGCGCGCCTTGTGGGCGCTTTTGCAAGACCCGAAATCGGTGATTGACGAGGCGCCCGTTTTGGGCTACAAGGCTCCTCGCGCTTTGGGTGAGCGTCCTTCACCCCGAATTTGCCAGCTTAGCTCAGTTGGTAGAGCAGCTGATTCGTAATCAGCAGGCCAAGAGTTCAAGTCTCTTAGCTGGCTCCATATGAAATCCCTCCACGTCCCGCGGGGGGATTTTTTGCGTTTTTGGAGGCGCGGTGCTCCTCGAGCGCCTGCCGGATGTCGCGCCCGAGCAGGTCGAGGTCGGGAAACGTCTCCGGTTGTTCCTTCTTTTCCGATATGTGCGGAAACTCCCCCATTCATGTCGGAAAGGCAAGAGAAGACTGGCGAAGACCGCCCTCGGAGCGGGGACAGGTCCCGGAGTCTCTCAAGACCTGTGGAGGGACGCTCCTCAAGGTCCCGTTGGCGGTCCATGTCATCGGGAAAACGCGGCATGCGTCTTGAAACGGGGCGTGCGGCAGTGTACTCTGCCCGCAAAGTTTGCCCCCATCCGCCCGGGCTTTTGGGGCCTGGGTGCGTATCGCTTTCCTCCATGCGCAGCGGACCTCTCCATCTTCTTGCCGGCGCCCTGTGTTTCAGCACCACGGGCTGCGCCCAGGCCCTTGCCCCGGACGGGGCAACCCCCTACGTCATCGGCGCCCTGCGTCTCGCGGTGGGCTTTGGAGCCCTCTTTCCCGAGTTTGACACTTTTTTGAGAGTTTAGACCTCTCCCGTCGGCCTCAG
>CAZWOT010000087.1:0-9474 GCA_964635595.1 uncultured Desulfovibrio sp.
TTAGGGAGACGCCTGTCAGACGCCGATTTATCTGGCTCTTCGGGCTTCAAGTTCAGCTTCTGCCCCTGAGTCCTGCCAATGGCTGTCATGGCCCAAAACCTCTCTTATGGCCGCAAAGGGTCGGCAATGCGGGGCATATACCCGGTCATGGCTTCTTTGAGCCCCATTTGCAGGCAGAATCAAAAGACAGGGCCCACCATCTCTGCGAAGGCCCCTCCGAAGGCTCCCTGCCAAAATCCGGAAGAACCGGATTTTGGCCAAACGACCAGACGGCACTCAGAGGTGCTTGTTTCGCTCCCGTCCCTGCGTCCTGCCTTTTGCCGCGCCCGCGGATTTTTGTCCCTTGCGGCCTTTTGGTCTAGAGCAGGGAGCGGCGCTTGGAGGACGAGGGGATGTCGAGGGCCGAGCGGTACTTGGCCACGGTCCTGCGGGAGATGTCCACACCCAGGCGATCCTTCAGCATGGCCACGATGGTCTCGTCCGAGAGCGGGGCGGACTTGTCCTCCCCATTGATGAGCTTGCGGATCATGTCCTTCACGCTTTCCGAGCCCACCTGGCTTCCGTCGCTCATGGAAACGGCCGAATTGAAGAAGTACTTGATCTCGAAGAGTCCGTGCGGGGTGGCCGCGTACTTGTTGGTGGTGATGCGGCTCACCGTGGACTCGTGCACGCCGATGTCCTCGGCGATTTCCCGCAGGATAAGGGGCTTGAGGCCCTGAGGGCCCTTCTCGAAGAATTCGCGCTGGTGGCGGACAATGGCTTCCATGACCTTGTAGAGGGTCCGGTTGCGCTTCTTGATGCACTGCAGAAGCCACTCGGCCGCCCGCTTCTTTTCCTGGCAGTAGGAGCGCTCCTGGGGCGTTCCCTGCATGCCCTGCTCGCAGGACTCGGAGAGGGTGAGCCTCGGCATGCCCTCGTCGTTGAGCAGGACGATGAAGTCGTTGCCCACCTCGCGCACGTAGACGTCGGGGCTGATGTAGGTGGGCTCCATGCTCCCGAAGCTCGCCCCGGGCATGGGGTCGAGGCTCTGGATGAGGGAGAGGTACTCGCGCAGGTCGTCCTCGTCCAGGTGATAGCGGCGCATCATGGGCTTGAAGCGCTTGGCTTCGAAGTCCTCCAGAAAGTTGGAGACGATGCCCACGAGCACGGGGTCCTTGTCGAGGCCGCGCTCGGCTATCTGCACGAGCAGGCATTCCTTGGCGTCGCGGGCCGCCACGCCCACGGGGTCGAAGAGCTGGATCTTCTTCAGGACCTCCAGCACCTTCGCCTCGGAGACCACGGCCATCTCGGCTATGCCCTCCACGGTCTCGGTGAGATACCCGGAGGAGGAGAGGTTGCCGATGATGTACTCGCCTACCTCCACTTCCTCCTCGCTCAGGTCCGAGAGATGCAGCTGCCAGAGCAGATGACCTTCCAGGGTCGTCTTCTCGGCGTAGCGCTGGACGGGCGAAAGCCCATCTTCCTCCTGAACGTCCCTTGGCTGGTAGTCCTTCGGGGAGCTTGCGAACTCGCCGATGTAGTTTTCCCAGTCGGCGTTGCGGGAGGATTCGTCGTCGTAGACGACATCCGTCGTGTCTTCCTTCCGCTCCTCGGCCTTGGGGACTTCCTCGGTCTGCCCGTGATCCGCCTCCTCGAGGAAGGGATTTTCCAGAAGCTCCTGCTGGACCGACTCGATGAGGTCGAGGCGCGATACCTGCAATAGACGCAGGGCCTGCCGCAGGGCCGGGGTCATCACGAGCCGCTGCTCCTGCTTGATTTGCTGGCGCATTTCAAGTTCCATGGCCAAGGCTGTTCCTCTCTCGCTGGTCGCGGCCGGGCAGGCTCTCCTTCAGGCTGCAAGGCCCGATTGAGCCGCCCGATTCCGGCATTGTCTGGGAAAATCGGGAGTCTGGAAGACGGGAAAACTACGGACAAGAACCCGCTTTTGCCAAAGCCCCAAAGGGGCGACAAAAAAAATTTGTCCTTTTCGGCAAAAAGGTTCCCGAACTTGAAGACACCATGCCACGTCAAGGCCAATCATGCAAGTTTTGCCACACCTGAAAAATTTACGAACATTTTTGCAACTCTTTGAAATCAAAGTTCAATTTCCCGGCGGATGAAGATTGTGACAAAAAGTGCATGTTCCTTGCAAAAACAGTACCGAACGCGTTGAAACTCGGCCGAAAATTCCGGTCCTGGAACAAATGTCCGTGGCACGTCGGCAGGCACGTCGAGATGCACAATGCCAGACGCATGGACGTCGCGTGGACGGCACGTGGATAGCCCCAGGGGCCCGAGGACAGGGACTTCATGGAGAGGGGCTTTGCGGGAAGCGCCGCGGGGGTGACTGGCCCCTTTCTTCAGGTCCGTCTTCAAGGTCCTCCTCAAGCCCGCGCCCAGGCCTCCCCGAGTCCTTCATCCGAGTCCTTCATCCGAGTCCTTGCATCCGAGTCCTTCCTCATCAAGTCCTCTCCCAGGTCCACCCCCTGGTCTTTCCCTCAAAACCTCCCTGTCTCTGCCCTTTGACGCTCTCCCGGCCCTCTCGCCTCCCCCGATCACGGGACATGAAACGCCTGGCTCCAAAACGCGGCGCATTCCCGCTTCCAAAGCCGCGCCTTTACTTGGGGAGTGAAAACGATTAGACAAAAAAACTTGCTTCACTCCCCCTTGCGGGAGGACGTTTCGCCCCCAAAAGGTCCTTTCCGCAAGGAACAAGGCATCTAAAAAGGGCCTTTTCAAGGGCACCTTCAAGAGCATCTTCAAGAGCATCTTCAAGAGCATCTTCAAGAGAAGGGCATGACAGCAATGAAAACCAACCAGAGCTGGGGCGGCCGCTTTGCCGAAGGCCCCAGGGAAGCCGTGGCCGCCTACACCGAGTCGGTCTCCTACGACAAGAACCTGGCCTTCCAGGACATCCGGGCCTCGAAGGCCCACGCCCGCATGCTTGCCCGCCAGGGCGTGCTCACGCATGAGGACGGCGAGACCCTGGTTCGGGGGCTCGATCTCGTGGCCGGTGAAATCGAGGCCGGCACCTTTGTCTGGAAGACCGAGCTCGAGGACGTGCACATGAACATCGAGGCGCGCCTCACCGAGCTCGTGGGCGAAGTGGGAAAGCGCCTGCACACGGGCCGAAGCCGCAACGACCAGGTGGGGCTCTCCTATCGCATGTACGTGGCCGACTGCCTGACCGGCTGGCAGGAGCTTCTGCGGAGCCTGGTCGGGCGCCTGCGCCTTGTGGCCGCAGAACACGTGGACCACATTCTGCCCGGCTGCACCCATCTGCAGCCGGCCCAGCCCGTGAGCCTTGCCCACCATCTTCTGGCCTACGCCTTCATGTTCGCCCGCGACCACGACCGCGTGGAGGACAGCCTGAAGCGCGTGCGCACCTCCCCCCTGGGGGCTGCGGCCCTTGCGGGCACCACCTACCCCCTGGACCCGGACAGCGTGGCCAGGGAAGTGGGCTTTGGCGGCGTCTACCTCAACTCCATGGACGCCGTGTCCGACCGCGACTTCGTGCTCGAGGCCCTCTTTGACGCAAGCCTTGTCATGACCCACCTCTCCAGGCTTTGCGAGGAGCTCATCCTCTGGGCCAATCCCAATTTCGGCTACGTGCGGCTCTCCGACGGCTATTCCACGGGCTCCTCCATCATGCCCCAGAAGAAGAATCCGGATGTCGCCGAGCTCATGCGCGGGAAAACCGGCCGCGTGAACGGCGCCCTCATGGGGCTTCTCACGGTGGTGAAGGGACTTCCCCTCGCCTACAACCGCGATCTCCAGGAAGACAAGGAAGGCTTCATGGACGCCACCCACACCGTGGCCACCTCCCTCTCTGTCATGGAAGGCATGCTCTCCGAGCTTTCCTTCGACACGGAGCGCATGGAAGCCGCCTGCCGGAAGGGCTTTTTGAACGCCACGGAAATGGCCGACTACCTCGTGGGCAAGGGCGTGCCCTTCCGGGAGGCCCATCATGTCACGGGCCACGCCGTGGCGCTGGCGGAGCAAAAGGGCGTCTGCCTCGAGGAGCTCTCCCTTGCCGACTTCCAGGGCCTGGATGCCCGCATTGGAGAGGACATCTACCCCGTTCTCGACCCGCGCGCGGCCGTGCGCCGCAGGGAAACGAAGGGCGGCACGGGACCGAAGTCCGTGGCAAGCCAGCTTGCATATCTTGAATCCTGGCTCTCCAGGCGTGAAGCGCAGGCCAAGGCCCCTGAAACTTCGGGGGACGCCTAGCCATGGCCGAGAGGAAGCTTACCCGCAGGCAGAAGAAGGAGCTTGCGAAGACGGCCAGGGAAACGAAGGCCAAAAGCCAGCCCGCTCCCAGGAAGGTCGGCCAGAAGGCCACCGGCTGGAAGGTGCCCCTCATCTTCTGCGCCGTCATCCTTGTGGTCGTGGCCGTCGCCTGGGGCTACCGCAAGGCGACCGCACCGGCTCCCCTGCCCCTGCGCCAGGAGCTCCTGACCCTGGCTGCCGAAGCCCACATCGACCTTGATGCGGACGAGGAAGGCCGCCGCTACAAGGAAGAGCTCATTGCCGCCGGGCGCGGCTTTTCGCCCAAGTACCTGAAGGACGAAAAGGTGCTCGCCATTGCCCGCGAGGCCCTCGAGCGCGGACGGGTGGACGTGACGGTCACGGCCGTGCACGTTCTGAACGACTCCGGCCGCCGCGACGAGATACTGCGCCTTCTGGCGAAAAGGGGCCTCGACGACTGCGCGGCCCTGCCCTGGGCCGTCTTTGCCGTGCGCAACCTGCAGGACTATCCCCTGGCCGTGGACTACACGAACAAGCTCAATCCCCGCTACGACATGTGCCGGGGCGAGCTTGAGGCCCTGGCTGCCGAACGGGAAAAGGCAAAGGCGGACGCCCAGGCCCGGGCCGAGGCCCAGGCGGACGTTGCCCCGCAGGGCACGGCGGACGCCGGGGCGGATGACACTGCAAAGCCCGATGCCGAAGCCGGCGCCGACTCGCAGGGCAGCGCCGCAAACGCCCCCGAAAGCGCGCCCGAAGCGCCGTCCGCTGCCGAGGCCACGGCGTCTGGCTCATAAGAAGAGCCCCGGCCAAAAGGGCTACGGCCGCAAGGGGCCAGGACGCCTGCGGGCAAGGCATTTTGCGGGAGCGCGCCCAAAAGGCATCGGGACCATCGAGGCCATCAGGGCCATCGGGGCCATCGGGGCAGTCGGGGCAACCGGAGCCATCGGGACAATCAAGGCAATCGGGACCATCGCGACAGGGAACACCAGGGGACACCAGAGGAGGACAGGCTTTGAGCGAGGAGAAGAAGGGCGGAATCAGCTGGCCTGCCTGGGCCGAAGGCCATCGGGTGGACGATATGGTGTGCGCCAGGGCCTACGAATCGGCCAGACCCGAGGCCAGGGCGGCCATCAAGACCGCCATGGCCATGTATTTCTGCTACGACGAGCCCGCCCGGGAAATCGTCCACGAGACCAGGGAGGACGAGCTTTCGGGCTTCTGGCGCTCGAGAACGGTCTTTCCCGCGCCCTGGGCCGTCTTTGCCGTGACCCCGGACTACCGGGCCGCTGCCAGGGTATTGGCCGCGGTCATGCCGGCCATCATCTCCGGGGTGAAGAAAATCGCCTGCGTGTGCGTGGACGGCATTCCGTCCGACGAATGCCTCGTGACCCTGGAGCTTGCCGGGGTGGCGGACATCTTCTCCCTGTCCGCCGCCGAGCTCTCCGCCCTGCTGGAGGAAACCCAGCCAGGCCCCGGGCGCCTTGTGCTCCTGCACAAGGGCGAGCTCGACATCATCCAGCACCAGGCCCGCAACCTCCACATCCCCTGCTTCGAGGAAAGAAATGCGCCGGTGCTCACCATCCCGAGGCCCGAGCTCTTCGACCTCGACGTGCTCCGCTTTGCCCAAGGGGAAGGATGCGTTGCCCGCGCCCTCCACAGCCCGGCGCCCCAGACCCCGGACGTCTTCTATTCCTCCGAGGAGGCCGTGAAGGCTCACTGCCTGGCGCGCCTGCACTCCCCCTTCTCGCTCGGCATGGCGCCCCTGGCCCTGGCGCCCGGCTGCGAGGGCTTCTGGCTCCACCACGGCCTTGGCCGCAGCTTCTTTTTGGCCCATCGGGTGGGCTTCGGCATGTGGAGCACCAACGAGGACGAATAGCCAAAGGCCAAACAGCCAAAGGGCCGAATGCCCCGGGGACGAAGGCTCCAAAGGCCAATGCTCCGAAGGCCAAAGGCCCCGCGGCCTGGCCGATGGAAAGGCCCGGGATCGGGAAAAAGCCGGGAACGAGAGCGCGCCCGGGGACCACGCGAAGGCAGCAACGCCCAAGGCAGCATCGCAAAAGCCAAATACGCGAAAGCCAAACACGCAAAGGAAGACTACCGCAATGGACACGGCCCACATCCGCAACATAGGCGTCATCGCCCACATCGACGCGGGCAAGACCACGCTCACCGAGCGCGTGCTCTTCTACACCCGCAAGATCCACCGCATGGGCGAGGTCCACGAGGGCACGGCCACCATGGACTTCATGCCCGAGGAGCAGGAGCGCGGAATCACCATTTCCTCGGCCTGCACCACGTGCCTGTGGCACGACCACCAGGTGAACGTCATCGACACCCCCGGCCACGTGGACTTCACCATCGAGGTGGAGCGGTGTCTGCGGGTGCTGGACGGGGCCGTGGGCGTCTTTTGCGCCGTCTCCGGCGTGGAGCCCCAGTCCGAGACCGTGTGGCGCCAGTCCGAGCAGTTTGGGGTGCCGAAGCTCGCCTTCGTGAACAAGATGGACCGCCTGGGCGCCAATTTCGAGGCCTGCGTCGAGGCCATGCGCACGCGCCTTGGCGCGAACCCCGTGTCGCTCGTCGTTCCCGTGGGCGAGGGCGACGACTTTCGCGGCGTGGTCGACCTCATTGCCATGAAGCGCCTCGAGTTCGACATGGAGGACGAGGGCGCAACCGTCCATGAATTTCCCCTGGAGGGCGGGGAGCTCGAACATTATGCGGCCCTTCGCGAGAGCATGCTCGAGCGGGTGGCCGACTGCGACGAGGCCTTTTTCGAGAGCTATCTCTCGGGCGAGGTCACCGAGGAGATGATCCACGCGGCCATCCGCAGGGCAACCCTTGCCAGAGCCATGACCCCGGTCTTTGCCGGCTCGGCCCTGCGCAATACCGGCGTCCAGCCCCTGCTGGACGGCATCTGCCGCTACCTGCCCTCGCCCGTGGACGCAAAGCCCGCGGTTGGGCAAAACGGCAAGGGGGAGAGCGTGGAGCTTTCCCCGGATGCAAAAAAGCCCTTTGTGGGCCTCGTCTTCAAGGTGGTCATGTCCGAGGGCCGCAAGATGGCCTTCATGCGCGTCTACCAGGGCAGCTTTGCCGAGGGCGACTCCCTCAAGAACGAGACCGGCGGCAAGGACGATCGCGTCAACCGCATCGCCCGCCTGCACGCGGACCACATGGAGCAGCTCAAAACCGCCCCCGTGGGCGACATCGTGGCCGTGGTGGGCCTGCGCCAGGCGCGCACGGGCGACACCTACGCCAAGGGCCAGGACGTGCGCCTCGAGGCCATCGAGAGCTACGCGCCGGTCATCACCCTGGCCCTCGAGCCCAGGAATGCCGACGAGGGCAAGGTCCTCGACGAGGCCATGGCCCGCTACTGCGAGGAGGACCCCACCCTGCGCGGCTCCCTCGACGAGGAATCGGGCCTACGCACCCTCTCGGGCATGGGCGAGCTCCATCTGGACGTCGTGCTCGAGCGCATGCGCAGGGAATACGGCATCAGCCCCAGGGCGGGCGCTCCCCAGGTCATCGTGCGCGAGACTGCGACCACGGAGGCCGAGGCCTCCTTTGTCTTCGACCGCGAGCTTGGCAAGACGCCCCACTACGGCAACGTCTCCGTGCGCGTGGAGCCCATGCCCAGAGGGGCCGGAAACGAGGTGGTGGCGGGCGACTTCGTGCCGAAGGACAAGCAGGCGGCCCTCAAGGTCATCCAGCCGCGCCTTCTGGAAGCGGCCATGGAGGGTGCCAGGGACTGCCTGCAAAGCGGCGATCTGACCGGCTACCCGGTGGTCGACACCCGCGTCGTCATCACCTTTGTGGAGCGCAAGGACGGCACGGCCACCGAGCCCGGCTGCCACATGGCGGCCGTGCAGGCCGTGAAGGAGGCCCTCTCCAAGGCCGCTCCGGCCGTGCTCGAGCCCATCATGCGGGTCACCATCAGCGTGCCCGAAAGCGAGCTTGGCAGCGCCATCAGCCTCTTCGGCTCCGTCAACGGCCGGGTGGAGAGCATGGACGACCAGGCAGGGCAGAAAATCGTCCAGGGCCTGGCCCCCATGCGCCAGCTCTTCGGCTTTTCCACCAGGCTGCGCAGCGCAACCCAGGGCCGCGCCGGCCTCATGCTCGCCTTCGAGCGCTTCGATACGCCCTGATGCGCCCTGATGCACTCCGATGCGCCCCGACGCACCCAGATGCAATCTGACGCACTCTGACGCAGCCTGACGCATTCTGGCGCACCCCGACGAACCGTGACGCGTCCCGACTGCCTTTGGCAGGCACGGCACGCTGTCCCCAAAGCTTGCTCCCAAAAGCCCCATCCCGGGGCCCCATCCCAAGGATTCCTTCCCAAGGATTCCTTCCCGGGGGCGCCTTCCAAAAGCCTCCTTCCAAAAAGCTCCCTTTCCCATGCGCACCCACGAAGCACGCGAGCATACGGCACCCCCAAAGGCAGGAGAGGCTCCCCGTCCGGCTGCCAAGAAAAGCCTGGGGCAGCATTTCCTGCGCCGCGAGGACATCTGCGAGCGCATCGTGAGGCTGGCGCAGCTCGACGAGGGGGCGCGCATTCTCGAGATAGGGCCTGGGCCCGGTGCGCTTACAAAGGTCCTCGAGCGCTCGCCCCACAGGGAGCTTCTCCTGCTTGAAAAGGACAGCTACTGGGCCGGCGTGCGCGAGCAGGAGGCAGAAGCACGAACAAGGGTCCTCTGCACCGACGCCCTGGCCTATCCCTTCGAGGAGCTCGAGGGGCCCTGGGTGCTCATGGGCAACCTTCCCTACAACGTGGCCTCGCCCCTCATCTGGGAGATGGCGGCCCGCGTGAAATGCATGCGAAGGGCCGTGTTCATGGTGCAGAAGGAAGTGGGCATGCGGCTTTGCGCCAAATCCTGCTCGAAGGACTTCGGGGCCCTGACCGTGTGGGTGCAGGCCCACTGGCAGGCGGCCTGCGAGTTCACCGTCAAGCCCCAGGCCTTCTCGCCGCCGCCAAAGGTGGACAGCGCGGTCTGCTCCTTCGGGCAGAAAAAGGATCCTCCGGCGCACCCGAAGGCCCTCGAGCGCCTCATCAAGCTTGCCTTTGCCGGGCGCAGGAAGCAGCTTGGCGGGGTCTTTCGCAAGGCCGGCCTCATCGTCCTCCAGGAGGGGCTGGAGAGCCTTGGCAAAAGCCAGCAGGTCCGCGCGGAGGAGCTGTCGGTGGAGGACTTTCTCCATCTCTCGGGCCTGATGGCCCAAAAGGCCTGATGGCCTTGAAGGCGCGTGCCGGGCTTT
>CAZWOT010000088.1:0-9448 GCA_964635595.1 uncultured Desulfovibrio sp.
ACGCTCCAGCTCTCCATGTCCGGCATCCGCGATCTCTCCCTCATCGAGACCCCGCCAAGGGAGCGCAAGCCCGTGGCCACGGCCCTGCTCTCCAGGGACGATGCGACGCTTCGCGAGGTGATAAAAAGGGAACTCGACCGCGAGGGCCAGGTCTTCTGGGTCTACAATCGCGTGGAGGGCCTCGAGCGCGTCTGCGACTACGTGCGCCGCCTTGTCCCGGACGCCCGGGTCGCCATGGTGCACGGGCGCATGGGCGAGGACGAGGTGGACGGCAACATGCGCAAGTTCTGGCATGGCCTGCTCGACGTTCTCGTGTGCACCTCCATCATCGAGTCCGGGCTCGATTTTCCGAGGGCCAACACCCTCGTGGTCGACCAGGCGCAGAACTTCGGCCTGGCCCAGCTCTACCAGCTCAGGGGGCGCGTCGGCCGCAGCGAGCGCCAGGCCTACGCCTATTTCGTCGTGCCGGACCCCGGCCACATGACAAGGGTCGCCGAGGAGCGGCTCTCCATCCTGCAGGAAATGGACTTTCTCGGCGCCGGCTTCAAGGTCGCCATGGAGGATCTGCGCCTGCGCGGGGCCGGCAACATCCTGGGCGAGGCCCAGACCGGCCAGATGGCCAAGGTCGGCCTCGACCTCTACCTCGAGATGCTCGAGCAGGCGGTGGATCGGCTGCGCGGCACCGTGGGCGAGCGCGACGTGGACACGGAAGTGAACATCGGCGTCAACGCCCGCATCCCGGAAACCTGGATTGCCGACAACAACGAGCGCCTGAAGGCCTACCGCACCCTCACCCGCGCCGATTCCGGCCAGGAGCGCGAGCGGGTGGCCCTGTCCCTGCGGGATCGCTTCGGTCCCTTCCCGGACGAGTTCCGGACCTTCCTGGCCATCCTCGACTTCAAGCGCTTCTTGAACACCATGCAGGTGGAAAAGGCCGACCTCATGCTGACAAGGGTCAAGCTGACCTTTGCCGAGGGCCAGGGCGCCGTGGACCCCATGAAGATCATGGCCCTCATGCAGACAGACAGCCGCGTGAAGCTCATTCCCACCTCCTCCCTGCAGGTGGAGCTGGACGATGATGTTCCCTACTGGGAGTCCCTGGCCTCCCTCCGCACCACCCTCGAGGGCCTGCGGGCAGACAGGACCCAGGACGAGGGCACGGCCGGCGCCGCAGCAAGCGTCCCCGGGAGCGCCGGGACCGTCAGGATTCGGGCGTGAGAGGTTTCGCGTCCCGAAAAGCCCTCCTCGCCCAAAGTGCGAAAACCTAAATTTACGCCAAAATTTCAATGTCTTGAAGAAATGAACTTCCGTTTCTTCCGGTTTGCCTTTTCCCGTTTAAACGGGTAGAAAACGCGCGTGCATGGCTCTCCATGAAATGGGCCCCTCAAGGGGCGTGCGCGCTTTCGGTCATTGACTGTTCGTCTCGTTGGCTTCCACCTTGCTGTCGGATCGTCGGGTCTGCCTTCTCGGGCTGGCCGTCCGACGCATTGTCCGATGCGCCTGTCCGCCCGATACGCGAGTTTTCGCTTCCCATACGGTTTTTCCCGAACGTCTCGAGGTTCAACTGTGAAACGTCTTTCGGTCCTCCCCCTGTTCCTCGCCCTTGTCTTCTCACTGTTTGCGGCAGATCTGCCTGTCGCTGGCCTGGGCGCCGCAGAAGTCCAGGCTGCCGACATCAACGTGAACAAGGTGGTCGCCGTGGTGAACGGCAAGATGGTCACCATGTTCGACCTGCAGAAGAACGCCCTGCCTGAAATCCAGCGGGCGCGTCTCAAGGTCGACAGCCCCAAGGACAGGGAAAAGGTGGACGAGATCCTGCGCAAGGTGCTCGACATGATGATCCTCGACCTTTTGTTCGAGCAGGAGGCGACCCGTCTCAACATCACGATTTCCGATCGCGACGTCGACAAGGAAATCACGGACATGTACACCCAGCAGGGCATGACCAAGGAGCAGTTCGAGGCCCAGCTCAAGAAGAGCAGGACCTCGCTTGACGAGGTGCGCAAGCTCAACCGCCAGCGCATGCTGCGCCAGCGCGTGACCTCCATGGAAGTGGGCCGCCGCGTGGTGGTGCGCCCGGAGGAAATCGCCGCCTATTACGAGGAGCACAAGGCCAACATGCTCAACCGCGAGGGCCTGCACATGGCCCTCATCGTCTACCATCCCCAGGCGCCGGCCGCGAGCATCGCCCGCAAGCTGCAAAACGGCGAGATCTCCTGGATGGAGGCCTCAAAGACCTACAGCGTCCTTCCGAACCGCGACCAGGGCGGCGACGGCGGGCCGGTGGTGTGGGATCGCCTGAACGATCAGTGGCGCGCGCGGCTCATGAGCATGCAGCCCGGCGACATTACGCCGCTGTTCAACTTCAATGCCCAGCTCAAGGCCCAGGTGCGCCTCTTCCGTCCCAACGGCGACCAGTCTCCCCTGCGCGAGATGACCCTCGAGGAGGCAACGCCGCTCATCGACAACTTCCTGCGCGCCCCCAGGGCCCAGGAGCGCTACGAGGACTACACCCGCCAGCTGAAGGAAAAGGCCATCATCGACATCCGCCTCTGATCTCCTGCTCGTCATCCTCTGCTCGTCATCCTCTGCTCGTCCTCCTTCGCACGCATTTTCCTGTTCGCGGTTCCTTTTTGGGATGACTGACGGGCGGTCGCCCGTCCCTGGCACAGGGCCTGCCCAAAAGAGCACAGGGCTCCCGCCTTTTCCCGGCAGCATCGCTCGCAGCATCCCTCGCCGCATTGTTTTTCCCGTCTCCCCTGGAAGAAACCAAAAGGCAAGCCATGAAGTCCAAGTCCACGGATGCACAGGCCAATGGCACCATCGCGAGCGGTCAGCTTCTGGACCGCGCGGCTTCCATTCTGGGAAGCCAGGAAGTGGGGGCAAGAGGAAACACGCGCCCGGCAAGGAGCGCGCGCAGAGGCGCAAGAAAGCCCGAGGCGCCCAAAGGGTCCGTCCTCACGCAGACAATAGCCAAAACCCGCACAAACACGAGGACAAGGAAGAACGACGAGCCCGTCTCCTTCATGGGGAACGAGCTCGCAGGCCAGGTGCACGCTGGCGGGGATCAGGCACACGACGGGAGTTTGGCGGGTGCCGGTTTCCAGGAACCGGAAGTCCGGCCCGAGGGCCAGGACGAAGCACTGTCCAACGAAGGGCTGGACAACGGGGAACTTGAGAACGGGGAACTTGAGAACGGGGGGGCTTCCGAAGAGAAGCCGGGGGAAGACGGCAGGCAGGATTCGCAGGAAGATACGCAGGAAGAGCCCGACGACGGTCTGCCGCCCATCAGGGCCATTGACGCAGACGGCCTTTCCTTCTTCCCCGTGAAGAACGAGGAGGGCGAGGAGGACGCAGGCGAAGACGCCCCAGACGTGGAGCCCTACGACGAGTGGGCCTCCAACGGACGCGAGGAAGCAGAGGAAAGGGACGGGACGTCCCGCAGGCTGGTGGTGGCGGACGAGGACATGGCCCGGGCTGGCGCGTCCGCGGCAGGGGAAGACGACGACAGGACGCAGGCCGTGCAAGGGCCCGCGGACGGAAGGCCCCGGACGGACGGGGATGCTGTGTCCGGGGCAGGTCCCCGCAGGCGGATGGAATCTTCAGAAAACGTGGAGACGGACGAGGTTCCCGGAGAGCCCAGGCCAGCAGCACGCGGTGCAGGTCAGGCACCCGGCGCGTCCAGCACATCCAGCACATCCAGCACATCCAGGGCATCCAAAGCATCCAGGGGGCCCTCTGCCCTTGGCGACTCCAGTGCATCGGGAGCCGCGGACGTGGTGCCCTTCACCCTGCCCGAGGACGAGGCGGACGCGGAGGTGGACAATTTTTCCAGCGTCGCCGAGCTGGGCGCCTATCTGAAGAGCGCCCGAGAACGCCGCGGGGTGACGCTCGCCAAGGTCTCCAGGACCCTGCGCATCACCGAGGCCAATCTCGAGGCCCTCGAGGCCGGCGACACCGCCCGTTTCATCTCCCCCGCCTACGCGAGGGGCTTTCTGCGCACCTACGCGAATTTCTTGCGCATCCCCGAGGACAAGTGCCTGGGGGTCTATGCCCAGCTCAACACGACCCAGACCTACCAGGCTTCGGTCTACACGCCGAACAATGCGGCCCGTCCCCGCAAGACCTCGCCCCTGTGGGGCATACTGGCAAGCCTTTTGATAGCCAGCCTTGTGGGCTTCGGCATCTGGTATTTCAAGATCCTCGATCTCGTCGTGCCAAGCAACGAGGACAAGCCGCAGACGGCGGCGCCGCTTCCTTCCTCAACCTCTCCCCAGGTCGACCGCATGCGCCTTGAAAACGAGAAGGAGCTGCAGCGCAAGGCCGAGGAACGAAAGGCCGAGGAGGAAAGGTCCGGCGCCTCCAGTGAAAGCGTTGCAGAAGAGCCGTCGGGGCCCAGAATCGAGGAAAGCCCCTTCAAGTCCCTGTCCCTCGTGGACGCGGGCGAGCGCGAGCCCTTGCCTGCGGTGGTGCAGGCAGACTCGGCTTGGTCCGCCCTGCAGGGAAACGCAACCATCGCCGGGCAGGCGGGTCTCGCCGTGGAACAGCCCACGGTGGAGGAAACCGTGAACGAGGCCGAGAGCCTCGGCTTCCCGCACAGCGACGCCAACACCGTGGTCATTGTCTCCGAGGGGACCTGCTGGCTTTCCGCCACCGTGGACAAGGAGCGCTCCACGCAGCGCACCCTGCAGACCGGCGAGTCGGTGGCCTTCCGCTTCGAGGAGCGTCTGCGGCTTCGCGTGGGCAACGCGGGCGCCGTGCGCATCTTCTTCGACGGCGAGGAGATCGAGCGCGGCGGCATGGGCCAGGTGCGCAATCTGACCTTTCCTCCGAAGGAACGGCAGGCCCGGGCCGCAGGCGAGTCCGCTCCCGCCCTGGTCGACGCGGGTGCCCGGGGCGAGTAGGGCCAAATTTCGCACGTCATGGAGTGGACTGACAGGGGCCTTGTGCTCGCCAAAGGCGTCTTTCGCGAAAACGACGTCTGGCTGAGAGTGCTCTTTCGCGAGCACGGAACGCTCATGGTCTCGGCCTTTGGGGGCCTCAGGAGCAGGCGGCGCTTTGTGGGCTGCCTGGACGTGCTGAACGTGCTCGAGTGCCGGGTGAAGGAAAACAAGGGCTTTCATGACCTGACGGAAGCCGTGCTAGTTCGCGGGCCGGGCATCCTGCGCGAGCGTCCGAAGGCCCAGGGGCTTGCCATGAACTTTCTCAAGCTCGTGGACAGCGCCGGATTCACCAGGGATCTTGCCCCGGACATCCTGCGCCTTCTCGAGGAAAGCCTCGAGATATTGAAGGGCAGGGAGGACCTGGCCGCGAACACCTCCGCCCTCTCGCTCTTCTTCCGCCTGAAATTCATGGCCATCCTTGGCTACGCGCCGGACTTCCTTTCCTGCAGCCTGTGCGCGAGGCCGCTTCTAGACCGCTCCTTCTTCAGCGTGGAGGAGGGCGCCGTGCTCTGTCCCGACTGCTTTGCGAAAAGCCGCGCCAAACACTCCGGCGCCTGGCTCGAGCCCTCGACCCTGTGCCTCTTGCAGGAAGCAAGGGACACCTGGCCCTGTCAGTGGGCGGGCATGGCGCAGGATGCCCCGCAGGAACTTTCGCGGGCTGCCGGGCAGGAAGCGCTGCCGGGAGACGCGGGAGGCGAGGACGGGCCTGGCACGGGCTGCGAAACAAGGCACATCCCCATCGATGCGGCGGCCATGGACTGCGGGAGCGCGGACGCATCCGGCGACGCGGACGACTTCGA
Source organism: uncultured Desulfovibrio sp. (assembly GCA_964635595.1). Taxonomy (GTDB): domain Bacteria; phylum Desulfobacterota; class Desulfovibrionia; order Desulfovibrionales; family Desulfovibrionaceae; genus Desulfovibrio. The sequence continues at coordinate 5,744 of CAZWOT010000088.1, forward strand.
CGCCGACGAGATGGCCGAGACGGCACGGGCGCTGGCGCTTGCGGGCAAGAAGGACGAGGCGGCGCTTGCGGGCCTTTTTGCCTTTCTCGCGGACAGGGAGCGCAAGGGCGCCAGCCTGTGCGTTGACGGCATGCTTTCCTATCATGTAGGCCTTGCCTGGGACAAAGGTCGCTATGTCAGGACCTGACGGGCCTTTTCGATTTCTCCGTTGCCCCGGGAACGGGGCCCTGGCAGGATGCGCAAATTTCGGATTGACATTCACTGGGCATTCAATCGACATTCCAGCGCACGGGAAGCACGGCTCGCAGAAAAAATTTCTTCAAACTCGGCCATGGGCCGAACGAGCAGAGTGGCCGGCACGAGACCAGCCGCGCCGGCCAGGGGGAACTATGTATTTTCAGGACGTAATCATGGCCCTGCAAAACTATTGGGGGCAGCAGGGCTGTGTCGTGGAGCAGCCTCTGGGCGTCGAGTGCGGCGCCGGCACCTTCAACCCGCACACCTTCCTGCGGGTCATAGGGCCGGAGCCCTGGAAAGTGGCCTACGTGGAGCCCTGCCGCCGTCCCACGGACGGCCGCTACGGCGAAAACCCCAACCGCCTGCAGCGCTATTTCCAGTTCCAGGTCATCCTGAAGCCCAATCCGGCCAACTCGCAGGATCTCTATCTCGGAAGCCTCGCGGCCCTCGGCATCGAGCCCCACAAGCACGACATCCGTTTCGTGGAAGACGACTGGGAATCCCCCACCCTGGGCGCCTGGGGCCTTGGCTGGGAAGTGTGGCTCAACGGCATGGAGGTGAGCCAGTTCACCTATTTCCAGCAGGTGGGCGGCATTGACCTGAAGCCCGTGAGCGTGGAGCTCACCTACGGTCTCGAGCGCCTTGCCATGTATCTGCAGGGCGTCGAGAGCGTCTACGATCTCGCCTGGAACAAGCACGTCTCCTACGGCGACATCTACCACCAGAACGAGGTGGAGCAGTCGAAGTACAATTTCGACTGCTCGGACCAGGCCATGCTCCTGACCCACTTCGACGACTACGAGCGCGAGTGCAGGAGGCTCACCGAGCTTGGCCTTCCCTGGCCCGCCTACGACAACTGCATGAAGTGCTCGCACACCTTCAACCTGCTCGACGCCCGCGGGGCCATTTCCATCACCGAGCGCACCGCCTACATCGGCCGCGTGCGCCAGCTGGCATCCGGCGTCGCCAGACTCTACGCCGAACAGCGCGAGCAGCTGGGCTATCCCATGCTCAAGGGGGACAAGTAGATGGCCGACCTGCATACCGCCGCCTTCGCGCTGGAAATCGGCTCCGAGGAGCTGCCGGCCCGCTTTCTCCCGATCCAGGACCAGTTTCTGAAAGAGGCCTTCGAGGCGGCCTTCAAGGAAAGGGATCTTGCCTTTGCCTCCATCGAGACCTTCTCGACCCCCAGACGGGCCGTGGTGCTCGTGGAGGGGCTTGTGACGACGCAGCCCGAGCGCGAAGAAGAGCTCATGGGCCCGCCCGTGCGCGCGGCCTTTGCCGACGGCAAGCCCACAAAGGCCCTCGAGGGCTTCTGCCGCACCAACAATGTCGCGCTGGAGGACGCCTACACGGTGGAGACGCCCAAGGGCGAGTACGTGGCCGTGAAGAAAAAGGTCGGGGGCCTGAAGACCCTCGACATTCTGGCCGAGCTGTGCCCGGACATCGTCTCCCGCATCCCCTTTGCCAAGCGCATGCGCTGGGCTGGGCACGATTTTGCCTACGCGCGTCCCCTGCAGTGGGTGGTGGCGCTTTTGGGCGACGAGGTGGTTCCCTTCGAGCTTGGCCCCTTTGCCTCGGGCCGAACCACCTACGGCCACCGCATCCACGGCTTCGGACCCTTCGAGGTGGCGACGGCTTCCGACCTTCTGCCCACGCTTGAAAAGAAGTGCGCCATCATGCCGAAGGCCGACGATCGCAAAAAGCTCGTCATCGACGAGGGCAATGCCCAGGCCGAACGCGCCCAGGGCCGCGTCCTCTGGGACGATGGGCTCCTGCGCGAGGTGACGGGCCTTGTGGAGCACCCGGTGCCCCTTCTGGCCTCCTTCGACGAGAAGTTCCTGGAAGTGCCCCGCGAGGTGCTCGTCACGAGCATGCAGAGCCACCAGAAGAGCTTTGCGGTGGAGGATGCAGACGGAAGGCTCCTTCCCCACTTCGTGACCGTCCTCAACCTGAAGCCCGAGTCCGTGGATCTCGTGAAGCGCGGCTGGGAGCGCGTCCTGCGCGCCCGCCTCGAGGACGCCCGCTTCTTCTGGCACGAGGATCTGAAGGCCAGCTTCGAGAGCTGGCTCGAGAAGCTCGAGCACGTCATCTTCGTGCGCGGCCTCGGCACCATGGGCGACAAGAGCCGGCGGCTCGAGCTCCTTGCAGGCTGGATTGCCGAGAAGCTCGCCCCCGGGCTTGCCGCACAATGCGCAAGGGCGGGCCGTCTGGCAAAGGCCGACCTTGTTTCCGGCATGGTGGGCGAGTTCGACACCCTGCAGGGCATCATGGGCGGCATCTACGCCGAGAAGTGGGGAGAGGAGAAGGAAATCTGCGAGGCCCTGAAGGAGCAGTATCTGCCTGCAGGCCCCGACTCGCCCCTGCCAGGGACGCTTTCCGGCGCCATCCTTTCCATGGCCGACAAGGCCGACTCCATGGCCGGCTGCTTCGGCCTGAACCAGATTCCCACCGGCGCTGCCGACCCCAACGGCCTTCGCCGCTGCGCGCTCGGCATCATCCGCATCATGCGCGCCTTCCATCTCGAGCTCGACATCCGCGAGCTCTTTGCCCGCGCCCAGATGGGCTACGGCGAGCGCGAGTGGAAGATCGACCCGGCCCAGTGCCTCGACAAGCTCGAGGACTTCTTCATGGCGAGGCTCAGAAACTACTACCAGAACCTCGGCGTGAACACGCTTCTCGTGGACGCGGCCACAGGCTCGGGCGCACGGACCGTTCCGGGCGTGGACGAGCGCATCGAGGCCCTGAAGGTCTTTGCCGAAAGGGAGAGCTTCGAGAGCTCCGTGCAGACCTTCAAGCGCGTGGCCCACATCGTGGCCAAGCACGAGAAGGAGGGCTGGCAGATTCCCGCGACCTGGCGCAAGTCCCTTCTGCAGGAAGAAGCCGAAAAGAGCCTCCACAAGGTGCTCCAGGAGGCCCTGCCCGTGCTGGATCACTTGCGCGACGCCCACGACCACAAGGGCATGCTGGACCAGCTCGAGTCCCTGCGCCCCCACGTGGACAACTTCTTCGACCACGTGATGGTGGCCTGCGGCGACAACGATCTGTGCGCCAACCGCCTTGCCATGCTGAAATCGCTCTCGGATCGCTTCTCGAAGGTGGTCGATTTCGCGGCCTTGCAGGTGTAGCGGGGGCCTTCAAGACTGTCTCAAGACCGCTTTTTGACCAGGGCCTTCGGAAAAACCCGGTGCCGCCCGCCTTTCCGGGCTCCCCTTGCGGGGGCCCGACGCGGCGGTGCTGGCGGATCAAATCCGCGGCACAAAAATTCCTCGCTTTTTCTTGACAGCCATCGGTCTTTGAGCTAGATATTCGCCCTTGCAACAAGGGAACATCACGCATGCGGCGTGCGTCGCTTTTGCCGCCGTACCCATATTTTCCGGAGGAATTTTTCCGTGGCCAACCATAAGTCCGCATTGAAGCGCCATCGCCAGAGTCTCGTTCGCGAGGGCAGGAACCGCGCCGCGCGTA
>CAZWOT010000089.1:0-9362 GCA_964635595.1 uncultured Desulfovibrio sp.
GGTCTCCATGACGGCTGACCGTGGGGTCTACAGCGTTGCGCTGAGTAATTACGATGAATTTTAATTAGCGCAGGCACATTTGGGGCCTTGTCCCGCCCCGCTCTGCCCCGTTCTGCCCTGGCAGGATCAGGCACTCGCATCCTTGAACAGCACCTTTGCCTTCTTGTCGCAAAAGGCTATGCCCACATGCAGTATCGTCTTGCAGCTGCCCTCTGCCCGCACGCGGGCGTCGTAGCTGCGATCCTCAATCTGTTTCAGGGCCTTCCCGGCATATTGCTCGAGCTCGTTTGCAGAAGCGACGCGCTTCAACTCCAGAACGGCCGCTCGTGAGCTTTCCCGGTCCACGACAAGGAGGTCATAGAAGCCCATGCCGCCTTCACCGCTGGAGACAACTTCCTTGTATCCCAGCCGAAGGATGCCGAACATCATGCCGTGATAATAGAGTTCCTTCTGGTCCTGGACACCGCTGCCTACGAGCAAGCCGTTCAAGGTCATTTCAAATGCCTGCACGTTCTGCTCCCAGAGAGCGTCAAACAAGGCGTCGCGTTTTTCTTTGGGAAGAAGCTTGTCAATCCATACGTTCAGCTCCCTCTCGAAGATCGTGGCGATTTCCCGGTTGGGAACAACCAGGATGGTTTCGTCCGTATCCACTTTCCTGGGGTAACCTGCGGGATCCTTGGCATCAGTGAGGTAGCCGGACAAGTACAGAAGCGTCCACAAATTGTCCGCTTCTGCAAATATGTCCCGATAGGTCATTTCGGGATTGATTTTGGCCGCAATGGGATTCCCGCCACGGAGCGCAAAAAGCTTGGCCCGAATTGTTTCATTTTCCACAAGTTCGCGGATGAAATCTATGACAAGATCGTTGCTGCTTATGTTGACCCAGTAGGATTTCGGGACTTTTTGTGGCTTCTGTTGTAGTATTTTCAAATACTGCATGATGCTCCATGGATTGTAGATATCCGTCCGGTCACCAAAATGGTATCCGTCATACCATTCCCTGATGATATCCCGCTTGTCTTCAAGACCGGCTTTGGCAAGAAGACTGTCTACTTCTTCCTGAGTAAAACCAAAAAGGTCCGCATACAGTTCTTCTGAGATGTCGTAACATTCAAGATTGTTGAGTCCGGAAAATATGCTTGCCTTGACGACACGCAAGACCCCTGTGAGGATAGCAAACCTGAGAGCATTGTTGTCTTTCAATGCGCGAGAATAGAACTCACTCATGAAATTGATCATTTTCTCATAGTAGTTGTTTTTCCATGCCGAGGTAAGCGGGACATCATATTCGTCTATCAACAAAATGACTTTTTTCTCATAATGACAGGCCAGGGCATTTGTCAAAATCTGGAGTGCGTATCGCAGTGTATTTTGCAAGCTGTCTATCAGTCTGTCTCGCTGTGAGTCTTGTATGTCAAATTTAAGTATATCCTCATCTATTCTTAATTTCATGAATTTTTTGAGTTCATATTTGTCATCATCATCTACGCGTTCACTGGTCAAAAGATATTTATGCAAATTACATAATTTGCGTATATATAACCATATTGAGCTTATAGCAGTAGCAAAATCTTGTTTTGTTTCATCTTTAAAATTAAGGAATATTAGTGGATATTTGTTCATCCACTCCTGACAGAGCTTTTCATTTGTTGAAACTTGCAGACCGGAAAAAATTTCCTTGCTGTCCTTTTGGTTGTCAAAAAACTCTGCCAGCATGTTCAAGAAGAGAGATTTTCCGAAACGCCTTGGACGAGTAAAAAGGGTAACTTTTGAGGAAACACGGAAGTTGCCCGGAAGATCCGGGTTTTGAAGAAAGTGTTCGATGAACCATGTTTTGTCGACATAGCAGCCTTTATCCTTGCGTATCTGGGTAAAATCCGCATCTGTCATAATATTGGCCATGTCTGTCTCTCCAAAATTCTTGCGTAACTCCCAATTGTTCCGTGCTTCTGTTCTGTCAATCAACTGGAGCCGGGCTGCACAGAGGATCACACAGAGGATCACACAGAGGATCACACAGAGGATCAAAGGTTGTCGGATTGTTTGTCAGGCAGCATGGCGACTGAAATGCCATTCGGCGCGTCGGGCCTTGTCCCGCCCCGCCCCGCTCCGACCTGCCCCAGAATCAGGCACTCGCATCCTTGAACAGAACTTTCGCGGTCTTGTCACAAAAGGCTATGCCCACATGCAGTATTGTCTTGCAGCTGCCCTCTGTCCGCACGCGGGCGTCGTAGCCGCGATCCACAATCTGTTTCAGGGCCTTCCCGGCATATTGTTCAAGCTCGTTCTCGGAGGAAACGCGCTTCAGCTCCAGAACGGCTGCTCGTGAGCTGCTCCTGTCCACGACAAGAATGTCATAGAATCCCATGCCGCCTTCACCACTGGAAGTGACCTTCTTGTATCGCATGGCAAGGATGCCGAACATCATGCCGTGATAATAGAGTTCCTTCTGATCCTGAACACCACTGCCAGCGAGCAGGTCGTTCAAAGCCTTTTCGACTTCCTGGCTATTCTGTTCCCAAAGCGCCTTGTACAAGGTATTTCGTTCGGTTTCTGGAAGAAGCTTCGTGAGCCATGCCATCATTTCCTTCTGGAAAACTGTGGCAATTTCCTGGTTGGGGGCGACCAGGATGGTCTTGTCTACATCCACTTCCTCGGGATAGACAGAAGAATCCTTGACATCCGTAAGATAGCCAGACAGATACAGAATCGTCCACAAGTTGTCCGCTTCCGCGTATATGTCCCGATAGTTCATTTCAGGATTGATTCGGGCCGCAATGGGGTTCCCGCCCAGGAGCGCAAAAAGCTTGGCCCGAATTGTTTCATTTTCCGCAAGCTTGTGGATAATATTTATGGCAACTTCTTTGCCGCTTGAGTTGAGCCAGTAGGCTTCCGGTGGTGTCTGGGGGTCATCTTTGAGGGCATCAAGATATTGAGTGATGCTCCAAGGATTGTAGACATCAGTTCGGCTGCCAATATGGTATCCGTCATACCACTCCCTGATTGCCTCACGCTTGTCTTCGAAACCGGCTCCGGCAAGAAGGTTGTCGACTTCGCTCTGCGTGAATCCAAAGAGATCCGCATATTTTCTTTGCGTTATATCGTAACTTTTCACATTGTTGAGGCCGGAAAAAATGCTTTCCTTGACGACACGCAAGACCCCTGTGAGGATGGCAAACCTGAGAGCATTGTTGTCTTTCAATGCGCGAGAATAGAACTCACGCATAAAATTGATCATTTTCTCGTAATAGTCGTTTTCCCATGCCGAGGTGAGCGGGACATCGTATTCGTCTATCAACAAAATGACCTTTTTCTCATAATGACAGGCCAGAGCATTTGTCAAAATTTGGAGTGCGTATCGCAGTGTATTTTGCAAGCTGTCTATCAGTCTGTCTCGCTGTGAGTCTTGTATGTCAAATTTAAGTATATCCTCATCTATTCTTAATTTCATGAATTTTTTGAGTTCATATTTGTCATCATCATCTACGCGTTCACTGGTCAAAAGATATTTATGCAAATTACATAATTTGCGTATATATAACCATATTGAGCTTATAGCAGTAGCAAAATCTTGTTTTGTTTCATCTTTAAAATTAAGGAATATTAGTGGATATTTGTTCATCCACTCCTGACAGAGCTTTTCATTTGTTGAAACTTGCAGACCGGAAAAAATTTCCTTGCTGTCCTTTTGGTTGTCAAAAAACTCTGCCAGCATGTTCAAGAAGAGAGATTTTCCGAAACGCCTTGGACGAGTAAAAAGGGTAACCTTTGAGGAAACGCGGAAGTTGCCCGGAAGATCCGGGTTTTGAAGAAATTGTTCGATGAACCATGTTTTGTCGACATAGCAACCTTTATCCTTACGTATCTGGGCAAAATCCGCATCTATCATAATATTGGCCATGTCTGTCTCTCCAAAATTCTTGCCTGACTCCCAATTGTTCCGTGCTTTTTGTTCTGTCAGTCAACGAGAGCCGGACTGCGTTCTTCCCATTGGCTTGAAGGTTTTCCAAGGTGCGCTGCAGATATGGAAAGTGTTTGTTGCGGATGTCCGCCAAGGGTCAAAGCTGGTATGGATCAGATGAAAAATAACAAAGGAAGAGCCAGACCGCAAATTCATTTTTTTCAAAATGTTGAGAAAAATCGGACTCTTGCCAGATTCTTGCGGGATCGGTTTTTTGAGGAAGACACTCACCCCAAAGGGCCTCCATCCCCACTTTGCAAGGAGACATGAATTTGCGAGACTTGGGGTCTGGGAAAAGTGCGCCAGCCCCTTCCCTCGCGAAGCCGCTCCTCCTGTCCCCGAGCCCTTCCAGACCCAATGCCCTGTCCCTCGCCTTCCAAGGAGAAAAGAACATGCTCGCCTTCGAGAAACCCGGTCCCCACAACACGGCCGCCTGCGTGGCCGAAACCCTGAAAACCGCCAAGGAACGCGATCTCAAGCACATCGTGGTCGCCTCCAACTATGGCGACACGGTGCGCCTTTTTCTGGACGAGGCCGCAAAGGCCAACCAGGACGTCCACCTTGTCTGCGTGACCCACGCCTTTGGCTGCACGAAGCCCGGCTTTTGCGAGCTTTCCATGGACGAGAGAAAGGCTCTCGTGGCCAGGGGCGTGCACGTTCTCTCGACCACGCACGTTCTGAGCGGGGCCGAGCGGGGGTTGAGCCGCGAATACAAGGGCATAAGCCCGGTGGAGGTCATGGCCAAGACCCTCTATCTTTTCGGCCAGGGCCTGAAGGTGGGCGTGGAAGTGGCCGTCATGGCCCTCGACGCGGGACTTGTCCCGTATGGGGAAGACATCCTTGCAGTGGGCGGCACGGCCCGCGGCGCAGACACGGCCATCATCCTGAAGCCCTCCCACGCGGCCACCATCCTCGAGACGAAGATCCGCGAGATCGTCTGCAAGCCCTGGACGTTCTGACCCGCAGGCTCCTCTGCCCTGGCCTTTCATCCTGTCTTGCCTGGAAATTCCGGCCAACCGACTGAAATGCCGGACTCCGGACGGCCCCTGCACGACCTGCTGGCAAAAATGTTTTTTCCAGTGCCGATTCCCACTTGACAGGCAGGCTTCGAAAAGCTAGATTCTTTTTCGCCTTGAGGTGACGGAAACAAAGCCTCAAAAGCCCAAATGCCTTTGTAGCTCAGTCGGCAGAGCGCGTCCTTGGTAAGGACGAGGTCTCCAGTTCAATCCTGGACAAAGGCTCCATCAAGCAAGTTCAAGGGCCCGTGATGCGACGCATGGGTCCTTTTTTATAATTTTCTCGCCAGTCTCCCCTCACACCCTCCCTTTGGCCGCGGGCTCCACCGCTCCCAAAGCCCTCCCTGGCCTCGCCCGGCTTTGGACAGTGTCTTTGGGCACCGTCTTTCGGCACCGTCCCCGGGCACTCCCTCCAAAGGACCGCCATCCTCCAGGCGTCCGCTCCCCCTCCTGCCGCCAGGGCAGGTCCAGACCTCCGCCCAAGCACGGCGCATCTGCCGCCTCCTGCCAAAACACCCATCCAGGCGTCCTGCCCGGGCACCCTTTCGAAGCCCAGCAAAAGACTCCTGGAAGCCCGTACCTGCAAGGAACGAGAAGCGCTCTTTTTTTCGGCAACTTTTTGACAGAAGGGCCGAAAAGTGGCAGAATTCAAGTTCGTCCTGCTCTTTGGGGCCCCGGTTTTGCTGCAACCATTCGATCGGACGGCCGGGAAAATTCCGCAAGTCCCATTGGCCAGGCACCGACATTCCTTTCGGAGACACGTTCATGATCAAGCTCAGCCACGTACACAAGTTCTTCGGCCCCAACGAGGTCCTGAAGGACGTGAACCTGACGGTCAACGAGGGCGAGAAGCTCGTGATTATCGGGCCCTCGGGCTCCGGCAAGTCCACCACGGTGCGCTGCATGAACGGCCTCGAGCTGCCCACCTCAGGCCAGGTCTTTGTCAACGGCATCGAGCTCACCAAGAAAAACCGCACCGAGCTCGTGCGCAGCACCTCGAGCATGGTTTTCCAGCAGTTCAATCTCTATCCCCACCTGAACGTGCTGGCGAACCTCACCCTGGCTCCCATCAAGCTCTTCGGCAAGGAACGCAAGGAAGCCGAGGAGCTCGCCTACCACTACCTCGACGTGGTGGGCCTCACGGAAAAGGCGCTGGTCTACCCGACCACCCTCTCCGGCGGACAGCAGCAGCGCGTGGCCATCGCCCGCGCCCTGTGCAGCCAGACCAAGATCATTCTTTTCGACGAGCCAACTTCCGCCCTGGACCCGGAAACGGTGCAGGAAGTGCTCAACGTCATGGTCAAGCTCGCGAACGAAAGCATCACCATGGTCATCGTGACCCATGAAATGGGCTTCGCGCGCGAAGTTGCGGACCGTGTCATCTTCATGGACTGCGGCGTCATCCTGGAGGAAGGCACACCGGAGCACTTCTTCCTGAACCCCATTCATGAGCGCACCAAGCAGTTCCTGAGCAAGATCCTCTACTGATGCCGGCCGGGGCCTTTCCCCCGAGCGACGCCCCAGGCGGGGCGGGCCTCGAGGGAAGCTCCCCCACGACTTCGGTCATGGAAGGCCTTCCTGCCGGCATGAAGGCAAACGCCCCTTCCCTTCCTTGGGAGACGTGGAAAAAGGGCCTTGCCGGCGAAGGTCTTGCAGCATTGCAACACATGAGCCCTTGTCCTCCCCCGGGCAAGGCCACCCGGCGCATGCGCCGGAGGAGAACCGTATCATGAAAAAACTCTTCTCGCTTCTGCTCCTCGTCGCCCTCGTGGCGGGCTTCGGCGTGGCCAGGGTCTCTGCCGACGAGCTGCCGGCCGAGGTGCAGGCCATCGCCAAGAAAGGCAAGCTGAACGTGGGCGTCAAGACCGACGTGCCCGGCTTCAGCGTGGAAGACATCCTGAGCGGCGGCAAGTTCGTGGGCATGGAGGACGATCTGGCCCGCAAGATGGCCGAGGCCATGGGGCTCAAGGCCGACGACGTGAACTTCGTTCCCGTCACCGCCAAGACCCGCGGCCAGCTCGTGGATTCCGGCGACATCGACATGGTCATCGCCACCTTCACGATCACCGAGGAGCGCAAGAAGACCTGGAACTTCTCCACGCCCTACTACACCGACGCGGTGTCCCTGCTCGTGAAGAAGAACAGCGGCATCTCCACCTACAAGGATCTCGAGGACAAGCTCGTGGGCGTGGCCGAGGGTTCCACCTCCAAGGACGCCCTCATCGCCGCGGCCGCCAAGGCGGGCGTGACCCTGACCGACACCAGGAACATCCAGACCTTCCCGGACTACCCATCCATCAAGGCCGCCCTTGACGCCGGCCAGGTGCAGGCCTTCTGCGTGGACGGCTCCATCCTCACCGGCTACCTGGACGACGGCACCACCCTCGTCACCTCCGTGCGCTTCTCGCCCCAGGAGTACGGCATCGTGACCAAGCTCTCCAACAAGGGCCTGGCCGAGTTCGTGGACAACCTCGTGAAGAAGTGGCTTGCCGACGGCACCATCGAGGGACTCATCAAGGAGCACAACGTGCCCCCGTCCTTCGCCGAATAAAAGCCCGAATGAACGTCTCCCTCCCGCATGGGGCCCGCACAGGGGCCCGGGGAGGGAGACTTTTTGAACATCCGGCCCCCCTTTGCTTTCTTCGGAAACCTCGTTCCCGAAAAGGCAGTCGGAGCCGGACGGGTCAGGGAACCGGAGAACCCGAGAAATCAAGGATCCGTGGCCCCTGGGACCCAAAACGAACCATCTGCCCGAACCCCGGTGCGGCGCCCTCAAGACAAGAATGAACGCGGCGCGCGGGGCCAGTCGGGGGCACCAACGTGATTGAGCAAATCCTGTCCTACCAGAGCTGGATGGCCTTTTTCAAAGACTGGACGCTCTTTGCCCAGGCCTTCGGGGTCACCATCATGGTCTCGGTGCTGGCGCTTCTTCTGGCGCTGGCGCTCGGCGTCTTCTTCGGCGTCATGTCGACCTCGTCCCACGCCGCGCCCCGCTTCATTGCCCGCGGCTACGTGGAGACCCTGCAGAACACCCCGCTCGTGCTCCAGGCCTACGTCTTCTACCTGGCCCTGCCCTACATCGGCGTGATGATCGGCCAGGTGTCCGTGGGCATCTACGCCGTGGGCATCTACCACGGCGCCTACATCGCCGAGGTGGTGCGCGCGGGCATCCAGTCCATCCCCCACGGCCAGGCCGAGGCCGCTGCCTCGCAGGGCTTCACCTACGTGCAGACCATGCGCTGGATAATCCTTCCCCAGACGGTCAAGATCATTTTGCCCCCGCTCGTCAACCAGATGGTGAACCTGATCAAGAACACCTCGGTCATCGCCCTCATCGGCGGCACGGATCTGATGAACCGCACCAACGACTGGGCGACCACCGGCGAGTGCATCTACGGGCCCCCGTTCCTCGTCTGCGGCATCCTCTACTTCATCCTCTGCTTCCCGCTGGCCACCTGGGGCCGCAACTACGAGGAGAAGCTCAAGAGGCGCGACCGCCAGACCGCCGACAAGCCCGCCGGCACGGGAGAAGCCGCATGATCGAAGTCATTACCAGAACCTTCACCCCGGAGATCATGAAGTATCTCCTGGGCGGCGCGTGGCTCGTCATCGAGCTCTCCGTCATCATCTGCGTGCTCTCCATCTTCTTCGGGCTCATCCTGGCGCTCCTGCGCTCCTACGACAAGTTCATCCTGGGCCGCCTTGCCGGCATCTACATCGAGATTTTCCGCAACACCCCGAACCTCATGTGGGTGCTCATCTGCTATGTGCACGCGCCCCTTCCCACGGCCTTCATGCGGTGCACCTTCGCCTTCGTGCTCTTCACCTCCGCGGCCATAGCCGAAATCATCCGCGGAGGCCTCAACTCCATCCAGAAGGGCCAGTTCGAGGCCGCCTACTCGCAGGGCTTCAACTTCGTGCAGACGCTGATCTACATCGTCCTGCCCCAGTGCTTCCAGAACATCGTGCCGACCCTGCTCAGCCAGGTCATCACCGTGGTCAAGGACACCTCCTTCCTCTCCATGGTGGCCGTGGCCGAGCTCATGTTCCGCTCGCGCAACGTGCTCTCGCTTCTGCCCCGCTACACGGGCCAGACCGTGGGCATCGAGCAGGTGGCGGCCATCTTCGGCTTTGCGGCCCTCATCTACTTCATCATCAACTTCTCCCTTTCCTGCCTCGTGCGCTGGATTCAGAAGCGCCGGGCGAGAAAGACCATGGAGCGCGGCCTCCAGGCCCAGGCAGAGCAGGCCTGAGGGGGTCCGGGCAGGGACGCCCCTTGACAGGGCAGCAACCCCCTATCCTTTGAAATTCCCCTTTCTTGCCGCGTCAGCCCACATTGGGCGGTTCAGTTCAGACAATTTTTTGCAGCGGGCATGGCAACATAG
>CAZWOT010000090.1:0-9239 GCA_964635595.1 uncultured Desulfovibrio sp.
CAAGGGAGACGAGGTTTTGGCCTTGTCTCCCTTTTTCGTATGGACGGCCGAACGGCACGCGGCATCGGGCCCGAAGACCAGAAGCCCCTGGACACCGCATGAGCGCCGTTCGACCGGACAGGTGACAAGATGGACATCATTTCTGCCCTGGAGCGTCTTGCTCCGGAACTGGAAAAGGGCCTGGCCGAGGCCCACACCGCCGAGGACCTCGAGGCCCTGCGGGTGCGCTTCCTTGGCCGCAAGGGAAGCCTCGCCACCATCATGGGCGATTTGCCGAAGCTCCCGCCCGAGGAGCGCCCCGAGGCCGGCAAGACGGCCAACCGCGTGAAGGAGGAGCTCAACTCCCTCTTCGAGGCGCACAAGGCCCGTCTCGACAAGGCCGTCGAGGACGAGTTCCTGAAAGGCTTCGACCCCACCCTTCCCGGCCGTCACCCCTGGGTGGGCACCAGGCACCCGATCACGCTGACCATGGAGAAGATCTGCTCGGTCTTCGAGAAGCTGGGCTTCGACATCGAGTGCGGTCCCGAGGTGGAGACGGACTACTACAACTTCGAGGCCCTGAACCTGCCGCCGGAGCATCCCGCCCGCGACATGCAGGACACGCTCTACGTCACCGACAACATCGTCCTGCGCACCCAGACCTCCAACATGCAGGTGCACAGCATGGAGCGCAGAAGGCCGCCCATAGCCGTGGTTTCCCCCGGCAAGGTGTATCGCCGCGACTCCGACATCACCCACACTCCCATGTTCCACCAGGTGGAAGGCATCATGGTGGGCGAGAAGGTGACGCTGGCGCATCTGCGCGGCGTGCTCACGGCCTTCAGCCAGGCCATGTTCGGCAAGGACACCAAGGTTCGCTTCAGGCCGAGCTTCTTCCCCTTCACGGAGCCTTCCGCGGAAGTGGACATCTCCTGCTGCCTGTGCCGCGGCAAGGGCCACGTCAACGGCACGCCCTGCCGCGTGTGCAAGAGCACGGGCTGGCTCGAGATCCTGGGCTGCGGCATGGTGGATCCGGCCGTGTTCCGCTACGTGAACTATCCCGAGGACATCACGGGCTTTGCCTTTGGCCTCGGCATCGAGCGCGTGGCCATGCTGACCTACGGTCTTGGCGACCTGCGCATGTTCTTCGAGAACGACCATCGCTTCCTGCGCCAATTTGCCTAGACGGCAAGGGGGACAAGCCCCATGAACGCCCGCCCGACCAACAACGGCAAGGCTTCCAGGCCTGCCCCGGCACTTCTTCTGGGCGTCCTGCTGCTTTTCGGCCTTCTCGCCATGCCCGGGGAGGCATCTGCCGCCACCTACTCGAGCACGGACGCTCCCGGCGGCAACGGCCTCCGGCCCCCGGACACGCCCATGAAGGGCCGCCACATGCCGGTCATCGGCGCCTTCGGTGATGCCTACGGCAATCCCGTGACCCCGGACGAGAAGGAAGAGGTCCGCAAGGAGCGCCTGAGAAACGGCGCCTACGGCGGCGCGAGACAAAAGGAGCGCCCGCTTCCCAATCCCGCGGACGAGACGCCCGTCTGGTAGGAACGATCCGGCCTTCAACGGTCCAACAACAAAGATTTTTCGTTCGACGGCCCATCATGGGCCGTCGCCCCCGATTTCCAAGGTGACCCATGCTGCTTTCACTCAACTGGCTGCGTGAATTTGTTCCCTATGAAGGAAGCGCCGAGGCCCTGGCCGATCGCCTGACCATGCTCGGCCTCGAGCTCGAGGACATCGTCCATCCCTTCGCCGACATCGAGCCCATCGTGGTGGGCCGCGTGGTGGAGTGCGATCCGCACCCCGACTCCGACCACATGCACGTGTGCAGGGTGGACGTGGGCGAAGGGGAGCTTCTCCCCATCGTGTGCGGCGCGCCCAACGTGGCGAAGGGGCAGCTTGTGCCCGTGGCGAAGGTGGGCACCACCATGCCCGGGGGCCTTGTCATCAAGAAGGCCAAGCTGCGCGGGCAGCCCTCCTTCGGCATGATCTGCTCCGAGCGCGAGATGGGCCTGAGCGAGGATCACGCCGGCATCCTGGTCCTGCCCGAAAACCTGACCGTGGGCCAGAGCCTCGTGGACGCCCTGGACCTCGACAAGGAAGTCCTCGACATCGACGTGACCCCCAACCGCGCCGACTGCCTCTCGGTGCTGGGCCTTGCCCGCGAGGTGGCCCTGGCCTTCCGCCTGCCGCTCTCCATTCCCGAAAGGCCGCTGGTGCTCTCCAAAAGCGATTTTCCGCATCCCGACATCGAGATTGCCGACCCGGTCCTCTGTCCCTGCTACATGGGCCGCGTCATCACCGACGTGAAACTGGCGCCCTCCCCGCTTGCCATGCGCTGCCGCCTGCACGCCGTGGGCGTTCGCGCCATCTCGAACGTGGTGGACGTCACCAACTACATTCTCATGGAATGCGGCCAGCCCCTGCACTCCTTTGATCTCGGCAAGATCCGCGGCGGACGGATCATCGTGAAGCCGGCCGCGGACGGCGAGCGCCTCACCACCCTGGACGGCCAGGAGCGCCTGCTCACCTCCCGCGATCTCACCATCCGCGATGCCGAGGGGGCCGTGGCCCTGGCCGGCGTCATGGGCGGCCTCGAGAGCGAAATGACCGCGGAGAGCAAGGGCGTCTTCCTCGAGAGCGCCATCTTCAACCCGGCGAGCATCCGCGTGACGGCCCGCCGCCTTGGCCTGCACTCCGAGGCCTCCTTCCGCTTCGAGCGCGGCGTGGACCAGATGCGCACCCAGTGGAGCATGGATCGCGCCTGCGCCATGATCCAGGCCCTTGCCGGCGGCGTGGTGTCCGATCGCCTGTGCTGTGCCGAGCCCGCTCCCTTCAAGCCTGCCAGGATCGTCTACCGCCCGGCCCGCTGCACGGCCCTCATCGGCGAGGAGCCCGGAGCGGCCTTCAGCAAGGACGTGCTCGAGCATCTGGGCTGCGTCGTGGAAGACAAGGGCGAGACCTGGGAAGTGACCCAGCCAAGCTGGCGTCCCGACATCACCCGCGAGGCCGACCTCATCGAGGAAGTGGCCCGCTACTACGGCATGGATCGCGTGGAGCCCGTGCTCCCCGACATGAGCCACGCCATCGACGACCTCTCGGCCCCGGAGAGCGAGTACGCCTTCCAGGACAACCTGCGCCGCTGGGCCAGCGGCATGGGGCTCAACGAGTCCATCAACTACAGCTTCGTGGGCGACTTCGAGCTGGATCTGCTGAACCTGCCCAAGGAAGGGCGCATCCACATCATGAATCCGCTCTCCGCGGATCAGGACGTGCTGCGCACGGTTCTCGCCCCCGGCCTGCTCCACAACCTCTCCACCAACATGCGCCAGAACGCGCCCTCGGTGCGCGTCTTCGAGATAGCCAAGGTCTTCGAAAAGGACGAGTCCGTCTACACGGGAGCGAAAGAAACCGCCATGATCGGCTTCATGCTTTCCGGCAGGCGCCACGACGAGCTCTGGCCCGCCAGGGAAGGCCAGCTCGACTACCTCGACCTCAAGGGCATTGCCGAAAACTTCCTTGCCCACCTGGGCCTTGGGGAGCCGAGTTTGAGCCTTGCCGAGAGCCATCCCTACCTTCTGCCCGCGGTGGAAGTGCGCTATGGCGAGAAGCTTGTCGGCGTCATGGGCCGCGTGAAGCCCGCAATCGCCGACCGCTACGAGGGCCGCTGGCCCGTGTGGATGGGCGAGTTCAACCTGGATGTCCTGCGCGCCCTGCGCGACGAGGCGGGCTTCGCCTTCAAGGACCTGGCAACGTATCCGGCCGTGCGCCGCGACATCACGGTGCTGGCCGAGCCGACCATGAAGGCCCGGACCATCCTCGACGCCATCCGAGCCACCAATTCCTTCCTGCTCGAGGACGCGACCCTCATCGATCTCTTCCTGCCCGAGGATCGCTCGACCCGCAACCTGACCTTCCGTCTCACCTTCCGGTCGCCCAAGAAGACCCTCAAGGACGCCGAGGCCGACAAGGAGCGGGATCGCATCGTCCAGGCCATCGAGAAGAAGCTGGGCGTGCGCGTCTAGATCGAAGGCCCCGGGCAGCATGCCCGAAGTACAGGACAGACCAGATTCACAACCAGACGCTCACGTGTTGTGACGGGCGCGGGGACAGGCCGGATGAACGGCCTTCCCCGCGCCCCTTCTTTTCGCTGTCGGGCAGGCATTATGAGCTTTTCGCAAATTGTTCGCCAATATGGACGGAAAGCGAAAAAAGTGTCAGTATGCCCGACGTCAAGGATCAGCCATCGACACGGGTACCGTCTGCACGAGTACCGTTCACGCGAGTGGCAATCAAGAGTCAATCAACCTGACAGGGGAGTAGGGATGGCAGACTCCGAAAGAATCTACCGCATTGGACAAATCGCCGCCATGCTCGACGTCCGGACCTCGGTCCTGCGCTACTGGGAGCAGGAATTCCCGATGCTCTCGCCCACGCGCCTGCCCAGCGGGCACAGGGGCTACGGGGTGAAGGACCTGCACCTTCTGCAACGCATCAAGGACCTGCTCTACAAGAAGGGCATGACCATCGAGGGCGCGCGCCAGCAGATGCGCAAGTACGCCCTGACCGTCATGAGCGAGGAGGAGCTCGACGCGCGCCTGGCACGGATCGAGGACATGCGCAGGGCCAAGTCGGAGCGGCGCAGGCAGAAGCTGGACGCCCTGAAGGCAGCCGGCATCGACCCGAAGGCAGCCCGTGTCGCCACGGCGATCGTGCACGAGGCATCGCCCAAGGACGCCAATTTTCTGCGCTCGGTTCTTGAGGATCTTCGGGCGCTGCGGGCGGAACTGGCTGGCCAGGCCGCGGAGGACATGAGCGCATGATTCTCTCTCCATCGCTTCTCTCCGCCGATTTCTCCCGCCTGGGGGAAGAGTGCCGCGCCCTGGAGGACGCGGGCGTCCCCTGGCTCCATCTGGACGTCATCGACGGCAGCTTTGCCCCCAACATCACCTTCGGCATCCCCGTCATCGCTTCCCTGCGCAAGGTCTCGAAGCTCTTTTTCGACGCCCACCTCATGGTGGAGAGCCCCTCGCGCTACGTGGAGGACTTCGCAAAGGCCGGCTGCGACATGATTGTCGTGCACATGGAGGCCGAGACGCATCTGCAGCGCTGCCTTGCCCGCATCCGCGAGCTGGGCTGCCGGGCAGGCGTCTCCCTGAACCCCTCCACAGACATCGCCTCCCTGCGCTGGATTGCCAGGGACCTCGACATGGTGCTCCTCATGAGCGTCAACCCCGGCTTCTCCGGCCAGAGCTTCCTGCCCGCGGTGGAAGGGAAGATTGCCGCAACAAGACAGCTTCTGGACGAGTGCGGGGCCAGCGAGGTTCCCGTCCAGGTGGACGGGGGTGTGAGCCCCGAAAACATCGGCCGTCTTGTCGAGCTTGGTGCCGACGTCTTTGTTTCCGGCTCTGCCTTTTTCAAGTTCCCGCCCTACGATCAACGAATGAACGCCTTTGCCGCCGCGGCCGACAGGGGACCCCTGCGTCCCGCAGCCAAGGCCTGCCTGCAATGGACAAGCCGCGCCCAGGGCTAAAAGGCTCTGGACACGAAGGAGAGTGACATGCCCGCATCCCGCACGCAATGCGCCAACGCCATCCGCGCTCTTGCCATTGACGCCATCGAGCAGGCCAAATCCGGGCATCCCGGCGCCCCGCTGGGCATGGCCGACATGGCCGAGGCCCTCTGGCGCCACCACTTCAAGCACAACCCGGCCAACCCGGACTGGTGCGACCGCGACCGCTTCGTGCTCTCCAACGGGCATGCCTCCATGCTCCTCTACTCGCTTCTGCACCTGACGGGCTACCCCGTCTCGGCCGAGGACATCAAGAATTTCCGCCAGTGGGGCTCGCTCACCCCCGGACACCCCGAACGCGGGCACACGCCCGGCGTGGACATCACCACCGGCCCCCTGGGCATGGGCATCTCCTCTGCCGTGGGCATGGCCCTGGCCGAACGCATGCTGGCCGCACGGTACAATCGCCCGGGCCACGAGATCGTGGACCACAGGACCTGGGTCTTCATGGGCGACGGCTGTCTCATGGAAGGCGTGAGCCACGAGGCGTGTTCGCTCGCCGCCGTGTGGAAGCTCGGCAAGCTCACGGCCTTCTGGGACGACAACGGCATCTCCATCGACGGCAAGATCGACGGCTGGTTCGTGGAGGACGTGAAAAAGCGCTTCGAGGCCTACGGCTGGCAGGTTCTGGGTCCCGTGGACGGCCATGACGGCGAGGCCATCAACCAGTGCATCGTGGAGGCAAAGAAAAGCGAGGACCGCCCCACCCTCATCATCTGCAAGACCCACATCGGCTTCGGCTCCGCCCTTGCCGACAGCGAGAAGTGCCATGGCGCTCCCCTTGGTGCCGACACGGCCAAAGGCGCCAAGGAGGCCCTTGGCTGGACCTCAGAGCCCTTCACGGTTCCGGCCGACATCAAGGAGGCCTGGGACGCCAAAGCAAGAGGCGCCGAGGCGGAGGCGGCCTGGAACGAGAAGTTCGAGGCCTACAAGCAGGAGTTCGGCGGCCTTGCCAAGGAATTTAACCGCCGCATGAGCGGCGCGCTCCCGGTGGGGCTCGACACAGTGCTCCAGAACTTCGTGCGCGAGGTGACGGAAACGAAGCCCACTCTGGCCACACGCGTGGCCTCCCAGAAGGTTCTGGAGGCGCTGGTGCCCGTGGCTCCCGATCTTGTGGGCGGCTCGGCCGATCTCTCCGGCTCCGTGGGCACCAGGACCTCGTCCTCAACGAACGTGGCACCCGCCACCTACGAGGGAAACTATCTCTGCTACGGTGTGCGCGAGTTCGCCATGGGCTGCATCATGAACGGCCTGTCCGTACACGGGGGCTTCGTACCCTATGCAGGCACCTTCATGGTCTTCTCCGACTACGCCAAGCACGCCGTGCGCCTGGCGGCCCTCATGAAATCGAAGGTCTGCTGGGTGCTCACCCACGACAGCTACGCCGTGGGCGAAGACGGTCCCACCCACCAGCCGGTGGAACAGCTCGTCATGCTGCGCTCCATCCCAGGCTGCCATGTGTGGCGCCCCTGCGACGCCCAGGAATGCGCCAGGGCATGGTATTCCGGACTGCTCTTCCAGGGTCCCACCTGCCTCTCCCTCTCCCGCCAGAACCTCCCCTTCCTCGACAAGGGCTATGATCCGCAGATCAAGAAGGGCGGCTACGTCCTGTCCGACTGCAGGGGCACTCCGGACATCGTGCTCCTTGCCTCGGGTTCCGAAGTCTCCATCTGCGTGGACGCTGCCAAAATCCTCGAGGGCGAGGGCGTCAAGGTGCGCGTGGTCTCCATGCCCTGCTGCGAGGTCTTCGACGAGCAGGACGTAAGCTACAAGGAATCGGTGCTGCCGAAGGACGTACGCGCCCGCCTGGCCGTGGAGGCGTCCTGGCCCGACTACTGGCGCCGCTACGTGGGCCTCGAGGGCGATGTGATCGGCATGGATCATTTCGGCGCCTCGGCACCCGGCGACGAGCTTGCGAAGCACTTCGGCTTCACGGCCGAGAACGTGGCCGCCCGCGCCCGCAGGCTGCTCGGCAAATAGCGGGAAAGAACCGTCCATCCGGAACAGGCAAGCCTTCGTCTTGACCATGGGCATGGCTTTGCGTGATCATTGACCCAGCTTGAACCAGGGCCTTTTGCCTGGCGTCTCTTTGTGCGTGCGTTTTTTTGCGCCGTCCCCAAGGGCGCTTTTGGGCAGGGCCCCAGGATTTGCGAATCGACAATTTCACGTACACGCAGCGGCGTGCCCCCGAGGCGCGCCTCGACCAGCTGCCTGAACCTGGAGGAAAAAGCATGTCCATACAGAAGATGACGGATCTTGAACTGCGCGGCAAGACCGTGGTCATCCGCGAGGATCTCAATGTGCCGATCATCGGCGGCAAGATCACCAACGACAAGCGCATCCGCGCGGCCCTGCCCACCATCCAGTACGCCCTCGACCAGGGCGCCGGCGTCATCGTGCTCTCGCACCTCGGCCGTCCCAAGGAAGGCGAGTTCGACGAGCAGAACTCCCTTGCCCTCGTGGCCGCGCGCATGAGCGACTGCCTTGGCCGCGCCTGCGTGCTCACCCGCGACTTCGAGACCGCCAAGAAGGTGCGTCCCGGCGGCGTGGTGGTCCTCGAGAACGTGCGCTGCCTCAAGGGCGAGAAGGCCAACGACCCCGAGCTCGCGAAAAGGTACGCCGATCTGGGCGACGTCTATGTCATGGACGCCTTCGCCACGGCCCACAGGGCCCAGGCGTCCACCGAGGGCGCCATCCGCTTCGCCAAGGAAGCCTGCGCGGGCCTTTTGCTGACTGCCGAACTCGACGCCTTCGCCAGGGTCTTTACCGACCCAAAGCGTCCGCTTGTTGCCGTCATCGGCGGCTCCAAGGTCTCCACCAAGCTCGAGCTTCTGAACAACCTCCTCGACAAGGTGGACAAGCTCATCGTGGGCGGCGGCATCTCCAACACCTTCCTGGCCGCCCGCGGCCATGACGTCGGCTCCTCCCTCTACGAGCCCGATCTCCTCGACGCCTCGAAGGAAATCCTTGCCAAGGCCGAGCGCCTCGGCAAGGAAATCCCCTTCGCCATCGACGTGGTGGTGGCAGACGAGCTCGCCGAGACCGCCCAGGGCACCGTGGTCCTGGCTTCGGAAGTCCCGGCAGGCAAAATGATCCTCGACATTGGCCCACAAACCCGCGCCCTCTACGACAAGGTACTGAAAGACGCCAGGACCATCGTCTGGAACGGCCCCGTGGGTGTGTTCGAGATGAAGCAGTTCGGCGAGGGCACGAAGGCCATCGCCCAGAGCATGGCCGACTCCGGCGCCTTCGTCATTGTGGGTGGCGGCGACAGCATCTCGGCCGTGGAGAGCTATGGTCTCGCCGACAAGATGGGCTACATCTCCACCGGCGGCGGCGCTTTCCTGGAACTCTTCGAGGGCAAGAATCTTCCGGCCGTGGCCGCTCTCGAGGACCGCAGCAAGTAGCCTGACCCCAAACTTTTGTCGCGTTTGGCGCCGGAGCGGTTTTCAAGGACGTTCCGGCGCCTTCTTCATTTCCTGCCTCCAGGCTTCGAGCTGCAAGAGGAGGCTTCTTTTTCCGCGTCAGTCAATTCCCCGTGCCGACGCTACATGTCGTATCCGTTCAGGAGGTGACCGGAGCCAACTCCAATTTTGGTTCTTGCAAGACTTTTACGGGCTCCCTGTTTTCGGGATTTGGGAGGGTGCAGTCAGCGGGTGAAGAAGACACGCTTTTCGTC
>CAZWOT010000091.1:0-9227 GCA_964635595.1 uncultured Desulfovibrio sp.
TCAAGCTGTTTGTGGGCGCTTTCGCCGAGGCCTGCATCGAGGGCGACGCCGCCTCATCCGACAAGGGCAACATCGAGGAAGCCATGGTCAAGGCCGCCGAGAAGCCCGCTGAGGCAACGGCCGGGGCCGCTGCCCGGTAGGCCCCCGAACAACGGGACACCCCAATCGAAAGCACAATGCTCAGGGGGCAGCGTTGTCCGAACAAGGACGATGCTGCCTCTTGTTGAACCGTACAAGGAGAATCAAATGGCCATTACAGCTGCAATGGTGAAGGAGCTGCGCGAGAGAACCGGCGCCGGCATGATGGACTGCAAGAAGGCGCTCGTGGAAGTTGACGGCGACATGGAGAAGGCCATCGACTACCTGCGCGAGAAGGGCATGGCCAAGGCCGCCAAGAAGGCTGGCCGCGCCACCAGCGAGGGCCTCGTGGTCTTCGCCGAGGGCGGCGACAGCGTCGCCATGGCTTCCGTGCAGTGCGAGACGGACTTCGTGTCCCGCGGCGACGATTTCAAGGAACTGTGCGCCAGCATCGCCAACGCCGTGCTCAAGAACAAGCCCGCCGACCGGGAGGCTCTGCAGGCGCTCGTGGGCGAGGACCTGAACAACCTCATCGCCAAGATTGGCGAGAACATGCGCCTCGGCAACTTCTGCGTGCACGACCGCGCCGCCAACGAGGTCATCGGCCAGTACCTGCACACCGCCAGCGGCAAGCTCGGCGTCATGACCATCCTCGAGACCGGCAAGCCGGAGACCGCCACCAGCGAGCAGGCTCAGAACCTGGCCCGCGAAATCGCCATGCAGGTGGCCGCCCTTCGTCCCATGGCGCTTGACCGCGACAGCCTCGACCCCGAGGTCATCGAGCGCGAGCGCAACGTCTACAGGGAGAAGGCCCGCAACGAGGGCAAGCCCGAGAACATCATCGACAAGATCGCCGAGGGCGCCGTGGTCAAGTTCTGCAAGGAAGTCTGCCTGCTCGACCAGGCCTACATCCGCGACGACAAGAAGTCCGTGGGCGACCTTGTCCGTGAGACCGCCGAGGCCGTGGGCGACACAATCAAGGTGAAGTCCTTCCAGCGCATCGAGCTGGTGGCCGAAGAGGCCCCGGCGGAGGAAGGCGAGTAGCCTTTGACCAAAAAATCCGAAGACGCGGGGACGAAAGCCCCTCGCGCGAAGGGGAGGGGAACGGGTTTCGTCCTCTCCCTCTTTTTTTGCCCCGTGGCCCGGGAGCAATGGGCGCGAACCTCGGGCGACCGGCTCGTTTCGCAAATCTGGACAGAGGGCGGCGGGGATTTCTAAAATAGTGTCATTCGGGGCAGGGAGGGAGCGGCAGCCTCGAATCCGGCTGACCGCGACATTGGGGCCGACATGGGGGCCAGCCCTCCAGGGTCTTTCGGGGACGCGGGCGATAGAGGACAAATCCATGAACGACGAAAGACGGCTCGCGCTCGAAAACGCCGGCGTGAACGTTTCCGAGCTTCTGGATCGCTGCATGGGCAGCGAGGAGCTCGCCATGCGCCTTTTGCGCAAGTTCGAGGCCGAGGCGGACTTGACGGCCATCCTGGACGCCCTTGATGCGGGCGACAAGGACGCGGCCTTCGCCTCGGCCCATGCCCTGAAGGGCCTTTCCGGCAATCTCGCCATGACCGCGCTCCACGAGGCGATCTCAGCCCTGGTGGAGCATCTGCGTGCAGGACGCCTCGACGAGACAAAAGCCCTGGTTCCCGCGGTGGAGAGCTTGCGAAACCGCCTTGTGGAGGGCCTTGCGAAGGCCCTTGGCGACTAGGTGCACGGCATGCGGGCCCCTGACCCGGAGAGCGGCATGAAGAAGTTTTCCAACAAGGTGACGCTGTCCCTCGTGATATTCCTTGTGGTGAGTGTTCTGGCGGGCCTTGTCATCAAGACCCTGCGCGAGAACGCGCTCAGGGCTTCCCAGCGCGAGGGCATGGCCATGACCGGGAACTTCGCGAGCGAGGAGCACGGCGGCTTCGAGGAGCTCCAGACCCTGCTCTCCTTCGGCACGGCCTGCATCGACCGCGACTTCAACCAGAAGTTTCTGACCGTGGAGAGCACGGTCAACCTC
Organism: uncultured Desulfovibrio sp.; assembly: GCA_964635595.1. Taxonomy (GTDB): domain Bacteria; phylum Desulfobacterota; class Desulfovibrionia; order Desulfovibrionales; family Desulfovibrionaceae; genus Desulfovibrio. Next base: position 2,081 of record CAZWOT010000091.1, read on the forward strand.
TTCATGGAGCGTGTGCGCGAGGTGCTGGGCACGGAGCGCATCTCGGCCTACCTGATCCGCGAGGACGGCTCGATCATGAGCCCGGAGGGCGAGACCAGGGCGCCGGCCGTCCTCGACGCGGAGAGGCGGCGCTGGTACGAGCAGACCCTCGACTCTCCCGGCGGCGAGACGGTCTACACCAACGTCTACACGGACGTGAACTCCGGCAAGCCCGTGGTCACCATGGCCCAGAGAAGCCATCTGACCGACAACGTTCTGGCCTTCGACATCTACCCCGAGAACTACCGCTTCTACTTCGACCCCCATACCCTGCACGAGGGCGATTCCTTCTTCTTCTGCGACGGCGCGGGGAGGATCATCTTCTCCCACACCAATCTCGAGCTCGACGCAGACTCCCTCAACGCCTACGTGGGCGGCATCCTGAAGAAGATAGAGAACCACGAGCTCGACAACTACGACGCCTACATCAGGGATTTCGACGGCATGAAGCGGGTGGTCTACTTCACCCGCCTCGACAACGGCTGGTACAGCATCCTCACGGTTCCCTACGGCAACATCGGCGGGGCCGTGGACATCCTCTTCACCCTGCTCTTCCTGGCCGTCCTGCTCTTCTTCTCGGCCATCGTCATCTATTCCTGGCACGCCCAGAGGGCCCTGCGCCTCATCGACCGCACCAACGAGACCGTGCGCGTGCTCGGCAACTCCTACTACGCCCTCTACCGGGTGGACTACGGCAAGAACACCTACGAGATGATCAAGGGCTCCGAGTACATGCGCAAGCGCCTGCCGCCGAAGGGCTGCTACGGGGAGCTTCTCGAGGTCGCCCTGGGGCGCATCCACCAGGACTCGCGCAAAAACTTCCGGCTGGCCTTCTCCCTTGCCAACATCCGCAGCCTCGTGGAGGACAAGGTGCGCAACTTCGGCGGCGAGTTTCAGCGCCTGTTCGGGACCGAGTACCGCTGGGTGAGCGTGCGCATGCTCTACGACGAGACCCTCGCGCCCGAGGAAGTGGTGCTCTGCTTCCAGGACATACAGGACCTGAAGAAGCGCCAGATGCAGGAAGAGGAGCTTCTTCGCCAGAGCCTCGAGCTCTCGCGCCAGTCCGAGCGCTCGAAGCAGGGCTTCTTCAGCAACGTCTCCCACGAGATGCGCACGCCCCTGAACGCCATCATCGGCATGAGCGAGATTGCGCTCGGCACCATGGAGCACTGCGACAGGGCCGACCTGCGGCGCTACCTCGAGCGCATCTCCTACTCGAGCAAGCAGCTGAAGCAGCTCATCGACGACGTGCTCGAGGTCTCGCGCCTCGAGCAGGGGAGCTTCTCCCTCAACAACGAGCCCTTCAACCTCTACCGCTGTCTTTCCGACGCCGTGGAGCCCTACGTCATCGAGGCCGGCTCCGAGTACAAGAAGTTCTTCTTCCAGATGGAGCCGGAGGAGGAGCTGGTCCTGGGCGACTCCCTGCGGGTGACGCAGGTGTTGAACAACCTGCTCTCGAACGCCTTCAAGTTCACCTACGCGGGAGACACCATCGTGGTGGAGGCCGCCCGCCTTCCCGCCGAGGGCGTCGCCAAGTACCGCATCATCGTGCGCGACACGGGCATCGGCATCTCGAAGGAGTTCCTGCCGAAGCTCTTCACCCCCTACGCGCGCGACGGAAGCTTTGCCGCGAGGCATTCCTCGGGCACGGGTCTCGGCATGACCATCACGAAGACCCTCGTCGAGCAGATGAACGGCGAGATAAGCGTCGAGAGCGAGCTCGGGAAGGGCACCACCTTTGCCATCGTGGTTCCCTTTGCGCCGGCTCCAGTGGAGCGGCACGAGAAGAAGGATGCGGATGGCGCAGGCGCCGGGGCTGCCGCAGGCGGCGCAGCCGCGCCCGCGGCCAGGGAGGAGCCCGTGGATCTGGCCGAGCTCGAGGGCCTCGAGGTGCTGGTCGCCGAGGACAACCAGCTGAACATGGAGCTTTTGACCGAGGTGCTCGCCATGAGCAAGGTCGCCGCGACCAGGGCCTGGAACGGCAAGGAGGCGGTGGACCTCTTTGCCAGGAGCGAACACGGGCATTTCGACCTCATCCTCATGGACATGCAGATGCCCGAGATGAACGGCTGCGAGGCCGCAAGGGCCATCCGCTCCCTGAAGCGCCCTGACTCCGACATCCCCATTGTGGCCGTCACCGCCAACGCCTTCGCGGAGGACATGCTGGCCTCCATGCAGGCCGGCATGAACGCCCACATCTCCAAGCCCATCGACTTCAAGGCCCTGCAGACCCTCATGGTTCGTCTCAAGAGGGGCCGCAAGGTCTCGGACAAGCCCTAGCGGCAGGAGATGGAGCAGGCAGGAGCTGGCAGCGCCGGCACAGGTCCCTGGCAAGGGCGGCCGCCAGGCGGTCCGCCGGCCGCACTCCCTGCCCGCAGAAACGGGAAAAGGCGCTCCGGCTTCGGGAATGTTTCCCTGCCAGGGCGCCTTTTGCCTTGCCTTCCATCCGGGCTGTTGCGGCTGGAGAGGCCGTATGTGGTACCGCAGGCCAGACTTGAACTGGCACAGCTTTTGGCCGGGAGATTTTAAGTCTCCTGTGTCTACCGGTTCCACCACTGCGGCACGGGCTTTTGTATAGACTCTTTGCCCTTTCGTTGCACCATCTTTTTTTGCAGCCTGCCCGAAAAGCCGGCCTTGATCGGGCAAGGCGCGGGACCGGGAGGACGCATCCCTGTTTGACAGGCAGCGGCCGACTGGCCAAAAATGACGGGCGTTCGCGCGAAAAGGCCCGGCCGGACCTTTTCGCGCGCCAAAGCCAAACCGACAGGGGACGCCTTCGATGCACAATTTTTCCGACACGATGATACTGGCCTTCTGCCGCCTTGGCATAGCTGGCCTTTCCAAATGGGCTCCGGGCACCTGCGGCACCTTTCTGGCGCTGCTCGTGGCCCCCTTCATTTTCCAGCCCCTGGGACTCAAGACGCGCATCGTGTTCCTGCTGCTCGTCTTCTTCCTGGGCTCGCTCGCAGCCACGAGGGCCGAGCACCTGCTCGGGCAAAAGGATCCGGGCGAAGTCGTCGTCGACGAGCTTGCCGGCGCCTACGTGGCCATCCTGCCCTTTGCCGGCGGCAGCTGGCCCCTGCTTTTCTGGGCCTTTGTCATTTTCCGCATCTTCGACATCGCCAAGCCCTGGCCCATCAAGGCCTCGGAGACATGGCTTCCGGACGGCTGGGGCGTGATGATAGACGACGTGATAGGCGGCTTCATGGCCATGATCGTTCTTCTGATCATGCGCTGGGCGGGCCTTCTCAACGTCGCGCTGATACTCTAGCCGCCTGTCCGCGGGGCGAGGGGACACCGCCCTCGTCTTCCGCGCAAAACAGGACCTTTGCCGCGCCCGACGAACGTCTCTGCCGTTTGGGCGCTCCTTTCTTTCAGGCTTTTTTCAAAAGGCCTGCGTTCTTTTTCGCCGTCCATTGGCGAGGCCCTGCATCAGGAATGCCTCGCCAATGCATTTTCGCGTATGATCCGTCGCCTACTTCATGCGGTAGGTGATGCGGCCCCTGGTCAGATCGTAGGGAGAAAGCTCCACCTTGACGCGATCGCCGGGCAGGATGCGGATGTAGAACTTGCGCATCTTGCCGGAAATGTGGGCCAGCACCTTGTGGCCGTTGGCCAGTTCCACCAGGAACATGGCGTTGGGCAACGCTTCCTGGACGACGCCGTCAACTTCAATGGAGTCTTCTTTGGACATACACCCTCCGGGCAAAAGGAAACGCGCGTTTCCCCGAATGTCGGCCGCGGGGGCCGTTCATGGGGCAAACGCGCCAAAAAGGCAGCGACTTACGTGCTACAAATCCGGCGCTTTGTCAACCGTCGATTTGCGGATTTCGGCCCCGCTCCCCGTGCTCATGGCCGACCGGGACAGGGCCGGCTTCTTGTTCCGGACTCTCGGCCTGCAGATTCCCGACCAACGGCAAACGGCCGTGCATGTCTGCATGCCAGATATTTGCCCGGCTATTTTCCCGGGTGGAACTCCTGCATGGGCGAGGGCCTCAGATACAGCCAGAGCCCCAGCGCCAGCATGGGGATGGTCAGCACCTGCCCCATGGTGAGCCAGTTGAAGGCGAGGTACCCGAGCTGCGGGTCCGGCAGGCGCACGAACTCGACCACAAAGCGCCCGATGCCGTAGCCGATGCAGAAAAGCCCCGCGGTCTGGCCCCGCCTGCGCGGACTTATGGTGAAGAACATGAGCACCACGAAGAGCGCGAAGCCCTCGAGAAAGGCCTCGTAGAGCTGGGAAGGGTGCCTCGGGTAGGGCCCGCCGCCGGGGAAGAGCATGCCCCAGGGAAGCGTCGTCACCTTGCCCCAGAGCTCGCCGTTGATGAAGTTGCCCATGCGCCCGAAAAAAAGGCCCTGGGGAACGAGCGGGGTCACAAAGTCGGCGATGTCGAGAAAGTGCTTCTTCCTCGTCTTCGCGAAGTAGAAGAAGGCCAGGGCGAGGCCCAGGGCGCCGCCGTGGAAGGACATGCCGCCGTTCCAGAAGCGCAGGATCTCGGCCGGATTGTCCAGGTAGATCGGCAGGTCGTAGAAGAGGACGTAGCCGATGCGCGCGCCCAGAACGAGGCCCAGCATGGCGAGGGCGACGAGGTCGTCCACGTCCTTGGGCTGCCAGCCGTACCGTGCTGCCCGCCTGCGGCCGAGAAGCCAGCCGAGGAGAAAGCCAATCACGTACATGAGGCCGTACCAGCGCACGGACAATTCGCCGATGCTGAATGCCACTGGGTCGAAATACGCGTACATCGTGCAGCGCAGGCGTCGCCGTGACGGGGGCGAGAGACCCGCTTCCTCCTTCATGCCCATGGGGCCGAGTCGACGGCAAGCGGAAAGTTTGGCCCCAATCCGGACCCTTGCTGTTCATGGCGCGCCGTCCGGGGCTTTTCTAAACTCTTGCCCCCTTGCGCGCAAGTTGAGGCCCAGAGTGCGTTTGCAAAACGCGTGCCCTTGCGGGTTCCCTTTTTCAGTCGAGGCCCAGAATCCAGCGTGCGAAGCTCTGCGGTTCCGGCGGCACAGGGCTCTTCCAGCCCGTGTCCTCGCGCATGTCGTGCAGAAGCATGCGCTCGAGAAGCAGCGTGTCCTCGGCATCCAGCACCGCGAGAAACAGGAAGGGCATCGTGCTCCTGCCGTCGCCGCGATCTCGCAGGTTGAGGAGCTTGCGGCCAAGGGCAAGGCCGGAGCCGAAACGCAGGTCGTCGATGGCCACGAAGCGCAGGGTCCTCAGCTCCTCGTCGCTCAGGGTCCGCAAGACGTGCGTCCCGTCGGGCAGCTCGGCCCCCTGGCTCGGAAGAAAGCTCAAGGCCAGCGTCGCGGACTTGATCTCTCTCTGCGAGAGCGGTCGCCACACGGGCATGAGCATGAGGTTGAAGAAGTCCCGCGCCGTCTCGGACTGCGCAGCCATGTGCGACGACACTTCCGGCGGCAGGGGCCTGTACTCGGCCGGCATTCCCCGCGGATGCCCAAGAGCGCCAAGGCTGTACTCGCGCTGCACGAGGTTCTCCCCCGGGCCTGCCCCGGTGCCATGGTGAGGATCACGCTCGATGGTGATGGCCCGCCAGTAGAGCGGGGTGAAGAAGTCCGGCAGAAGAACGGCCTTGTGCACCTCCTTGCCCTGCGCGGAAAGCTCGGCCACGAGATTGCGCTCGGCAACGCGGGCAAGGCCCATGTTGGCACAGGGGTAGAGCACGAGCCAGCAAAGCGCCAACGCCCCGAAAATCCGTCTTTTCGTCCTGGAGAAAAAGGAGGCTGCGACAAGGCCGAGAAGCGGCAGGAGCAGGAAGAAGTCGAGGATGAAGTTGGCGTTGAGCCGTACCCTGTACGAGGAGAAGGGCAAAAAAAGGCGCGTGCCGAAGGTGGTGATGGCGTCAAGCCACAGGTGCACAAGCAGACAGCAGCCAAAGACCAGCCAGAGCTTCCCCAGCTTCAGGCGCATGAACGTCTTTTTGCGCCGCAGGGGATAGGCCAGGATGGCCAGGAACAAGCCCAGAAAGGGCACTGCGAGGATGGAATGGGAGATTCCCCGATGCAGTGAGAGAAAGAGCTGCGGCGTTGTGCACAGAAGAATGTCGAGGTCCGGCAGGCAGGCCGCGAGCATGAAGAATATGGGCAGCCAGCGTGTCTGGGGCTTGCGGGGGAGAAGCTGCTGGATGGCAAGTCCCGAAAGGGCGTGGGTGACTACATCCATGGGGAGGGAAGGCTACTGACGGAAGGGCGAGCGCTCGCGCGGAACCTCGCGATAGGAGGGGTGCTCGGGATTGGCGGTGCCCGAATAGCCCCTGGTGAACCTGCGCACGCGCCACTCCTGCACGTTTTCCATCACGCTGGGCTGGCTCATCAGGTAGAAATACCTGTCCTTTTTCGAGGACACGCCGGGGATGGGGTAGCGCGCGTCGGCAAGCGGGTCGGGCCCCCCGTTGCCGTAGTATTCCCTGTCCACCCGGTCGGAATCGGAGCTGATGTCCCTGGGCGCGCAGGCGGCCGAGAAGATGGCGAGAGACGCCAGCAGAAGGGTCGTGAGAAGAGCGCGGAAGGGGGAAGACATGGAACCTCCTCGCGTGTCTGCCAAAAAACTTCGCCATGGAGCCCGTCTGCGCGCGGACGACCCGAATTCGGTCATTGGCCGCCCGTTTTTTTCGAGTTTTTTTGCCCGGTGGGTGGAGCGGGCAAACGAGCTCCTACGCCGAAATATAGCGGTTTTGCACCATTTCTTGCAAGACGGACAAAAGGGAGGCAAGTCCCGGGGGTTATGAGATGCGAAAGGCGATTTGACAAGGAATATCGGGGGCTTGGCTGCTGCCCTGGCAGATGCCCAGAATTGCCGGGAATTTCAAAAAGTTGTGCCCGATTTGGGCACGGTTTGACATTGAGGAAGTGCGGGCGGTAGAAAATCGAAGGATCTTCCCGGGTCCTTCGTTTCAGGCCCATTCGGGCGGCCCACATGCCCATATGGGAGTACTGCCATGTTCTCCCGCTGCTTTTTCGGGCGGGCCGCGTCGCCCCGAGGCGACATCGCGCGACTGGCCGCGGACTTCAAGGCTGTTGTTCTTGCTCTTCAAGGGAACGCATCGAACGGAACGCATCGAACGGAACGCATCGAACGGAACGCATCGAA
>CAZWOT010000092.1:0-9150 GCA_964635595.1 uncultured Desulfovibrio sp.
TGTATAAGGAGAGCTTGATGCCCAAAAGTCTCATAATCGTTGAGTCCCCGGCCAAGGTGAAGACCATCCGCAAGTTCCTGGGGCCGGAATATCTCGTGGAGGCCAGCGTCGGCCATGTGCGGGATCTTCCCTCGAACACCCTGGGCGTGGACGAGGAGAACGGCTTTGCCCCGAAGTACGAGATCATTCCCGGCAAGGAACGGGTGGTGAACGAGCTTCAGTCCGCAGCAAAGAAGGTGGACACCGTGTATCTGGCTCCCGATCCGGACCGCGAGGGGGAGGCCATCGCCTGGCACGTGGCCGAGCTCTTGAAGGGCAAGGCGAAGAAGATACAGCGCATCCAGTTCAACGAAATCACCAGGAGGGCCGTTCTGGAGGCCCTGGAGCACCCCAGGGAGGTGGACGACAATCTCGTGCACGCCCAGCAGGCCCGCCGCATCCTGGATCGCCTCGTGGGCTACAAGATTTCCCCGCTCCTCTGGCGCACGGTCAAGCGCGGCATATCTGCCGGGCGCGTGCAGTCCGTGGCCCTTCGCCTCATCGTGGACAGGGAAAAGGAGCGCGAGGCCTTCAAGCCCGAAGAGTTCTGGGTCTTCCACGCCTTTGCGCAGGCTGGCGAGCAGGAGTTTCGCCTCGAGCTTGCGAAGGTGGCCGGCAAGAAGCCCCTCATCGCAAACGAGACGGAGGCAAAGGCCCTCGAGAAAAAGCTGGAAGGGCAGCCCTTCGTTGTGTCCAGCGTGGAGAGCAAGGAGCGCAGCCGCGATCCGCAGCCTCCCTTCACCACCTCCACCCTGCAGCAGACCGCAAACCAGCGCCTCGGCTATGGCGCGAGACGCACCATGGGCATAGCCCAGCGCCTCTACGAGGGCATCGAGATGGGCGACGGCAACGTGACTGCGCTCATCACCTACATGCGCACGGACTCGACCCGCATTTCCGACGAGGCCCAAAAGGCCGCAAAGGACTTCGTTCTCGAGTCCTTCGGCGAAAGGTACCTGCCCGCCAGGGCCCGCGTCTACAAGACCAGGGCCTCGGCCCAGGACGCCCACGAGGCCATCCGTCCCGTGGACGTGGCGCTCACGCCCGAGGACGTCAAGGCGAGCCTCACCCAGGAACAGTACAACCTCTACCGCCTCATCTGGTCGCGCTTCGTGGCCTCGCAGATGGCCTCGGCCGTCTTCAGGGACACGAGCGTGGTGGTCCACTGCGCCAACACCCAGTGGCAGACCAAGGGGCAGTGTCAGATTTTTGACGGCTGGCAGAAGGTGCTCCCCGGCGAGAAGGACAACATCCTTCCCGCTCTGGCCGTGGACGAGCAGCTGGACATCGCCCGCGTCGAAAAGGAGCAGAAGTTCACCCAGCCGCCGGCCCGCTTCACCGAGGCAAGCCTCGTGCGGACCCTGGAGGAGCTCGGCATCGGCCGCCCCTCCACCTACGCCACCATCATCTCCACCCTCGAGGATCGCGGCTATGTGGACAAGAAGGAGAAGTCCTTCGTGCCCACGGAGCTGGGGAGGGTGGTCACGGAGCAGCTTCTGGAGAGCTTTGCCCACCTCATGGACGTGCACTTCACGGCCAACATGGAGACCGGCCTCGACAAGGTGGCCGACGGCGAGGAGGGCTGGGGCGAGCTGCTCGGCCACTTTGCGGACGACTTCAACCCCACCCTGGCCGAGGCCTCGAAGAACATGAAAAGCCTCAAGGCCGGCATGCAGACCGAGCTTGTCTGCCCAGAGTGCTCAAAGCCCCTTCTGGTGCGCTTCGGCAAGGCCGGAGCCTTTCTTGCCTGCTCGGACTATCCCGACTGCACGTACAGCAGCAATTTCACCCGCGACGATCAGGGACACATCCACATAACCCCGGTGGAGCGCGAGGTGGTGGGCACCTGCCCCGACTGCGGCGGCGAGCTGGTCGTCAAGAAGTCCCGCACGGGCTCGCGCTTCATTGCCTGCTCCTCCTATCCCGACTGCCGTCACGCCGAGCCCTTCTCGACCCATGTGGCCTGTCCGGCCTGCGGCCAGGGCGAGCTTGTCGAGAAAAGCTCCAGGCGGGGCAAGATCTTCTATTCCTGCTCCACCTACCCCAAGTGCGACTACGCCACCTGGAACGAGCCCGTGGCGAAAAAATGCCCCGAGTGCGGCGGCTCGTACCTGGAGATACGAAAGACCCGCCAGGGCGAAAGCCTCGTCTGCCCCAACAAGGAATGCGACTTTTCCTGCGCGCTGGCCGACATCGAGGATCTGCAACCATCCGACGCGCCCGGGAACAGGGAAACGGCGTAGGGCGCACGAGCTGCCGGCGGCTTCATAGGCCGGCTTTTGGTGCGGGAAAGCCCCTTGCCCGATCCTGGCAAAAGCGGCGGCCGTTCGGGAGCGCGAGACGTCTCGGGCGGCCATGAGGGGGCCGATTCAAGTCGGAACCCACATATGGCGAAGCAGGTTTTCGGCCCGGGATCGCGCCGAAAATTTTGCTTTTCTTTTGCGGGCGAAAGATGTATGCAGCGTACCTTGCCTGATTCAGTACAATGTACTGGAAATTCTCGGGCAAGGGAGGAAAGGAGCGCACAGGGCGGCAAAACGAAAAGTAAATGATTCCAGTACTTGGCAGAAAGCGATACGCTCGTGCAAGTGCTTGCAATTATTGTCGAATTTGACTTTCGGCGCCAACTTTTTGTTTGCTTTTCCCCGTGAAGTGTGTTCTATCCCGCGCAACGCCCCTCAGCGGGCGGGCCTTTCATGGCTCCCAGGATGTCCTTCGGCACTTCCCTCGAACGCTTCCCCGAACGCTTCGGCAAGGGACGGCGGTGATATGGGCGCGAAGCGACGTCTGCACCAGATAAAAGTGAGTGGAGAAACTCCAGAATGAATTCCATCAAGAGAAATTCCGTCAAGACACTTTCGGAAAAGGGATTCTCTCGCATGCCCAAAGTCGGCGGAGCCTTCCTGGCCCGTCCGGCCCTTTTCTGCCTTCTTTTCGCCTGCCTCGCGCTCTGGGGCTGCGACAGCAAGGACGATGCCGGTGCGCCCCAGATGCTGCCCTACGTGAAAGTCTTCGACACCGAGGCCGTCAACATGCCCTGGCCCGCCGAGTATCAGGCCACGGCCGCCGGCTCCCGCGCCGTCGAGGTGCGCGCCCGCGTGCAGGGCATCGTGCAGGAGCGCCTCTACAAGGAAGGCAGCTACGTGCAGGCCGGCCAGCTCATGTTCCAGATCGAGCGCGACCAGTACGAGGCGGCCTATCAGGAGGCCCAGGCGGCCTTCAAGAACGCCGAGCGCGAGTGGAACCGCATTCGTCCCCTCTACAAGGCCAACGCCGTCTCCCAGAGAGAGCGCGACACGGCGCTCTCCAACTATGAAAGCACCAGGGCCGCCCTGCGCCAGGCCCAGATCAACCTCGACTACTGTCAGGTGGAGGCGCCGGTCTCCGGCTATTCGTCCAAGGAAGCCGTCACCGTGGGCAACCTCGTGGCCAACAACAGCCTGCTCACCACGGTGAACCAGACCGACCCCATGTACATCGACTTCTCCATTGCGGCGCCCGATCACCTCTACCGCATGCAGCTCGAGCGCGAGGGGCGTCTCAAGACCCCGGAAATGGGCATGTACGAAGCCCGTCTGCGCCTGCTCGACGGCCGCATGTACGACAAGATGGGCGTCATCGACTTCATCGACTCCCAGGTGCAGTCCACCACCGGCGTCATTGCCGCCCGCGCGACCTTCCCCAATGCCGACAACACCATCATGCCCGGCCAGTACGTGCGCGTCTTCATGGACGGCGACGTCCTGATCAAGGCCGTGCTCATCCCGCAGTCGGCGGTCTCGGTCACCGAGGAGGGCACCTTCGTCATGGTCGTGGGCGAGGGCGACATCGTCCACCGCACCCCCGTGAAGGTGGGCACCGCCATCGGCGACAAGTACCTTGTGGACGAAGGCCTCAAGGGCGGCGAGCGCATCATCATGGACGGCATCCTGAAGGCCCGCGAGGGCGCGCCCGTGCGCTACGACGATCCCAAGGCCCCGCCTGCCGACAATGCGGCCGGCCCCTCCGGCGAGAACGCCGGCCAGAACGCGTAGTAGGCCCGCAAAGGCCGGGGGCGAACGCATGCTTGATTCGCCTGCGCGTACCCCGAGTACAGACTGCGTGAAAAGTGACAGGCTAAGAGGTTAGGCTACATGGCCGCATCAGTCAGACCGAGCATATTCATTCGACGCCCGATTCTCTCGAGCGTCATTTCCATTGTCATAACCCTGGCGGGCGCCATCGCCATGACCGTCCTGCCGGTGGCCCAATACCCCGATCTCGTGCCGCCGAGCGTCAACGTTCAGGTGACCTACCCCGGCGCCTCGGCGGAAACCATCTCCCAGACGGCCGTTGCCCCTCTGGAAGTCCAGATCAACGGCGTCGAGCACATGCTCTACATGTCCTCCACGTCCTCCTCGGGCGCGGGCATCGGCATGATCAACGTCTATTTCTCCCTGGGCACCGACCCGGACATGGCGCTCGTCAACGTGAACAACAAGGTGAACCTGGCGCAGACGCTCCTTCCGACGGACGTGCGCAACCAGGGCGTCAGCGTCACCAAGCGTTCGCCGTCGTTCCTGCAGCTGCTCTGCCTCTATTCCGAGGACGACCGCTATTCCGACATCTATCTGGCCAACTATCTGGAAATCAACATCCTGGACGAGGTGAAGCGCGTCGAGGGCGTGGGCGACGCGTCGACCTTCGGCCCCTCGGACTACAGCATGCGCGTGTGGCTCAAGCCCGACATCATGGGCAAGTACGGCCTCACCGTCTCCGACGTGGCCGCGGCCATCTCGGAGCAGAACCAGCAGTTCGCGCCCGGCCGTCTCGGCAACACGCCCTCGCCCGCCGACAACCAGATGACCTGGCAGATCGACGCCAAGGGCCGCCTGACCTCCGTCGAGGAGTTCGAGAACATCATCCTGCGTGTGGGCGACGACAGCGCCAAGCTCCGTCTCAAGGACATCGCCCGCATCGAGCTGGGCTCCCAGGACTACAGCGTCCAGGGCTACTACAACGGCCACATTGCCCGCGAGGCAGGCGTCTACCTGCTCCCGGGCGCCAACGCCATCGCCACCGGCAACCGCGTGACGGCCACGCTGGAGGAACTGAGAAAGTCCCTCCCCGAGGGCATGATCCTGGAAGTCCCGGTGGACACGAACACCTTCGTGCGCGCGTCCATCAACGAGGTGGTCAACACCCTCGTGGAAGCCATGGTCCTCGTGTTCCTCGTCGTGTACCTCTTCCTCCAGAGCTGGCGCGCGACGCTCATTCCCTGCATCGCCGTGCCCGTGTCGGTGGTCGGCACCTTCGCGGGCATGCTGGCGCTTGGCTACTCCATCAACACCCTGACGCTCTTCGGGCTCGTGCTCGCCATCGGCATCGTCGTGGACGACGCCATCGTCGTGCTCGAGAACGTGGAACGCATCATGGCCACGGAACACCTGCCGCCAAGAGAAGCCGCGGCCAAGGCCATGCACGAGGTCACCTCTGCTCTCATCGCCATCGTGCTCGTGCTCTGCTCGGTGTTCATCCCCGTGTCCTTCATGGGCGGCCTCGCCGGCCAGATGTACAAGCAGTTCGCCATCACCATTTCGGTGTCGGTCGTGCTCTCGGGCATTGTGGCGCTGACGCTCACGCCGGCCCTGTGCGCGGTGCTCCTGAAGTCCCACCACGGCGGAAAGAAGCCCAGAATCTTCACCTGGTTCAACTATTTCTTCACCAGGTCCACGCACAGCTACGTGCGCACGGTGCGTTCCATCAAGAACTCGCCCCTGCGCTCCTCGGCAATCATGTGCGTGGTCATAGCCGCCCTCGTCTGGCTCGCCAAGGTCACCCCGACCTCCATGGTGCCCAATGAGGATCAGGGCTACAGCCTCGGCATCATCATACTCGACGACGGCGCCTCCCAGCAGCGCGTGGACAAGGTCGCGAAGCTCGTCGAGGGCTTTGCCAAGGAAGAGGCCAGGAGCATCGAGGGCCTCCTCATGATCAACGGCTTCGACATGCTGAGCTCCTCGGTGAAATCCAACTACGCCACGTTCTTCTTTGCCCTGCGGCACTGGGACGAGCGCAAGGAAAAGGGCCAGGACGTCGAGTCCATCGTGAACCGCATGATGAAGCTCAACGCCATGCAGCCCTCCGGCATCGTTCTCGGCTTCGTGCCTCCGCCCATCTCGGGCATGAGCACCACCGGCGGTTTCGAGGGCTACATCCAGCAGCGCACGAACGAGACCCTGCAGGACCTCGAACGCAACACCAACTTGCTGGTCGATGCGGCCCTGAAGCGCCCGGAAATCGGTTCCTGCCAGAACCTCTTCACCACCGGCGCCCCGCAGATTTTCGCCAACCTGGACCGCGAGCGCTGCAAGGACATGGGCATCTCCATCGCGGACGCCCTCACGGCCATGCAGGGCATCTTCGGCACCTACTACGTCAACGACTTCAACTACATGGGCCGTACCTTCCAGGTGCGCCTGCAGGCGGAGCAGGAGTTCCGCATGAAGGCGGAAAACCTGGACGACGTGTTCGTGCGCAACAACGACGGCGAGATGCTCCCGCTCTCGGCCATCATGACCCTGGAGCGCCGCACGGCTCCCCAGGCCGTGGACCGCTACAACGTCTTCCCGGCAGCCCACGTCATGGGCGGTCCTGCCGACGGCTACACCACCGGCCAGGCCCTCCAGGCCATGGAGGAAGTGGCCATGGAAGTGCTCCCCACCGGCTACACCCTCGGCTGGGCGGGTTCCTCCCTGCAGGAAAAACTCTCCACGGCCGACACCTCGATAGTGTTCATCCTGGCCCTCGTCATGGTCTTCCTCATCCTGGCGGCCCAGTACGAGAGCTGGTCGCTCCCCATCGCGGTCTTGACAGCGGTGCCTTTCGGCGTGTTAGGTGCCTTCCTTGCGACCTGGGCGCGCGGCCTCTCCAACGACGTGTACTTCCAGGTGGCGCTCGTGACTCTCATAGGCCTCTCGGCAAAGAATGCGATCCTCATCGTCGAGTTCGCGGTCGAGGCCTGGCGCGAGGGACGCGAGCTCGGCGTCGCGGCCATGCATGCGGCGCGCCTGCGCTTCCGTCCCATCGTCATGACGTCGCTCGCCTTCATCCTGGGCGTCGTCCCGCTGGCAATCAGCTCCGGCGCCGGCGCCAACTCGCGTCACGCCATCGGCACGGCCGTCATCGGCGGCATGCTCTTCTCCACGTGCATCGCAACCCTCTTCATTCCCTTCTTCTTCACCATCATCATGAAGATATCGCTCAAGCTGCGCGGCAAGACCGACCCCAACTTGGGCAAGGGAAGCGAAGAAGAGGAGGTTTCCGCATAGTGTCAACCACGTTTACACGACTCGCCGTCTGCCTCGTCCTGGGGCTGACGCTCGCGGCCTGCTCCTTTGCCCCCGAATACGAGCAGCCCAAGATGGACATCCCCGAGGCCTGGACGAAGCTGACGCCGTCCACACAGCCCCTCAACATGGACTGGTGGACCCGCTTCAACGACCCCGTGCTGAACGCCCTGGTCGAAGAAGCGCTGGCGAACAACCAGGAACTGGCCCAGGGCATGGCCGGCATCCGCTCGGCCGCGGCCCAGGCCGGCGTCGGCTCCTCGGCGCTGTGGCCCTCGGTGATCGCGGGCGCCGATCTGGGTGCGGACCGCGCCTCCCTGAAAACGGCCAACAACAGCTTCGACAACCCCGGCGTTACCCGCCAGTACACCTCGTACTCGGGCCAGCTGTCGGCCAGCTGGGAGCTCGACTTCTGGGGAGCCACGCGCAACAGCTACACGCGTCTCACCAACATCCTGCTCCAGACCGTGCTCCAACACGAGGCCCTGAGGCTTTCCATCGCGGGACAGGTGGCGCAGAGCTACTTCGCCATGCTCTCCTACGACATGCAGCTCTCGGTGGCCAGGCGCACCCTGAAGTCCCGCGAGGACGCCCTGCGCATCTACACGAGCCGCTACGAGCTCGGCGAGCTCACCGAGCTTGACTGGCAGCGCGCAAAGGCCGAGGTGGAGACCGCAAGGGCCACGGTGCACAGCACCAACATCGCCCTCGACGACGCCGAGGCTTCCCTGGCCGTCCTGCTTGGTCGTCAGCCGAGGGAGATCTGGGCCAGCATCGAGCGCGGAACCACGATCGACAAGCTGCCCACGCCCCCGGTCATTCCCGAAGGCCTGCCCTCCGAGCTCCTCCTGCGCCGTCCGGACATCCGCGCGGCCGAGTTCGGCATCATGGCCTCCAACGCCAGCATAGGCGAGGCAAGGGCCCGCTTCTTCCCGACGGTGTCGCTCACCGGCGCCCTCGGCACCGCCGCGGCGGCCGTGACCAACCTCTTCTCGGGTCCCGCGGCGCTGTGGACCTACGGCGCGGCCGTCTCGCTTCCCATCTTCTCCGGCGGCCAGACCTGGTACAACCTGAAGGACGCCGAGGCATTGAAGGAACAGGCCGAGGCCACCTACAAGGTGACGGTCATGGAGGCCTTCAAGGACGTGCGCACCTCGCTCACCGCCCAGCACGAGCGCGATCTCGTGGTCAAGGCCGTGCAGGCCCAGGTGGACAGCCTTCGCAGGGCCGCCAACATCGCCCGCATCCAGTACGACAACGGCTACACCGACTACCTCACCGTGCTGGACGCCGAGCGCGAGCTCTTCTCTGCCGAGCTTTCGCTCGCCACCGCCCTGCAGAACCGCCTGAGCTCCGTGGTCAGCGTGTGCATGGCCCTTGGCGGCGGCTGGCAGGACCCGGGCGTCTCCCCGTCCTTCCCCGTCATCGACACCGACGAGCTCGTGGAGGCCCAGAAGAAGGGCACCGTGGGCGTGCGCGCCGACCAGGCGGCCAGGGCCGCCGAGGAGGCCGCAAGCGCGGCCGAGTAGGGGCTTCGGGGCTCTCGGCCGTTCCTGGCAAGACCCTTGCCGGGCAAACAAAAATATCCAGACAGCACCGGTCGGCAGGCTCTTCTGTCGGCCGGTTTTTCTTTTGCCCTTTTTGTCTTTTGCCGAGGGGACTTATGTCTTGTGCAAAACCCCTCGCGAGACCCGTCGCGAGGCACCCCGCGACATCGCCCATCAAGCTCGGGATCGGCCGCAGTCGGGCATATACTCCGATTTTCATGTTTTTGAAACTGTGC
>CAZWOT010000093.1:0-9068 GCA_964635595.1 uncultured Desulfovibrio sp.
CTCTTGCGCACGTAGACCTGGCCGTCCATGATGCGCCGGGCCGTGCGGTAGACGCCAAGGCGGGTCATGACGACGCCCGCGGGCTCGCTCGCGTCCGGCCTGGCTTCGGCCTCCACGGGAACTGTTCCGGAAGGATGGCCGATGCGTATGGTCATGTCCTCGCGGCCCCGGGCCGAGAGAATCTCGTGCGCTATGGTGCCGGGGATTCGGCAGGCAGCGCCCGTGCACACCGTGCCGGTCACGGGATAGGCCTTGTGCATGCGCAGCATGAAGAGGAGGCGGGACGTGATGTCGGTTTCATTGGCCGGCACCTCGCGGCCGTTGATGGCCGTGTAGTCGGCGGGGGCGCTCACGATGGCGAAAAAGGGATTGTAGGGGCTTTTCAGGGCAGCCTCTTCCGGCCTTTCGCACAGGCCGCAGAGCACGGCGGCCTGGCCGCGCAGCTTCTCGACGGTCTCCATGAGCTCCCTGTTTGCCTCGATCCAGGCGGGGCTTTCCGTGCCCTGCATGCCGAGATCCTTGGCGCGCACGAAGACGAGGGGATTGCCGCAGTCCACGAGCGAGATTTCGTACGGCCTGCCGTCGACCACGAGGGTGTCGCGGGGCCTGCCCGTGGGCAGGAGTTTGCCGGTGATGCCGCCGGCCGAGTCCGACCAGTCGAGGGTCACGCGGGCACCCGTGCCGGGGCAGCCGTCCATGGCGTAGTCGCCCTCGACCCTGGCCCTGCCGTCCTTCACCGGCACTTCCGCCGTGAGGGTGCGGCCGCTGTTGGTCATGTGGATGCGTACCCGGGTAACGGGCCCCACGGGCGCGACCATTCCCTCGTCGACGGCAAAGCCGCCCACTGCCGAGCTGATGTTGCCGCAGTTGCCCTTGTAGTCCACGAAGGCCTTCTCGAAGCTCACCTGGGCAAAGGTGTAGTCCACGTCGCAGTCTTCACGGGTGGACGGCCCGATGATGGCGAGCTTGCTCGTGAGCACGTCGGCCCCGCCGAGGCCGTCGATCTGGCGGATGTCGGGACTGCCGAAGATGGCGAGTATGATCTTGTCGCGCAGTTCCGGGTCCCTGGGCAGGTCGTTGTCGTGCAGGAAGATGCCCTTGCTCGTGCCGCCGCGCACGATGGCGCAGCGGATGGTTTCCATTTCCGGATGCATGTTTCCTCCTCAACGGGTGGCGAGCGCTTCGGACAGGGCGACGGACAGCGCGACGGTGGCGCCGACCATGGGGTTGTTGCCCATGCCGACGTAGCCCATCATCTCCACGTGGGCCGGCACCGACGAGGAGCCGGCGAACTGGGCGTCGCAGTACATGCGCCCGGTGGTGTCGGTGAGACCGTAGGATGCGGGACCCGCGCCGTTGTCGTCCGGGTGCACGGTGCGTCCCGTGCCGCCGCCGGAGGCCACGGCAAAGCAGGTGCCGCCGTTGTCCACGCGCGACTTGCGGTAGATGCCGAGAACGGGGTGCTGGAAGCGGGTCATGTTGGTGGAGTTGCCGGTGATGGCCACATCCACGCCCTCGTGGGCCAGGATGGCGACGCCCTCGGGCACGCTGTCGGCCCCGTAGCAGCGCACCTTGCCCCTCTCGCCGTCCGAGTAGGTGCGCTCGGAGACGATCTCGAGGGTTTCGGTCGCGAAGTCGAAGCTGGTGCGCACGTAGGTGAAGCCGTTGACGCGGGAGATGATCTGGGCCGCGTCCTTGCCGAGGCCGTCAAGGATGACGCGCAGGGGGGTGCTGCGCACCTTGTTGGCGTGGCTTGCTATGCCGATGGCGCCCTCGGCAGCGGCAAAGGACTCGTGCCCCGCAAGGAAGGCGAAGCAGGAGGTGGACTCGTGGAGGAGCCTTGCCGCGAGACGCCCGTGGCCAAGGCCGACCTTGCGGTGATCGGCGACCGAGGCCGGCAGGCAGAAGGCCTGCAGGCCTTCGCCCAGGATGGTCGCGATGTCGCTCGCGGCCCTTGCTTCGCGGGTCACGGCAAGGGCCGCGCCAAGCACGTAGGCCCAGCAGGCGTCGTCGAAACAGATGGCCTGCACGCCGCGCACGATGGCAAAGACGTCCACGCCGCGCTCGAGGAGCATGGTCCTGGCCTCGTCGAGATCGGCAAGGCCGGTGCCGGCAAGGCAGGCATCGATGGCCGGGCGGCGGAGCTCGTAGGATGAAATCTGGGGCATGGTGTCCTCCTACTCCCTGCGCGGGTCGATGGTGCGCACTGCGTCGGCGTAGCGGCCCATGGTGCCGCGGGCGGCCTCGTGGGCCTCGTTCGGGGTCTTCCCGTCGGCGATGAGCCGCATCATGGTGCCGAGGTTCACGAATTCGCAGCCGATGACGCAACCGTCCTCGTCGAGGCCGAGCCGCGTGACATAGCCCTCGGCAATCTCCAGCCAGCGCGGACCGGTTTGGACGGTGCTCCAGGTAGTGCCCACCTGGCTTCGGCGGGTGGGACCGAGATCCTCCAGTGCCGAGCCCGGGGGAAGGCCGCCGTCCGAGTAGGAGCTTTGCGTGCGGCCGTAGGCGAGGTTGAGGAAGAGGGCCTTCATGGCGCTGTTGGTCGCGTCGCAGACAAGGTCGGTGTTGAGGGCCTCGAGCAGGGTTTTGCCGGGCAGGATTTCCGCGGCCATGGCCGCTGAATGGGTCATGCCCGAGCAGCCCACGTGCTCGATGAGCGCTTCCTCGATGATGCCGGCGCGAACGTTCAGGGTCAGCTTGCAGGTGCCCATCTGCGGGGCGCAGGTGCCGCAACCGTGGGCAAAGCCCGAGAGATCCTCGATGCGCCTGGCCCTCGTCCAGCTGCCGTTCTGGGGAATGGGTGCGGGGCCGTGGCACTCGAGGGTGGCGACGCGCCCGAAGGTTTCCAGGATGGACATGCTTCTAGCCTCCCTGGCCTTTCCACATGCCGGTCACGGCCGCGTCCACACAGGCCTTCAAGGGGCCGAACCATGTGGCAAGGCGGTTGCTTCCGGGCGCGTAGAAGGCCATCTTGGCGGAATTGGTGGCAAGGGTGTGCAGGCCGAGGGCCTCGGGAATGCTCAGGATGGTGCAGAGATCCTGGGTCAGCACGGCACCGGCCCGCTCGATGACGGCCGCGTAGCCGAGGCGTTCGGCCATGGCCTTCACGGGAATGTTGGTGTGGACCCACATGGTCACACCGTCCTTGACCTTTTTTCCCTCGAGGTGGGCTGCCACTTCGGCCACCTGGTTGAGGGTCAGGTGCGGACAGCCGATGGCCACGTAGTCCACCTGACGGTCCTTTCCGCTTGTGAGCCGCTCGTAGCCTTCCTCGAGCTCCCGTGCTCCGAGCTCGATTTCCTCGCAGTCGGGCAGGTAGATGTCCCCGCGCCGGAAAAGCGCGTCCGGGGTCTGCCCTTCCACGTGGTACATGGCCACGCCGCCGCTCGAGGCGAGGGCCGCGCCGAGGTAGACGTGCTCCTCGAGACGCAGCTCGCGCAGGTTGGTGAAGGCCGGGATGCGCACGCCCACGTATTTGCCGACATAGGCACCCATGGCGCCGACGTCGGCCAGATCCTCGATTTTTGCGGTTACGCGGATTTTCAGGCCCGCCAGGCGGTTCTCGTCGAGATGCAGGCCGTGCAGGGGCGTCTTGCCCGTGAGGGCCGCGGCAAAGGCGCTGGGGCCGCCCTCGCGGTTGTCGCGGGCGCCGAGGAAGGAATTGGTGAAGACCACGGCGGAGGATTCGGCCCAGGCGATGTGCTCGCCGAAGCGGGGCACGAAGCCATAGAGGTAGGGCACGCAGGAGGACGTTCCGTAGCAGCCGGTGCGCACGTAGCCGTCGTTGATGCGCAGCTGCTTGCGACACCACTCCTTCGGGAGTCCGAGGTCGCGGGAGCGGTCCACGCCGATGACGTTCATGGTGGTGGGGATGACCACCTTCGCGCCCTCGTCGGCCGTCTTCTCGATCCATTCCATGCCGGCGTCGCCGTGCGAGCGGTAGGAGAGGCCGGCCACGTGGGCGCTCTTCACGGGCACGAGCTTCTCGGCGCCGTAGATCTTGCCGAGGGCCACGAGCATTTCCATGGCCATGCGGCGGGACGGGCCCTGCTCGCCGTCGAGCATGCGCTTGTCGTTGTCGTCGAGCTTCATGGCCTGGCCTCCTTGCCCGCGTCGTTTGCGGCCTTCTTGAGGGTTACCGTCTGCGCGTCCGCGTCCACCTCGACGATGTCGCCATTGTGCAGGACCTCGAAGGGGTCCTTTTCGAGGCAGTCCACAACCGGCACCCTGCCCATGATGGCCCCGCAGGCGATGATGGTTTCCGTCACGCCGTTGATGATGGCCCTGGGGCCGGTGCCCATGACGCAGAGTTGGTAGAGCACGTAGGAGCCGCCGGTGCTGCCCTTGCCGTAGGGAAAGACCAGGATCTTGTCCTTGACGGACACGTTCTCCAGTTCGTGGTTGTGCTCGATGACCGTGCCGGTCTCGCAGTCGAAGCCGAAATTGAAGCCTATGGGCTGGCGGCAGACGAGAACTTCGCCTTCCGCGCGCCCGGGGCTTATGCCCCGGCATTTGAACACATGCTGTGCTGGTTGCTGCGTTGGTTGCTGCATTGCTTGCTGTCTCCTTGAAATTTTCCGTCTGCCGCCGTTGATGCCGTTCTTCGCGCGTTCTCTTCGCGCGACATCTCGCGACCCGGGCTCACGACCCGTATTTTGCGCCTTCCCCGGACCCCTGCTCGTCCCGGCCGCCCTTTTGCAGCTTGCGCCAGAGGGTGGTGCGACCGATGCCGAGAAGCTTCGCGGCCCTGGCCGCGTCGCCTGCGCACCGTGCAAGAGCCCTGCGCAGGATTTCCCTCTCGGCCTCCTCGAGGCTTTCCCTGAGGGGCCGGACGTCGCCGACGTTGCGCGCAGGCCTGCCCTTGGCAGACACCGTGGGCCGAAAGACGCAGGCAAAGTGTTCTTGCGGGGAACGCTCCGGGAAGAGCTCCATGCTCAGGGCTAGACGCTCCATGCAGCTTTCGAGTTCGCGCACGTTGCCGGGCCAGGAGTAGCCGCAAAGCTCCTTCCTCACCGCCTCGACCATGACACTTGCCGCGTCTGGACGGCGTCCCGCCGGATGCCTCTCGAGAAAGGTTCGGGCGAGATGGAGCACGTCCTCTCCGCGCGCCCTCAGCGGCGGGATGGCTATCTGGAGCACGTTGCAACGGTAGTAGAGGTCCTCGCGGAACCGTCCTTCGGCAACCTCGCCCGCGAGATCCCGGTTGGTCGCGCAGATGACCCTGGCATTGATGCGCACGGTCTCGTCGCCACCCACGTGCATGACCTCGCGCTCCTGCAGGACCCGCAGAAGCCTTGCCTGGAGGTGGAGCGGAAGCTCGCCTATCTCGTCCAGGAAGATGGTGCCGTCGTGGGCCATCTCGAACATGCCGGGCTTGCCGGAGCGTCTGGCGCCGGTGAAGGCGCCCTCCTCGTAGCCGAAGAGCTCGGACTCGAGGAGATCCTCGGGAATGGCAGCGCAGTTGACGGGCACGAAGGGGCCGTCTCGCCGCCCGCTCGCGAGGTGCATGCCCTGGGCGAAGAGCTCCTTGCCCGTTCCGGACTCGCCGAGCAGAAGCACGGTGGCGTCGGTGCGCGCGTAGCGCTGGGCAAGGGACTTGAGATCCTCCATGGCGGCGTCGTGCGTGAGGATGTCGTCCATGCGCCAGCGGGCCCGAAATGCGTCCTTTTTCTGGCGCAGGCGGCGTTCGGCCTGGCGGATGCGCTCGGCACCGGAGAAGGTGCACACGACGCCCAGGATGTTGCCGTTGCTGCGGATGGGCACCCGGTTGGTGACGATGGTAAGCCCTTTCAGATCCTGGATTTCGTTGAGCTCGGGCTGCCCCTTGCGCAGGACTTCCAGGGTGCGCGTGTTGGGCACCACGCTGCGCGCGTCGAGTCCGAGGGCGTTTTCCGGGCTGATGTCGAGGAGCTTGGCGGCGGCCGGGTTCACCAGGGTCAAGCGGTTGGACGAGTCGGTGGCGATGATGCCCTCGGTCACGGTGTCGAGAATGGTCACGAGGCTCGCGTGACGCTGGCGGTCCATGCGCCGCACCCGGGCGATGCCGAGAGCCTCGTTGAGGCTCCTGGCCACCGCGTCCTCGCCGGCCTCGAGCAGGATGCCCTCGACTCCGCAGATGTCGCGCATTCCCGTGACCAGGGCACCGCCGACGCCCAGCTGGACGCCTTCGGCCGCGGCCTGGAGCATGCGGGCCTTCATCTCCTCACGGGTGTGGAAGAAGTACTCGCGGATCTCCATGCCAAGGGCTTTTGCCACGGTCTGCACTTCCGGCATGGGCGTGAGGTAGTGGAAGAAGGCAACCTTGCCGAGCTTCTTCGAGAAGGGAAGAAGCGTGCGCAGAAGGTCGAGCGCGGTGGTGGAAATGTCCACCACGGGAACGTCCAGCTGGCTTTTCAGGTAGTCCGCCGTGCCGCCGCGGCTGCAGATGACGTCGGGAGCGTCGGTCTTGATGATCCGGCGAGCCTCGTCCACCGCTTCCTCGAGCGCCATGCCTGTCTTCATGACGAGGCGGCAGGGCTTGTCCTGGGCCGCCTGCGAGAAGATGGAGCAGAGACTGCCGTAGGGAGCGAGCAGGGCTATTGTGTAGTCCTGGGATGAGGGAGACTGGAGCGTTGGGGGCGCGAACTGTGCGGTCCGGGTGCTCCCGGTGTCCTGGGGGAATGGTCTGGACTGTTCGGGCATGGCTTCCTCCCCGTGTCGGGCTGCCGCAGGGTGCGATCGCAAAAGCGTCTCCGGATGCGCGCAACTTGAGGGGAGAGGACGTGGACGGGCTTGTACTGGTCGAAAGCCGATCGCGAAACGGGCTTCATGCCGGATGCATGATGTCCGCCAAAGGATGCCGTTGCACGAGCTATTCCCCGTTTTTCGGCGCGTACCTGGCGCTTAGTTCATTGTACTTATCAAGTCCGATGAAGGAGTTGAACTCGGGGAAGGTGATGAGTCTGTCGTAGTAGTCCGCGGTGGTGCCGGCGGACTGCAGGTGCTGCATGTAGTCGCGCACGGCCAGCGCAGCGGCGTACAGGGGCCCAGTGCAGTAGATGGCGATTCCGAAGCCCATGGCCTCGAGCTCCTTCGCGGTGGGGATCGGCGTGCGGCCGCCCTCGAGCATGTTGGCGAGTGTCGGCGTGTCGGGGAAGGTCTCGTTGATCTTGCGCATTTCTTCCACGCTTTCCGGCGACTCGATGAAGATGAGGTCGGCACCCGCCTCCTCGTATGCCTTGCCGCGCTCGAGAGCCTCCTCGAGACCGTGGTTGGTGCGTGCGTCCGTGCGGGCGATGATCACAAGATCGTCGTCGAGCCTCGCGTCCACGGCGGCCTTGATTTTCTGGACCATCTCGTCCCTGGGGATCACCCTGCGGCCGAGCATGTGCCCGCAGCGCTTGGGAAAGACCTGGTCCTCAAGCTGGATTCCACACACGCCGGCCTTTTCGTACTCGCGCACGGTGCGCATGACGTTCAGGGGATTGCCGTAGCCCGTGTCCGCGTCGGCCAGGACCGGGACCTCCACGGCCTCGGCGAGGTTGCGGGCGCGCTCGACCATTTCCGACATGGTCAGCAGGCCCACGTCGGGCTGTCCGAGAACACTGGCCGAAGTCCCGTAGCCGGTCATGTAGACGGCCCTGAAGCCGCAGTGCTCGATGATCTTGGCGCTCAGAACGTCGTAGGCACCGGGCGCGAGCAGGATTTCGGGAGCGCGCAGAAGCTGCTTGAGATGAGCTGTTTTTTTCATGCTTTTGTCCGCACTCTTTCTTTCGCGCAGTCCGTTTCGGAAAAGCCCCTCGTTGGAAGAAGATCCGTCAGGCAAAGGCGAAAGCCGGGCGTGCGGCCTCCTTGGGGTCATGGTCCCGGGGGTCTGGATCCATTGCCCGCGCAGGCAATGGGAAAAGCGTTGTCTCAAGAATAAGCGGCGTCGTATACGAAACGCGTCGCAAGACAAGTTGCAATCGGCGTGCCAGAACTCAACACCTTGAAATCAATGAATTGAGCATGGGTTTTGGTGTTTCATTTCTGAAATTCTGTTCCGCTTTTGAAACGAATTCTGGCGAGAAAACACCAGCAGAAAAGACCGCATGTTCCTTGTTATGAACATGCGGGGAGAACTTGAGGCGTGCCGGCAGTCCCACACGCGCTGGCGGGACTGCCGGAGCTGTTCCAGTTCTCCGCGTCAGGCAGTCCATCGCCTCACCGCCGGGCCACATTTCTGCGTTGCGGCTCCAATGAGGCCCCGGCCAGGTTGCCGGGGGGCGCGCATGGCAGACGTGTCAAGCAGCTCCAGGGCTTCATGCTACATGAAATCAAAATCTCCGATACGTCTCCAGTCGGCTCTGCATGGGGGGGTGCTGGCCTTTTTGCGCCCAGAAAGTGCCAAAGAAAAAGGGGAAGCGGTCAACCCGTTTCCCCTTGAATTTGGGCCCTTGATGGGCTTTTTCCGTCAGCCTATTCCCGACCCGATTCGGCCTCGGCTTCCTCGGAAGCCTTCTTCAGAAGCTCGCCCAGGTTCTGCGTGCCTGCCTCAACGGGACCGGTCTGGTAGTCCTTGCTCTTGTCCTCGTCGCGGGCCTGCAGTTGCCTCAAGGAAAGGCCAAGCCTGCGCTCCTCGGCGCTCACGTGGATGACCTTGGCCTCTATTTCCTGGCCGTCCGAGAAGAGCTCGGCAGGCGTCTTGCCCTTTTTGCCAAGACCCAGCTCGGAGACGTGCACGAGGCCCTCGACGCCTTCCTCCACCTCGACGAAGATGCCGAAGTCGGTGATGTTGGTGACGGTGCCCTTCACGGTGCAGCCCACGGGGTACTTGTTCGGCACGTTGGCCCAGGGATCTTCCACGAGCTGCTTGATGCCGAGGGTGAACTTCTCGTTGGCCTGGTCCACGGTCAGGACCTTGGCCTGCACGGTTGCACCCACCTTGTAGTACTCTCCGGGATGGCGGATCTTCTTGGTCCAGCTGATGTCCGAGACATGGATGAGGCCGTCGATGCCGTCCTCGATGCCGATGAACATGCCAAACTCGGTAATGTTCTTGATGGTGCCCTCGATGACGGTGCCCTCGGGGTACTTCTCGGCCACGA